>DCUI01000195.1 GCA_002327785.1 Phycisphaerales bacterium UBA2218
CACAGATTCTTTTGACGAGGCGAATACAGTAAGTCAACGAGAGATTCTAAGTCTTTGTCATGTGACGAGTTAAGCTGTAAACACAGCCTTTGCAGGGTCTTGGAGAGAGAGGGCAGATTGAATCCCGCCCTCTCCGTTTTTCATTCCCTGCAAGGACCGGCAACGGCCCCTGCTCTTCGCTGCCTGCCCGGCCGACTCTCGGCCCGACCCTAAGTGCCTTCAATCCAATAGGTTACGGGCCTCCGAACTTCAGAATCGAGATCGTTCCCTTGCAGACGAAGGTGCGCCCCCCGGTCAGTGCGCCGGTGACCTGGATGGGGAACTGGCCGTAGCCCTGGGTGGCCTTGAGGAGCGGGACCGCGTCGAAAAAGCACAGGATTTTGCCTTGCGTGGCGGAACCGAAAATCCGCAGGCTGGTGGACTGCGCGTTGCCCGGCGTCATTACGAGCGGCGCGTTCACGATCCTCTCCATGCCGTAGCCGTCGGGCAGATGCACGACGACCATCAGGTCCGCCGTGGTCGGGGACTGGGTGCGCCAGACATAGGTCGGTTTGAGGAACATCTGGGCCCGGATCGCGCCGGTGCAGACGGCGACATCGGCGCGGGCCCGGCTGGGGGCCGCCTGCTTGCTCGTGACCGTCGCCACGTTGCTGATGACCGTCTTGGCCGCGACCCCTTCGTTTACCTGCGCCACCAGCTCCAGGCGGATTTCGCCGCCCGCGGGGAGCAACGGATGGACCCATGTGTACGCATGGGTCTTCGCATCGTAGGACCCGAAGTCCTTGTCGCCATCGGCGGTAACGAAGATCATCTCGGGCGGCAGCTCGTCCACGACCGTCACCTGTGTGACGGCCACATCGCGGAAGGGATTGCGGAGATGGATCGCATAGGTGACCTTCTGGCCTGCCCCCACACAAGGCCGGCCTCGCTCGTCCAATTCAATCGTCGGGCTGACGACGGTCTTCGTCATTTCCACCGGGGTATACGCAACGGTCACATCCGCCCTTGCGCTCGTCTGCGGCGTCTGATCGCTCCGGATCGTGGCCTGGTTCGTGATGATCGCTCCCGTCGGAACATTCTCGGCCATTCGGGCGACCAGATCCACGGCGCCGGCTTCGCGAGCCGCCAGGAACGGATAAGTCCATGTGTAGGTATGCGTGGCGCGGGCGTATGTACCGTAGACGCCGTCGCCCGTGGCGCTGACAAACTCCATCTGTTCCGGCAGGGCATCCACGATCACGACGTTGTCCACGGCCTGGCTGTTGTCCAGGTTGTCGAAGTGGATACGGTACGTCACCTCACCGTCCGGCTTGACGTACACGACCGACCCATCGCCCACGATAGCCTCGGAAGAGAGCGCCGCCATCGTGAAGTGGAGCGGATTGTAGGTCGCCTTGGTGGCGATGGCGCCAACGCCGACCGTCGCCGGCGGGGTCTGGTCGCTGTCGATCGTCACGCGGTTGGTGACGACCTGCCCGACCGCTGTGTTCGACAGCAGCCTGCAGACCAACTCCAGGCACGTCGTGGCGCCCCGCGTCAGGGAAGGATTGTCCCATCTGTACGTGTGCGTGGCGGCGTCGTACCGGCCGAACGTACCGTGGCCGGTGGCGCTGACGAACGTCAGTTCGGCGGGTAGCTTGTCCACGAGGGAGACCCCGGTCACGTCGTAACCCCCGTCATCGAAGCAAATGGAGTACGTCACTTCATCCCCGATGACGACGTAGTACGATCCGTCGTCGTTCGGCTTGCCGCCGAGTCCGTTTGTCACCGTTTTGCTCAGACGCAGAGGATTGAAGCTCATATTGTGTACGGGAATGGCCAGACCCGCCGGGCGTCCGATGTCCTCGATCACCTGGAGCTGCTTGAGGTTCGTATCGAAGACCATCAGGTCCTTGCCGCCCGGACGATTGTCCCGACCGGTCGTCAGGTAGATCAGGCCCGTATCCGAATCGACCCCGAGGCCCATGACCCCGGCGTTCGGATCGACCAGGACTTCCTTCGTAGCGCCGTCGGACAATCTGTGTTGGGTAAGGTAGTAATTGTCGAAGAAACCACCCCCATAATAGAGGGAATCCCGCTCGGGGTCCACCGCAATGCTCAACGCGATCCGGTGCGCCGGCAACGTTTGGGCCAGGCTCCAATCCCAGGTGCTGTAAACGCCGATTCCCTGGCCCGGGCTGGCCACGTACAACAGGTCGTTGTACTCATCCAATGCGATGCCATAGGCCTGCGCGACTTTGAGGGTGAACGGGGAACCCACCACAGCGGTCAGTCTGCCCTCCACGGGATCCCATCTGAGGGCATGCAAGGCCCCACCGGCGAACTCCGTGCAGTAGAGGAGTCCTCTCTTGTGATCGTACACGACCCCTGCCAGATTGGTTGCCTTCTGGACCGACAAGACGGCTCTCCGCTGGAGAGTCGTGGCGTCGGTCACAAGAACGTACCCCGAGTTCTCATAGGTGCAGAACAGATGCCCGGAATCGGAGTCCATGGCAATCCCCACCATGCCGGCCCCGATGAGTGGGGCGTCGAATTCGGTCTGGTAGGTCAGCCTTCCATTGGCTCCGATGTCATAGACCTGAATGGGAGGATCGCCGTCGAGGCTGATGATTTGGGCGATTACGTACATCGACTTGGCCGTCGCCATGCCGGCCGTCGCCATCAGCGACAGCATGACGGCGACCGCCATCCGTCTCATCGGATAGGGACCTCCAGGGGCTTGGTTCCAGCAGATCGATCCGGTCCGACACGTTTGTCTCAGAGTCATGTTGTGGAATTCAGTCCTCATAGTTGGGCCCACCCAGATGCTTGGTCACGCGATTACAAAGTTCCCACGTCATCCCTTCCCCGGTAGCGCACAACCGCCCGCCGGCCTCAACCCGGAGGGTGGTTTGCGATATGAATGCTATGTCATCCCGCCGGACCCAACGAACGGTTCCGGCGTCTCTTGGAGATGCTTCTGAAGGGACGACCAAACTGGTGGCGGAGAGTCCTTTCATCACGCCCCTCCATAACCATTTCTTCTATTGTAGCAGCAATCGCGTGCCCTGTCAATGCCGATGACCACATTTGTCGCGCCGCAAGTCGTTTGGAATCAGCCACTTGGCTGCGGGACGGACCCTCTCTGATCGAGCAGTTCACCATCGCCTTGACAGGCGCCAGGCCGGCGGCTATAGTTGTGTGTTTGCATCCCGGCGCGGTGCCACGAGGCAGGCGAAAAGGATGCGGGAGTCTTTCTTGGAGACTCATTCATAGCTGCCGACCATGAGCGATACACGATACACAGCATCAGACCCCGGCGAATCCGGCAGCAGCACATGTGAACCCTCCTTGTCGCGTGAGCCGACGGCTTTGCGTTACCTGAATCTGCTGTGGAAGCACAGGGTCTTGATCGCGGCGGTTTCGGTGGTTCCGGCGGTGATCGTGGCCCTGGCGTTGTCGCTGTGGCCCCGCAAGTACACGGCCACGTTCGTCTACGAGCGTCCGCTTGCCGAGAGCCAGCACAGTATCCTCCTGCAGCGGTTCTACAGCCAGGAGAATCTCGACAAGATCATCGACCGCCTCCGGGAGCAGGGGTTATCGGGCTACGCCGGGCGACTGAACGAGGCCCGGGTCCGGCAATCGTTCGACAAGCTGATCCGGTTCGAGGTCTCGCCGATGTATCCCCGGCGGCTCCAGACCACCGATCCGGCCACCTCCACCCAGATCAGCGCCTTCCAGGCCAGGCTCCTGCTCGTCCGGGTCCGCGGGAACTCGGAGCGGGAAGTCCTGAAAGCCGCTGAGATCGTGACCGGCAACATCGAGAGTGTCCTTCCCATCTATGATATCCGAAACGACCTGAAGGAATCCATTCAGCACTACAGGATGCTCGCGGCCCAAATCGAGGACACGCGGTTTACCCTGACGCTCGATCTCCAGAAGGAGCAGACGAAACTGGAGAAGCTCAAAGCCGTCGGCGCCGCCGCGTCGGAGGCGGTGCAGGGCAGCATCGTGCTGCAATTCAACGATGTCCAGAACAGCCGTGAGTTCCTGCCCTTGTCCTATCAGGTGCGCGCGGTCCAGTCCAGGATCATCGACCTGCAGGAAACGCTGGCCGGCGACGCCAGAAAATACGACTTCTACCTGCAGGTGCTGGACCTGAACGGCCGGCTGTTGAGCCGGATCGAAGAGAGCGTCCTGACCTACTCCACCGCGCAGCAGTTCGTGGACTTTCTGGGTGAGCAACTGCGTACCTGCAAGCACGAGGCCCTCTCCGATTATCTCAAGTCCACCATCCGCAAGACGGAGAACCTGATCCTGGTGAATACGCGCGCCGGCGAAAAACCCGTCGTCTACCCTGTGCCCAAGGAAGTGCTGACGAACAGCGGTCTGGCGGCGGTGGTGTCCCTGATGGTCGCCATGCTCGCGGCGGTCCTGTCCGAGCACCGTCGCCGTCAGCAGCGCGATCCCGTGCCCGGCTCCTCCGGCGCCCGCTCGCCACAGTAACGGAAAGACAATCGCAGACGGGGGGCCTGCCGCCCCGGTGCCGTGGATACGATGCTGAACTCACTCAAAGCCACCTGGGGGCGCAATCGCAGAGTCATCGGGAACTTCCTCGCGCTGTCCGTCGTCCAGTTCGCCAACTACCTGGCTCCGCTGATTCTGATTCCCTATCTCACGCGGGTCCTGGGCCTGTCGCGATACGGGCTGGTGGAACTGGCTCGCGCGATCACCGTGTATTTCCTGATCCTGACGGACTACGGATTCAGCCTTTCGGCGACGCGGGAGATCTCCGTTCACCGCAAGGATCCGGAGAAGGTTTCCGAGGTGTTCTCCTCGGTGATGTTGCTGAAACTGCTGTTGGTGCTTCTGAGCGTCACGATCCTGTCGGTCGCCGTGTTCACCGTCCCGAAACTCAGGGCCGACTGGCCGGTGTACTATCTCTCCTTCCTGAGCGTGATCGGCATGTGGCTGTTTCCCCTCTGGGTATTCCAAGGGCTGGAGCGGATGAAACACATCGCCACGCTCACCGTCTCGGCAAAGCTCATGGTCATCGCATCGACCTTCGTCCTGGTCCGGGAGAGCGACGACTACCTGTACGTTCCACTGCTGCATTCGGCGGGCACGGTCTTCATCGGGCTTGTCGCTCTGATCATGGCCCTGCGGAGCTTTCCCATCCGTCTGCGGGTCCCTTCCATCGCCGTGCTGAGACGGGAGTTCCTGAACGGCCGGCATCTGTTCATCTCTGAAATGGCAACGACTCTGTACACGACGAGCAACGTGGTCATCCTGGGGCTGTGCGCCGACTACACCTTCGTAGCCTATTACGTTACGGGCGATAAGATCGTGCGGGCGGTTCGGGGCCTGCAGCTTCCGCTGTCCCAGGCGATCTTTCCACACATCGGCCGGCTTGCCTCCCAGTCCCGGCCGGCAGCCCTCGCCTACGCCGCCAGGGTCGGCCTGCTTGTGGGCATCGTGACGCTGGCGATGTCGGCGGGGCTTTTCCTCGGGGCGCCGACCCTTGCTCGAGCCATGCTGAGCCGATCCCAGTCCCAGGAGGGCGCCTCGGTCATTCGCATTCTGTCGTTTCTGCCGTTTATTATCGGTATGAGCAGCATTCTCGGCCAGCAGATCATGGTCAATTTCGGGCTCGAGAGGCTTCTGGCGAGAATCCTCGTGGTCGGCGGCGTCTTGAACATCGTCGTCGCCCTGCTGCTGGCCGCGCCCTTGAAGCACGTCGGCGTGGCGCTCGCCTCCCTGGCGACGGAGGTCTTCATCATGGCAGCGCTGTGCATCGCCCTGCGGCGGAACCGCCGGCACGTGTTGGGGGGAGCTTCCGCGAGATCCAATGGTTAGGTGTGCCGTGGAAGTGCCTTTTTTCGCTTGCTTGTCCCGTGCGGGTCCGCCAGAATCCTCTTGAGAGTCACGGTCGTGGTGAAGAAGACGAACAGGAGACGGCTGCACGCACTGTTTTCCCATGGTTTTCAGGCGACCCCCAGAAACATCGTGAACGATGGCAATGAAAGTTGAGTTCGACTACTACAATTCCCATTACAGGCACGTGAACGTGAATTTCGATATCGACAGGTATCGGCAGATCGTCTTTCACGAACACGGTGACATTCTGCGCAAAGACCAGCGCATCCTGGACGTTGGCTGTGGAACAGGGTTTCTCCTGCAAGCGTTGGAGTTGGAGGGATACGAGCATCTGTGGGGCGTCGAGCTGGACGAGAGCCAGTATCGTCAGGCCGGCCGGCAACTTCGGCACGCAAAACTGGCGCACGGGGACGCCTTCGAGTTCCTGCGCAGCAGCGGGGAGAAGTTCGACGTCATCTTCTTCTACGATCTGATCGAGCATATCGCAAAGAACGAGATCGTCCCTTTGCTTCGCCTGGCGTATGAGTCTCTGGAAGCGGGCGGCGCCCTGATCGTCAAGACCCCCAACGCGGACTTTCCATTTGCTGCGTCGAGGATGAGGTACATTGACTTCACGCATGAGGTGATGTTCAACGAAGAGAGCATGAAGATGGTCTTGAGACAGGCGGGGTTTGAAGAGATTACGTGCAGACCCACGAGGCGCCCGCCGGGCCATGGCCGGTTCCCCGCTGCCCTGTTGAGGGCCACGGCAAATCTGTTCCCAAGATTCTTCCTGTTTGCGCACTTCGGCCCATCGGCCCTGCGGTGGATCCTCACCCCGAATTTCATCACGGTTGCCAGAAAGCAGACTCCGGGGAGTTCGCCCTGATCGGTGCACGAGGGCGGTTGCTGAAAACGTTGACAATCTGAATACGGTTGCGTAGCATCACGCTTTCGCGATCCGCTCGCCAGACACAGGAATGCAGCGACGAGACCGAGGATGGAAACACACGGGATAGCCGTTTTCGACGTCTGTGGCACAGTCACGCGCACGAATAACACGTCCGATTTCATTGCCTTTGTTCTTAGAAGAAGCAATGCTCTCAGATACGTACAATTCGTCCTCGTCCGGGTTCTCATCTCGCTCTGCCGCCTTCCGGGCATTCGTCACATCGTCTCGCAGGACCGGCTCAGGGCTCGTCAAATCGCCTTCTTGCGGGGGTACTCCGCCGTCCGGCTCCGGGACTTGTCCGCGTTGTACGCCGACGCTCTGTTCGCAAGGGGGCTGTTGAACCGGCGGATCATGGAGGCGATGCAACAGGAGAGAGAACAGGGCAGGGCCGTCCTCCTGGTGTCCGCCGCGATCGATCCGCCGATTGCGGCAATCGCCGGGCGGTTGGACGTCCGGGACTTCGTTTCTTCGGAACTGGAGATCGCAAACGGACGTTGCACGGGGCGACTGAGAACCGATCTGCTGGGGCACAAACAGGCCGTTCTGGACGGAGTCGTCGCAAAGGCGGATCTTCGCGATTCGTCCGTGTACTCCGACAACCCGGAGGATGCGGCGTTCATGGAGAGCTTCGCCAGACGGTATGCCGTGTTGAACACAAGCGTCGCCGAACGGAGGTGGAGCACCGAGGGCGGAGGATTCCATTTCATCCGCAACTACGAGGCGGCCGGGAGCGAGAGGGATGTCGATTCGATCAACGAGAGAACCGCCAAATGGATCTACGTTCCTGGCTTGTACTACATCATCAGCCGATTCCACCGGACCGGCCTGTACAGCCTGTTCCTCAGGGAGATCGTCCCGGTCACCCTGGCCGTCTACCTGTTCACGAGCCTCGGCATCTTGTCCTTTGTTCTGATGCCCCTGTCTTTCGTGATGTTCTACTGCGTCTACGAGATTGGCGGGGTGGTGAACGATCTCTGGGCTAGACGAGAGCCGCCGGGGGCGGGCACGCGGAGGATCTCACCGGAAGTGCGCGTCCATATGGCGCTGTTCGTCTCCATACGCATAGCCGTGCTGGCGTTCCTGTTGGCGACACTGCCCGTGACCATCGGGCCCGCCCTGATCTACACCGGATTGCTCGGCCTGTCCCTGGCGATCTACCTGCTCCATAGCGCGCTGGCCGGCCGGCGGAGAATCTACACGTTCCTCCTGCTGAAAGCGTGCCGGAACTGTATTCCGCTGACAATCCTGGTGTCCCGCGTCCCCTCGGCGACTCTGGCTTGGCTGTGCGTGGCCTTTTTTGTCGTGGACGCGCCTTGGAGAGTCTATGCGTACTGTCTTGCGAGGGGATGGATGTGGGAACGGATCGCACGATGGCGTATGCGATGCATCCATGTGGCGTTCCTGTGCGGGGTCGGCGCCGTCCTCTACCTCTTCACGGGGGCCCCACACCTTCTCGCGGTAGCCTTGTACAATGCCCTGCTCGAGTGCGTGTCGATCGTTCACTCGACTCGATTGCGGAACCGCTCGACGGACAGTGGCCGTCTCCCGCAGCATAGTCCGGGTGATGCCTGTGCGGCCGAGTGTCCGGCGCCGAGCAAGCGAAAAGAGCCGTGCCGATGATGGAGTCCATCGTGAATCCGCTGAGGTTGTTTCTCCTCGTGTGGGGCGTTGCCACCACTTTGTACCTGGGCGGTGTCCATGCCGGGATGTTCCCCCAGCCGGATGTCCGCACCCTGGCAGCGGTGCTGTTGAACGCCGTCACATTCTGTCTCGGCTATCTCACGTGGACTTTGTTCCAGGGCTTGGGCCCGCTGCCGCACGGTCCGGCGGCGTCCTCGGGACGACGGCTCACCCCCAAGGTGATGACCCGTGCTTTGAAGTTCACGCTGGCCGTGGGGGTCGTCGCGCTGCTGCTGGAGATGTACCGGCTCGCAGTGGTCGCCGAGCACTTCGACACAACCTGGGTCGATCTGGCGACCCAGCCGGAGCTCTTCCGCATTCGGCTGGTCACCTTCATCAGGGAGAACATCTTCCGAGCGAGCGGGACCGTCATGCTGTTGTCCATCACGAATAGCCTGTTCTCTATCGGGTTCGTGCTTCTCGGCGTTTTCTTCTACCGCGACCGGACGCGAAGCAAGTACCTTTATCTCGTTGCCTTCCTGGTGATCTCACTGACCATCGGCCTGATCCACTTGAGCCGCTACGAGACGACTTCGAACATCCTGTGCCTGGTGCTTGCCTACTGCTTCACCTGCTCGACGGATCGGTCCGGCTGTGAGGTTTCAGGCCGGACATCTCCAAGCGGTGTCCTTCAAATCTCACACCTCAAACTTCATATTTCTGATTACCTGCGGCTTCTCGCCCCGCTTGCAGCCGTCGTGGTGCTGTTTGCCGTCATCGACGCCTTGTTGGACAAGAGCAGCCTGTATGATCAGCCGAGCCTGCTTCGAGGCTTCCTGTTTCAAGTCTACTGGTACGTGGCCTCTCCGCTGGCCGCCTTCAACGAGTTCATGGCCACCTTCACGGGCGATCACCTGTGGGGCCAGAGCACGTTCTTTCCGTTGCACAAATGGCTCTACCGACTTCACCTGGCCCGCGAGACTCAGGTGGCGGTCTACAGTGAGATGGTCTTCATCCCCTACGCGGCAAATGTGTACACCTACCTGCGGAACTTCTATGAGGATTTCGGCATTCTGGGAGTCGCAATCATCCCGTACCTCCTGGGTTGGGCGACCGCCGCCATCCGGGTGCAGGCCCGGCGGCATCTCCACTGGCTGAATCTCTACCTGGTTTTGCTGCTGTTCATCCTCTTTTCGTTCTTCAACCACTTCCTTATCTCCAGCCAGAGCTATTTGCAAATCCTCTTCGGCTTCGCTCTGTTTCGCTATCAATTCCCAGGTGATGTCAGCAACGGGGTGAGTCTGTCCGAACCGCCCGCCGTCGGGTCGCTCACGGCGTGAGAAGCACGGGCGTTTCTCGTGGTTCGCCGCGCGGCTCCTTGCGTTGCCGTGTCCGCTGTTGATACAATTGGAGACAGTTCCAGGTGGAATGGATGGAGTTCGTCCATGGATAGCATATTCAGACGTCATCGCAAGAAGACGATCCTTCTTGTGAATCTGGTCGCTCTGCTGCTGCTCGGCCTGACGGCCGAAGGCGTCTTGCGATTGGCGGGATGGAGACCACACCCGGCCTACTTCGAGATCGTTGAGACGCTCGAGGTGCGCAATGACTATATTTGTGACGAGAAAGGCATCGCCAAGCTGAATCCCGACGCCACGTTCCCCGAAGGCATTTCCGTCAACGAGGAAGGATTTCGCGACGAGGGTTTTGCCGAACAACTCGCCAGCGACCGGACCCGGATCATGTTCGTCGGCGATTCCTTCACCTACGGCCTCAGCGCGTCCCCGATTACGCAGTGCTTCGCCGATCGCATCGAGACGTATGGTTATACCGCCTTCAATTTCGGGATTCCCAGTGCGGGGCCGAGGATGTACGCGGCCGTCGTCGAAAAGTACCTGCCGATCGTGAAGCCGAATATGCTCGCGGTGATGGTGTTTCTGGGCAACGACGTGAACTGGTTGCCCGAGAAGCTGCAACCGTACGTGCTGCCGTTCCATTCCACGAATGTCGGGCAGATCTGCGCGTACGATAAGAACGGCAATCGCATGACGGCGGCCGAGGCCTACGAATACTACTACGGCGGGTTCTGGACACGCTTCGAGTATTATGCCCGCAAGTCCGTTCTGCTGAGTCTGGTGGGCCACCGATGCATCGGTCTGCGTGACCGCCTCCTGATGAGCCGCTACAGGAACAAGAGCGAGGACGTCAACCAATACGCGATTGACAGTTTCCGCGAGATCGACGCCGTTGCCCGCGAGCACAGGATTCCGTGCCGTTTCTTCATCATTCCAACCAAGCCCGGCATGAGGCACGCCATGAACCGGTACAAGAACCTCAAGGACATCTTCAAGGGTCTGCAAACCATCTCCGAGGATTTCGACGAAGGGGACTATTCGACGGGACGGGACGTTCACTTCAACAACGCCGGACACGAGAAGATGGCCCGACTCGTACACGACACCCTTAGGCAGCTCACCACGAAATGATGCCTGCCGAACACAATCGGAAGGATAGCTCGACATGCCGAGTGCAATCACGATCACGCTGACGACGGGTCTGCTGGCCCTCGTGGGTTCGGGAGGAGTCAATAGGGCTGCGGCGGCGTCTGTCACAGAGTTGGCCGTGCCGGACGTGCGTATGAGGCTGGAAGGACCGATGGCCGCTCGGCTCGACGGCGTCATTCGCAACTGGCTCATCCCAGCGCCCGATGCGAACCCCGGGATGCTCGAAATGATGCGTTTGCGGGATCGCAAACCGCCCTATGAGGACCCGGTCCCGTGGGCGGGCGAGTTCGCGGGCAAGTACCTCACGTCGTGCGTCCGCGCCTGCCGCATGTCGAACGATCCCGAGTTGCGGGCCGTGACGGCTCGTGTGATGCGAGACCTCATTCGGACTCAGGCACACGACGGCTATCTCGGCCCCTTCCCCGACAAACACCTCCTGGACCGCTGGGACCTGTGGGGACACTATCACTGCATGCTGGCCATGGTCCTGTGGTCTCGCGACACCGGGGACACAGAGGCCTTGCAGGCGGCCATACGGGCGGCGGACCTCATGTGCGCGACCTTCCTCGGCACGGGAAAGCGCGTGTACGACGCGGGCTCATACGAGATGAACATGGCCGTGATCCACGTCCTGGGCATCCTCTATCGTCAGACGAAGAACGACGCATACCTGCGGCTGATGCGTCAGATCGAGCAGGACTGGCAGAGACCCGGCGCCGGCGACTATCACCGGCTGGCGCTGCAGGGCATCGAGTTCTACCAGACGCCGAAACCCCGCTGGGAAAGCCTGCATCCCATGGCGGGACTTGCGGAGCTGTTCCGCGTCACGGGCGACGACTCCTATCGACAGGCCCTCGTTCACTGGTGGCGGAGCATCTACCGCACGGATGTCCACAACTCCGGGAGCTTCAGCACGAACGAGCAGGCGGTGGGCAACCCGTTCCAGAGCGGTGCGATTGAGACCTGCTGCACGGTGGCCTGGCTGGCCCTGAGCGTCGAGACGCTCCGGCTGACCGGCGACAGCCGGATCGCGGATGCCCTCGAACACGCGACGTGGAACGCCGTGCTCGGGTACGAGCATCCCAGCGGCCGGTGGTGTACCTACGACACGCCCATGAACGGCAAGCGGCTTGCGTCCGCGCACAGCATCGTGTTCCAGTCGCGGCCCGGCACTCCCGAACTGAACTGTTGCAGCGTCAACGGCCCGAACGGATTGGGGCTGATTAGCGAGTGGGCGGTCCTCGGCGGCACGAGCGGACTCTATCTCAACTACTACGGCCCGGGGACCATCGAGGCGACGCTCGAAGACGGCTCATCGTGGTCGTTCACCCAAGCAACTACGTATCCCGCCTCCGGCAGGATTGATCTCGAAGTCCGTCCTGCGAAAGCAGGGGCCCTGGCACTGTTTCTGCGAATTCCGGAATGGTCGCGCCAGACGAAGGTGGCTGTCAACGGCGTGCCGATTGACCAGGTGACACCCGGCTCCTACCTCAAAATCAGCCGGACCTGGAATCCCGGCGACAAGATCACGATCGACCTCGACTTGCGCGTGCGAGCGCTCCGCGGCGACGAGCATGTGCAGTTCAACACGTCGCTGATGCGCGGTCCGATCCTGCTGGCGTTCGATCAGAAGCACAATACGATGGACCCCACCGACGTGCCTGAGCTCGATCTGGCCGCGTTGCAGCTTGAGCCGCTTGGAGTGGACGACGACGCCATGAAGGACAAGACCCTCGGTCCCATCTTGGCCTTCGCGGCGCAAGCCACCGATGGGAGACGCGTCGTGCTCTGTGATTTCGGCTCCGCGGGCGCCTACGGCACGTACTATCGCTCGTGGCTGCCTGTGCGTAACGCCCCGCCGGCGCCGTCCGTGCGAGTCCGCTCGAAATAGGGGACTCATGGGGTGTGGCCGAAATACGGTGGCAGCCCATGTGTTCTTCGTAGGGCGAGCGTCCCCGCTCGCCTTTTCAAGGAACTCGCGACCATCCAAGATATCGTGCTGCCTCGTACGACAAGGAGGCGAGCGGGGACGCTCGCCCTACGCGGAAGATCGAATCTGCTACCGAATGCCGGTCGCACCCGGACTTGCCTTGGATGCCGGTAAGGGTTGAATACATGTTTCGGCCGGGATAGAATCGTTCGCGTGCAGCAGAGCTGCCGAACAGAAATGAATCCACAGGGGATGTGCCTGATGGCCGATGCACGACGAAATACCTGGATGGCGAAGATCAAGAGGACTCTCACGTGCCTGCTGCCGGTCTCGAGCCGGCGGCGGGGGCAGTGCATCCATTGCGGCGCCTGCTGCAAACTGCCGAACGTCTGCCCATTTCTCAAGACCAACGACGAGGGCAAGGGCTACTGCGGCATCTATGCTTTCCGTCCCCTGAACTGCCGCAAGTACCCTCGCACGGAATCCGAGCACATCACAAAGGACACCTGCGGCTTCCACTTCGATTGATCGTTCGCGGTCGTGCGCGCGAGTGGCAAGTCTTTGGTTGTCTTCCTCATTCATTTCTTTCGGGTCGCGCGTCTGTCAGGACGATGAGCCTCGGCCGGCACAAGCGTGCGTCCGTTGCCCCATAACGGATGCGGGTTCGAGGTTTCTCTCGGATACCGGTTCTAAGCGACGGTGAGCCGTTCGCTCCACCCGGCCTGTCGGCCGTTATCCCGCAAATTTTGGGGCAAACCTGCGATTTCCCTGCATCCGGCCTTCCTTTCGGGTACAATAGTGCGCTTTACGCATACGTGGGGATAATCTTGCCTATGAGTGGTACGTACTTGGAAAAGATCAACAGCCCGGCCGATCTGAAGACGCTTTCGGTCGCCGAGCTGGAGAAACTGGCCGACGAGATTCGGCAGTTCATTTTGAATTCGGTCAGTAAAACCGGCGGGCACCTGGCCAGCAACCTGGGCGCAGTCGAGTTAACGCTTGCGCTGCACTACGTCTTCGATTTCCAGCGGGACAAGCTGCTGTGGGACGTTGGCCATCAGTGCTACACGCACAAGATCGTCACAGGCCGCAAGGCCGGCTTCGAGCGGTTGCGGCACGCCGGCGGCATCAGCGGGTTCCCGAATCCCGCCGAGTGCGAGCAGGATCAGTTCACCGTGGGGCACGCCGGAACGTCGATCACGACCGCCATCGGCATGGCCCTGGGCGAGCAGTTGAAGGCCGCGAGCTCGTCGCGCGGGGCGCAACCTGCTTCACGCACGGCGCCGAGGATCGTCGCCCTCGTCGGCGACGCCAGTATCGTCAACGGCGTCTCCTTCGAAGGGCTCAACAACCTCGGGCTGGTCAAACGGCAGATGCTGATCGTTCTGAACGACAACAGTATGGCGATCGACGCGACGGTGGGGGCGGTGGCCAAATACCTCTCCAAAGTGCGACTGAGCCAGACGTATGAGGGCCTTCGCTCGACGACCAAGAGCATTCTCGAACATCTCCCGGGCATCGGACGCAGCGTCGAAGAAACCATCGAGCGGATCAAGAAGAGCATTCGCATGGCGGTGCCGCCGAGCCAGTTGTTCGAGAGCCTCAACATTCCCTATTTCGGCCCGGTGGATGGCCATGATATGGAGTCTCTGATCCGGCTGTTCAAGGCGCTGGGCCAAATCGACCATCCCGTCCTGCTGCACGTGTATACGAAAAAGGGCAAGGGCTTCAATCCCGCCGACAAGGGACCGACCCGGTTCCACTCCACGGGCCCATTCACGATCAACGGCGACAACACCGTGGAGTGCGCCACCAGCGATCATCAACCCAGCTACACGGATGCCTTCGGCGAGTCGCTGACCGCCCTGGCCCAGCAGGATGACCGAATCGTGGCCATTACTTCCGCAATGTGCGACGGCACCGGCCTGCAAGAATTCCGCAAGAAGTTCCCGGAGCGGTTCTATGACGTGGGGATCGCTGAGAGCGCCGCGGTGGACATCGCGGCCGGTCTGGCCAAGGCCGGGCTAAGGCCCGTCGTGTGCATCTACTCGACCTTCCTGCAGCGGAGTTTTGACCAGATTTTCCAGGAGGTGTCGTTGCAGAATCTGCCGGTGGTCTTTTGTGTGGACCGGGCCGGCATGGTGGGTGCGGACGGCGCGACGCATCACGGACTGATGGATATCGGGTATCTGCGGATGTTGCCGAACATGGTTCTGACGGCTCCGGCTGACGCCGTCGAGATGAAGGAGGCCCTGCGGTTCGCCCTGACGCACACCCAGCCGGTGGTGATCCGTTATCCGAAAGACTCTGTTCCCACAAGGCGCCCCTCGCCGGCAACGTCCGAGAAGTTCTTTGAACTGGGCAGGAGCGTCCTGGTCCGGCGGGGCCTTCGGTCCTCGTTGGCCATCATTTCTTATGGGACCGTGCTGGCCGAGGCTCTCGATGCGGCCGACAGGCTTGGTTTGGCAGGGACCCATGCAGACGTGATCAACGCCAGGTTCGCCGCCCCGATCGATGAGGAGCTATTAAACCTGTTATCGGAGGGCAAGCGGCTTATCACGGTTGAGGACCACTATCTTTCCTGTGGTTTCGGCTCGGCCCTGCTGGAGTTGGCCGCAACCCGTGGTTGTGAATTGGGCCGCATCCGCGCGCTCGGCGCGCCGCGGTGTTTTATCGGACACGACTCCCGTGCCGCTCAGCTTATCGAGGCCGGGATTACTGCCGATGACATAGTCAAAACGGCCAAGGAGCTGTCAATTGAGCGGCAAATCAGGTCAACTCGGCGTCCGACGGGGCAGATCGCTGCCTCGGTTGATCCTGTTCGGCGATCGTGAAAGAGGGCCGGTGGCTGAGGCCATGGAAGACTTCTCGCGGTTCTTCAAGGGCCGGGCCGAGATCATTGCCATTTGCCACATCGATAAGTGTACGCCGGAGGTGCTCCGGGACTGCGACTTTGCAGTCGTGCTCGGTGGCGACGGCACCATCATCTCGGCCGCCAAGGACCTCAGCGAAGCCAAAGTCCCCGTGATCGGCGTCAACCTGGGCAAACTCGGTTTTCTGGCCGAGTTCAGCGTTGATGAGCTCAAGGAGATGTATGCCGACATCATCTCCGGCAAGGCTTCCGTCGAAAGGCGGATGATGCTGGGCTGCCGGGTTTCCCAAAGGTCTGCGGAGGGCCGCGAAAAGTTCCACGCCAAGGCGGTCAATGACGTCTTCGTTGCCGCCGGACCGCCTTTTCGCGTGATCGAGCTGAAGATCGACGTGGACGGCCAGCAGGTGGCCAGTTGCGTCAGCGATGGGCTGATCGTTTCCACGCCGACCGGCTCGACGGCGTACAATCTTTCGGCCGGCGGACCGATCCTCGACGGCTCGATGGAGGCCATGGTCATTACGCCGATCTGCCCGCATTCGCTGAGCTTTCGGCCTATCGTGATTGACGCCGCCGGCGTGGTCGAGATCCGTTTCTCGCGGATCAACGAAGGGACGACCGTTTCCATCGACGGCCAGATCTCGTCGGGCTTGGCCATCAATGACGTGGTACAGATCGCGAGGGAGCGCAGCTCATTCCTCGTGGTCAACAACCCGATGCGGACTCGTTGGGACACGCTGGCCACGAAGCTCGGCTGGGCCAAGCGTCCCAGGTACGTGAGCGAGCCGGGCTGATGCAGGCCACCCAAGGATGGGGGGATCGGAAAAGGATTGTGAACCTGCCCAGAGAAATTGCCGATATCTGTGCCCGTAAGTGCTCTCGTGCACAGGAGTAACGTGGTATGAAGGGTTCACGATTTGGCAAAAGGACAGGCCCGTCGCCAATGCTGTTTTCAGTATTGGTATTGCTGGCGCTCGCGGGTACGGCCTTTGGATCCGCGGGGGCGGGTTCCGCCGCCCGTGCGACGGTGCCGCAGAGCAGCTACCAGAGCGGGTTGACTAACACGCCCAATCCCATCGACCAGTCGGGCAACCTTGCGATCACCGGCAACGTCCTGGGCGGCAAGCACTTTCGTGGCAATATCCCATACGGCTCGACGACGAGCTTTGGCGCTCCGCTGGGTTCGACGAGCCTGGATTCCTTCCTGCGGTACTCCGCCGTACCGGAGGGCTACGCGGGGTATCCCCAGAACTACAGTCCCTTCTACTCGCCGACGGGGACCATGACCACGACCTCCCCGGGCTATCAAGGGGTCTTCACGGCGGCCAGTCCCAAGATCGCTGGCGGTCTGACCCAGTCTCGGGTGGATCAGGCGCCTGATACGATGGCCATAACTGAATTCCCTCGACTTCAAGTTTGGACCGACGATCGCGACACGGACACCGGTTCGACCGTGAAGGAATCGCCGCGGATGTCGTATTGGACGGCGCCCACGCGCCCCGGCGAAGCGACGAACTCCATCTCACAGGAGCCGGGCAACCTCTCGGTTGGGCGTCCGCCCGCCCGGTTGGACGATCCGCTCATGACGTCCGAGGAGTATCAGCATCGCTTGCAGCAGTTGCTCCAGGATCTCGACAGAGTCCGGACGAACGCCTCGCAGATCGAGCGGAAGCTGAGCGTCGATGACGGGAAGAGACCACCGCAGCCGGACGGGTTGCCGCCTGCGGAAACCACGCGGGACAGGACGGAGTTGCTTGGCGACGAGTTGAGGGAGATCGTCCCGGATGTCGAGACCGAGGACCGGGGGCTGAGGCTTTACGACCCGTCCGCCCGTTTCGAGAGCGGCCTTTTCGCGCCGCCGGCTAAGGCCCGCGAGGCCCGGCCCAGCGTGATGGGACCCGGCGGGAATGCCGCCGCCGGCCCCTCTGCGTTGCAGCGGGGGCAGGAGGCCTCGCGCATGGCCGGTGTATCATCGAGGCTCCTCGATCACGGGGCCAGAGAGCCGGCGGACGCTCTGGCCGCAACGTTAGATCGCGTCTCCGAGTACGCCGACCGCCTCCGCGATGCCTCCGGGAGCGGCATGCCGGCTCAGGATCTCAGACCCGAGCAGAACGGGACTCAGGTGAATTCTACACAGCAGCCTCCCGAGGATTCCGTGCGACAGACATACGAGAACTCCGGGTCGCTCACCCAGCGGCAGTTCGATCAATACATGGCCGCAGCCGCGATGAACATGCGACAGGGGCGATATGACCGGGCGGTGGAGTCGTTTTCCCTCGCCTCCGTCTACATCCCGCACGATTCGCGTGCGCACCTGGGCAAGAGCCACGCTCTGCTCGCGGCGGGCGAATACGTCGGCAGCGCCCTGTCCCTCGCGAGGGCCATCGAGCTCGACGCTCAGTATGCCCTCAAGAGAGTGAATCTGGTGGAGATCCTCGGCGGACCCGATTTGTTCGTGCAGCGGATCACGAATCTCGAAGAGCTTGCCCAGGGCAACGAGGCCCCGCCGCTTCAATTTCTGCTGGCTTATATCTACGGTCAGATGGACCGCCCGGATGAAGCGAGGATCGCGGTCAAGGCCGCCCGCAAGGGTGTGATCTCGTCCGTCGTCGTCGAGATTTTGAGCACAGCCATCAATCAATAACCCGTATATTTCACGGGGGCTGTAGACTCTGGAAGGCAGCCAGGTTCTGGATACGGTATGGCTGTATAGGGTCGGTGTGCGGTAGTCTGCACATACCCTCCTTTCTCCCCCACTCGCCACCGGGATGTCACCCGCGTCAGCCTGAGGCAGGAGTTCTCACCGGCAGAGCGAGCAGGCGGTCCAGGATCCGGGCAAACAGGTCTTTCAGCGGATAGCCCCCGGCCAGATGGATCACGACCCGTCATCGTTTTCCATCACGGTTCCCATCACGCCACAACCGCTTGACCGGCGTGTCGCGTGACGATATGCTGGTTACTGGATTTTGAAGGGATTCAACAATGATACGCATGGCAAAGGTATTGTTCATCGGTTCGATGCTCGTGCTCCTGGTCGGGTGTGAGAGCATGGAGGAATCCATGAGCCTCCGCAAACCGACCGCCCGTGTGATGGGTATGCAGTTCAAGGACGCGGACGCATACGGCGCGACGGTGGTCTTCAACGTGCAGATCGTGAACCACTATCCGGCGGAGCTGCCGCTGCTGCGGTTCAGCTACGCGGTGTCGAGCCGGGGGCAGCGTTTCATGGCGGGATCCGCGGCGCTGGCCATCCGAATCCCGGTCGCGGGCAGCCAGACCGTCTCGCTGCCCGCCAGGATCGATTACAGCGACACGTTGCGGCGGCTCGGCGGCGCCCGGCCGGGAACCACCATTCCTTACGAAGCGCAGGTGGATCTGACCGTCGACACGCCTCGTCTTGGAACGATCATGCTGCCGATGGATAATGCCGGAGAAGTCATGCTGCCCCAGGTCTCAGACGCCGATCTGGACAAGCTCCTGAGCGGAACCAGGACCGAATGACAGAGACAGGCCATGAAGAACCAACGAAACAATGAGACCCAGACATTCGAAACGGTCGAACCGATAGGCAAGCGCGTTCTGATCCGCAAGGACGAGGACAAGAAGGAAACCAAGGGCGGGATCAAGCTGCCCGATACGATCGAGATCCCGACGATCACGGGACGCGTCGTGGCGGTCTCGACGGAGGTCGAACATGCACCGGACCTCCCGCTGCGCAAATACGACAAGGTCCTGTTCAATCCCAAGGGCGCCATTCCGGTCGATTTCGAGGGGGACAATCGCCTGTTCGTGGTCGAGGTGCAGAACATCGTCGCCGTTTTTCGCAAAGCCTGAGGGCACATCGAAGACGTGCTGCCGGCAAAGCCCGAGGCCGGCTCGCCACCTTCGGCCCACTATTGTTCCTGTCCCTACCTCCCCTGCGGCTGGGGATCGTGGCCGGTGAAGACCTCGATAGATCGAGCCCACGCACGCTCCCGGGCATCGTTGATCTCGCCGAGGTATAGCACATGACGCTGGGGCACTCGACCGTCGCCCAGGCGACGATGCAGGGACATAATGGCATCCATTGTCTGCTCCCTCCCGCGGCGGCCAAGGGGGCAGGTCTGCACTACAACAGGCGGGGAGCCCCCACCGGCCTTCTCGACTCTGAAGTCCAGGATTTCCGTTCGAACAACACACAAATCAGAGTCGAATCCGCGAAATTGGGCTATGAATCAGACCATCGGCAAGCCGGCACTTGCCGATGCCACCCGGAATTGAATCCTTGCTGTCCTGACGCCAAATCCACCAGCGCAGGCGGTCCAATGGTCGCCTGACAGGCGCAGTCCGGGCTACTTCAGCTCGGTCAGGTAGATCTTTCGGAAGCGGTGCTGGCCGCCGCCGGGGATCTCGGCTTGTAGTGCGATGTATCCCTCGGCGGGCCCGGCGAGGCCGTCCGCGCGTACGACCGCAAGGCGGTCGAGGTCTTCGGCGAGTTCGCCCGTCTGAACTTCCCCGAAGAATGGCCGCCGCAGCGCCGGGCCCAGGTGTACGCGCAGCGGGACGCTGCGAAGAAGGAAGGTGAGAGGGTGAGAAGGTCGGAAGGTAAGAACGGTCCAAGCGGCGGGAGGGGAAAGGGCAAGAGCAAGCAGCCCCGCCGGCTCACGGGCAACAGGTCACGGGTCATGACCCCGAAGGGGTCCAGACGCAAGACGCATCACGCACGACGCACGACGAATCGTACCCGGGCCATGGGCCACAAGTCACGGCCCACGTTGAGACGGCAGCGGTAGGGTGGGCTTCGCCCACCGTCTTTCACTTCGCCAGGTTCCCCCTTGCCGTTCCGATGCCCTGCTCCTACAATCGGGACCGTGACAGGAACCATAGATGTATGCCCCTCAGGCATTAGGACAGACAAGCTGATGACTGCTACATGGCGTGCCGCGTTGGTCGTGCTGGTTGCGTTCGTCCTGCATCCTGGTCGTGCCCTTGGGCAGGAGGTGCAATGGCGCGACGCGACTTCGCTCGAGGTCGAAGGTAAGGGCTGGGCCCAGACCGCAGGCCCCTTCGACCGACTCCCGGATTCGGCCCAGAGCAAGGTCTCTCCGGCGGTCTGGCACCTGAGCAAACACAGTGCAGGCATCTGCATTCGCTTCGTCACGGACCCAAACGCCGTCAGCATTCGATGGTCGCTCACCAGCGAATCGCTCGACATGCCCCACATGCCCGCGACGGGCGTCAGCGGCGTGGACCTCTACGCCCGGCTCGCTGATGGCTCCTGGCGGTTCATCGGGAACGGCAGGCCGGACAAGGTAGACGGCAATCTCGCCACGTTCCAGTTCACGGAGAGTGTCCCGGCCCGGCGCGAGTGCCTACTCTACCTGCCTCTGTACAACGGCACGAAGTCCCTGGAGATCGGAGTCCCATCGGGCGCTACTCTTGACCCGGCCGCGCCGCGGCCGGACGGCCTGCGCAGGCCGATTGTCGTCTACGGCACGTCGATTGCCCAGGGTGGGTGCGCATCGCGACCGGGGATGGCCTGGCCAGCGATCCTGGGCCGCCTGCTGGACCGGCCCGTGATCAATCTCGGGTTCTCAGGCTCGGGCACGATGGAACCGCCCGTGGCGGAGCCGCTCGCGGAGTTGGACCCTGCGGCCTACGTGATCGACTGCGTCTGGAACATGGGCGTCGGCCAGGAGGCGTACATAGATCGCATCGGCCAGCTCGTGCGAACGATCCGAAAGGCGCGTCCTGTCACACCCATCATCTTCGTGGGCCAGTCCCTCCTGCGGCCGGAGGCTCACCCCACGGGGCTCTCCCTAAGGCAGGAGGCCGCGGTGCGGGCCCTGCAGAAAGAGGGAGTCGAGGGCCTCATCCTGGTTCCCGGCATGGATCTGATCGGCCACGACGGCGAGGGCACCGTGGACGGCGTCCACCTCAGCGACCTCGGAATGGACCGCCAGGCCCGATCCCTGCTCCCCATCGTCAGCAGGGCCATAGGCGACAACTGACAACCGGGAACTGCCTTTTCTACCACGAAGCCCAGTAGAGTAGAGGACTGAGCGAC
>DCUI01000043.1 GCA_002327785.1 Phycisphaerales bacterium UBA2218
GCGAGTTCCACCACATGATGGTCGGCACGGACCCGGCCAACGTCACCCTGTGTCTCGACGCCCACTGGGTCTATCGCGGGGCGGGCAACTCGCAAGTGGCCTTGTTCGACGTGCTGGAACTCTACGGTCATCGAGTCAGCGAGTTGCACCTGCGCCAGTCACGGGACAACATCTGGACCGAGGTCCTTGGGCCCGGCGACATCGACTACGAGCGGCTGGCCGGCCGCTTCGTGAAGATCGCCGTCAAGCCGCTGCTGGTCCTGGAGCAGGCGGTCGAGAGTGGCTCGCCAAACACGATGAAGGGCATCGAGGCGATCAGAAGAAGTGTCGAATACACCCGACAACTCTTTGCCGGTTTTGCCGTCTGACACCGTAGTACGCCGTCCATCTTGAAATGGTGGGTACGATTGTCGCAGCGTGTCGCGGGCATCCCGCCCGCGATTCGAGGGCAAGATGCCCTGGACACAAGCGTTGCCGCCCACCAAATCGGCATGGACAGCATAATAGGGTGTGCCACGCACCATCTTCGTTGCCCGGGTGGGATGTCGTCGAAATACCGTGGCGGATTTGGCGGGTCTATATCCAAGTGGCAGCGGCCAGCGCCAGCTTGCCGATGGGCTGTTGCGTCACGTCACTGAGCGTGCACGAACTTGTCATAGGCCTGTTCGATGCCGTTGATGAGCATTTCGACGGCCACGGTCGTGAGAATGAGCCCCATGAGCCGTTCGATGGCCACGAGCGTCCGTTTGCCCAGCAGACGGCCCAGGCGCTCCGCAAGCAGCAGAATCACGCCGGAAACCAGCCACGCCAGCAGCAGCGCTGCAAGCCACGTGGGCCAGTTGTCGGGTCTGCGAGCCATCAACAGCATCAGGGTGGCCATGGCGCCGGGACCCGCGATCAGGGGGATCGCAAGGGGGACAATGAACGGCTCGCCGTCCAAGTCCTCATGGAAGACGCCTTTCGGGCCGGGGAACACCATCCGCAGGGCGATCAGGAACAGGATGATGCCGCCGGCGGCCCCGAGGGACCCATACGATACCTGCAAGGCCGCCAGAATATATTTTCCGAGAAACAGGAACAGGATCAACGTGGCCAGAGCGACCAGCATCTCCCGGACGATGATCCGCCGGTGCTTTCCGGCAGGCACGTTGTTCAGCACGGCGAGGAACGCAGGGATGTTCCCAACCGGGTCCAGGACCAGACACAACAGCAGTGCGGTTGAAAAGACCTCCATAACCACACCTTCGCAAGGGGAGAACTCTGCCCTTGCCTTATCGCTTATACGCTTTCAGCAGATACTCCTGCACCATTCTCTGGGTGTTGAAAAACGATCCGTTCAACGCCAGGGAGGACAGCATAATGCGAACGTACTGCTCGCGGTCTTGATAGAACATGGGCAGCACGACGTTCTGCAGCTTGTCGTACAGTGCCTCGGCGTCCTGGCCGGAGGTGTCCTTCGCGTCCTTGCGGGCCTTGCCCCGGATGGCCCATCCGGTAAGATTCTCCACGCACCCCTCGATCCACCACCCGTCCAGGATGCTCAGGGATGGGACCGCATTCAAGGCGGCCTTCATCCCGCTGGTGCCGGAGGCCTCGTGGGGCAATTGCGGGGTGTTGAGCCACACATCGACGCCGGGGATCAGGATCTTCGCCACATCGATGTCGTAATTGGGCAAATATACGATGCGGACCTTGCGTCCGAGCCGCTCGCCGGCCTCGAATACCTGCCGAATCAGCTTCTTGCCCGGATGATCCTGCGGGTGCGCCTTGCCGGCGTAGATGATCTGGAACGCGCCCGCGCTCGACGCGATCTGCTTGAGCCGGTCCGGGTCCCGGAGGATCAGGTCGGCGCGTTTGTAGGCGGTGGCACGCCGGCCGAAGCCGATCGTGAAGGCCTTCGGATCGAGCTTGACTTTGAGCTGCTTGGCGACGTAGGCGATCAGCCCCGCCTTGCACTTTGCATGCGCCTCCCAGATCTCCTGCAGCGGGATGGTCATGCCGTAGCGCAGGCTGGCGTTGTCCGCCCGCCAGGCCGGGATGTAGCGATCCAGCAGCTTCTGGAAGGGGGGCGCCATCCACATTGCCGCGTGCACGCCGTTCGTGATTGCGTCGACCTGATAGGAGCGGAACATCGCCTGCGATACTTCTCCGTGTTTCTTCGACACGCCATTGACGTAGTTGCTGAAATTCAGGGCCAGGTGAGTCATGTTCAACGTGTCGCCGTCGCCGTTCAGCTGTTCCTGGATGCTCCACGCCGGGTGTTTGCCGATGATCTTGTGGACCATGTCGATCGGGAACTTGTCGTGGCCGGCCGGCACCGGCGTGTGGGTCGTAAACACGCACTTGTTTCGCACGGCCTCAATGTGCTGGGGCTTGATTCTTCTGCCGCCGGTCGTGCCTCGCTCTTCGTCGAGCAGTTCCACGACGAGAAACGCCGCGTGCCCTTCGTTCATGTGGAACCGGTTGATAGCCGTGTATCCGAGGGCGCGGAGCATGCGGACGCCGCCCACGCCGAGCACGTACTCCTGGCAGAGACGATAGCGCGAGTCACCGCCATAGAGGTGCCGGCTGAGCTCCCGGTCCTGCTTGCCGTTGCCCGCCAGGTCGGTATCCAGGTAGATCACCGGAACCACGGCCCCCGTGATCCCCACGGCGTCGTATCGCCAGGCGCGGATCGTGACCGGACGTTTCTCGACAACGACCGAAACGCGAGTGTTCAACGCCTTGAGGCGTCCGCCGACGTTCCACGACTCCGGTGTCTCGATTTGATTGCCCTGTGCGTCCAGATTCTGATGAAAATACCCCTTGCGAGGCAGCAGGGTTACAGCGACCATGGGCACTTCCAGATCGGCCGCCGAACGGATCGTATCGCCTGCCAGAACGCCCAGTCCGCCGCTGTAGGTCGGGATGTCTGATTGGAGTCCGATCTCCATTGAAAAATAGGCAATGGATCTCGTAGTGAGGGCTGTGTGGGTTGCCGGCCGCAATGGCCCGTGGCTGCGAGCCCGTCCCGGCTGCTGCTTGGTCATAAACAAAACTCCCTGTTTGTTCTCACGATCGCGAATCTGCACTCTCCTGCCGGCGACGAGTTTTCATTTCCAAAGATTCGCTGTTGCACCTATCATTGTCGCTTGGCCCCCCTCGATACCGGCGATCGGGCGGCCACCGATCACAAAGAATCGTTCTGCTTACCCTGTTTCGCCCATTCCGTCAAGAGCCGAAGCTTCCAGGCTGCGGAAATACTCAAGAAACACAAGGTGTCCCATGGTCTGAAAGAAAATCGGACAAGGCGATGGAGTTGACGGTGCTCCGGCCGCGTCCGTCGGTTTCCATCAGGGTTCTGCAGAGGTGAGCCCTTCCTGGATGGCGTATTTCGTGAGGAGCGCGATGTTGTCGATCTGGAGCTTGTTCATCACGCGGAGCCGATGCGCCTCAACGGTTTTCGGGCTGATGTGCAGGCTCAGAGCGATTTGCTTGGTGGTCTTGCCCTCGGCCAGAAGTTGCAGCACTTCGCGTTCCCGTTGCGTCAGAAGAGAAAACGCGGTCGTTTCAGCCTGCTCTTCTGTGTGCACGAGGTCGTTCACGACCGTGTTGCTGATCGAAGGGCTTACGTAGGTTCTGCCGTCCGCGACGGCGCGGATCGCCTGGGCCAGTTCGGCGAAATCACAGTCCTTGAGCAGGTACCCGGACGCTCCCGCCCGGAACATTTCGGTCACGTACCGCTTTGCGGAGTGCATGGACAGGGCCACCACCCTCACGCCCGGCGCTTCCCTCTGGATTTCCCGTGTGGCCTCGATGCCGTTGAGGTCCGGCATGCTGATATCCATGACCACGACATCCGGCAGGAGCTCTCTCGCCATCTCAACCGTCGAACGTCCGTCGCTGGTCTGGCCGATGATCTCCAGACCCTCCTCCTGCTGAAGCCCCTGGCCCAACCCATGGCGCACGATGGCGTGGTCATCAGCCAACACGATTCGAATGCTCATAACTCCATCCCTCTTCTTCGACGTCCCTCCATCGGACCGCTCCCGTGAAGTGGCCGTCAATGCTTTCCTCACGAGATCGATCATAAGGCCTTCCGCAGGCGGCGTCAAGCCTCACGGCGGCCCAATTGTCGTCCCCCTGCATGCGCCGGTCTGCAAGTCGATCCGGTGGGTCGATTCTTGCTTCAAACCGTGTCCGTAGAAAGAGCGGCAGACCACGAGCACGGTCATGGTTCCACTTCTTGAAAGAGATTGTGTCATCGTTCCACGACGATGGCGGAAGTGGGACACTCATCCGCTGCTTCCTGGGTGGCCTGCTCGAATTCCTCGGGGATCACCTCCACCTTGACCTGGGCGACGTCCTCTCCCATCTCGAAGACCTCCGGGCAGATGTCGACACAGCGGCCGCAGGCGATGCAATCTTCCGTCACGTGGGCTTTCATGGCGTTCTCCTTCAATACTGCCGTTATCGGGAATTTGCCCGATCCCGTGAGCCTCACCCTCTACGCGGCAAGCGACGTAAAAGTTCTGCTCGCCCCGGACGTTCCACAAGGCCGAAAGCCGATGATGCAAGGACAATTAATCCATCAGCCAGGGATGCCTTTAGAACCGGACAACGAAGCTCAGGCCGTACTCGACGGTGTGGTTCTTGGGTTCATAATAGCCCTTTGAAACACTTGACTCGTCCACCCACCAGTATCGCAGGAACGGTGACAAGGCGAAATCGACATTCCGGCCCTTGCGTCTCAGGTCGAGAGAGAGGCCCGCTCCGACTCCGGGCCACTGCCAGTTCCGCACGTCGGGCAGCTCCGGGTCTGCGTCGCTCAGATGGGAGATCTGTCGCCCGACGATCAGCACGTCGAGCTCGCCCGTGAGTGACAGGTCCCAGCGTCCCTTCAAGTCAAAGTCCTGTCGCGAGCCGAGGGGGACATAGAGGTAGTTCGACTCTCGTTCGTAGCCGCCGGACTGCGAGGACGAATCGTCGTTCAGATATCGGTATCCCAATCCTGCGTAGATGGCGTTGAAGTACTTTGCCGCCGGCCGTTCACGGCCCCACAACAACCGCAGGTCGAAGAGGAAATCGTCGATGCCGCTTGCGGAAAGGGGCGTCCCATCCATGTAGGAGCCGTCGTAATCCACCTCGCCGAAAGCAAGCCGGCCTTCGAGCGTGATGGTGCTGTTGGCGTCAGAGATGAGGCTCGTCAGACCGCCGTCCCCGTCGCTCCGGAATGTATAGGACCCGACGATTCCATATAGGGTGCCCTCGTTCGTCATGACGCCGGGCTCTTTGTACCTGTAGTGAGACACTTCGGGCGCGATCCGCCAGGCCCGTGTCGACGGGGGCTGTGATGCCTCCACCTCGTCCTGCGCACCTACAGAGCCCGCCAGCACAAGACACGCCACCAACGCTGTTTGTCCGATCATGCTCCAAGCCCCTTCCACATAATTGCCACGTTCGATTGCAGGCTTCAGCGCCATGAGGTGCGTTCCTGCACTGTTGTACGTTCAATGCCCGGGCCTCACGCATAGGCCCGCTCGTAGATTGCGGCGGCGTCCTCGACGGTCAGCCGGATCGGCGTCAGCTCGAACAACTTGCCCATCGTATGGAAGGAGTTCTCCGCGAGCTTCCGCAGGTCGCCGCGCTGAATGCCGAAGCGGCTGAGCCTTTGCTCCTTCAGGCCGACTTTGCGAATGAGTTTCTTGAGCCCGGTGATGAAGGCCATCGCCTGGTCCTTTCTGGACAGCCCGTCGATCTTCTCGCCCATCGCTCGTGCGAGGTCTGGGAAACGATTCGAGTTCCGCTCGGCCAGATAGCTGAAGTAGGCGACCGAAAGCATCGTCAGGCCGGCGCCGTGCGGAACCTCCGGAAAGTGCGCGCTCAGCGCGTGCTCCATCGAGTGGTGCGAGATGCAGCAGGAGAGGGACTCGCAGATGCCCGCTTCCGTGCTGGCCCAGGCGAGCTTCGTGCGGGCCTCGATATTGCGGCCGTCCTTCACCGCAATGGGCAGGTGCTTCCTGATGAGGCGGATCGCTTCGAGGGCCAAGTGGTCGCTCGTCGGCTGGTTCACGTTCGCAAGATAGCACTCGACGGAATGGAAGAAAGCGTCCATGCCCGTGTAGGCTGTCTGCTTGGGCGGAACGCTCAGCATCAGCTCGGGATCGACGATGGACAGCCTGGGGAACGTCAGGGGGCCGCCCCAGCCGATCTTCTCGTTCGTGTCGGTCTTGGTAATGACGGTCCAGGGATCGGCCTCGGTCCCGGTGCCCGCGGTCGTCGGGATCGCGACGATCGGCAGGGCGCCTTTGGCGGGGGTTTTGCCCTTGCCGCTGCCGCCCCAGAGGTAGTCCCAGTACTTTCCAGGGTTCTTGGCCATCACGGCGATGCTCTTGGCCGAGTCAATCGTGCTGCCGCCGCCTAAGCCCAGGACGAAGTCGCACTTGTTCGCTCTGGCGACCTTCGCCCCTTCCTCGACGTGCTCGACGAGCGGGTTCGGCTGGATCTTGTCAAACACGACGGACGAGGCGCCATTGCTCTTGAGCAACTGCGTGACCCGCTTGAGGTAGCCCTGTTTTCGCATCGCCCCGGAGGCCCCGATGACGATCAATGCCTTCTTGCCCGGCAGGAACGGCGTCGTCCCCAGCTCCGTGAGCTTCCCACACCCAAACAAGATTCGCGTCGGCATATAGAGACTGAAATTCAGATTCATCGTAGCTCCTTCTACACAAGGTGTATGTCCATATTTGTTTGGCGACTATCTTAACGAATTTCACGCCGGATGCACGCCGATTTCCACAGATTTTCAACCGGGAACTGTTGTTCCACCACAGAGGACACAGAGGCCACAGAGAAAATGGAACCGCAGATGAACGCCGATGGACCCAGCCCGGCCTTCGGCCGGAAC
>DCUI01000121.1 GCA_002327785.1 Phycisphaerales bacterium UBA2218
ACAGGAACCCTATATGGATGACCGAACTGGGCGCGACGCTTCACGCGAAGGAGGTTTCCTTCACGGTCATCCACGGCGACGAATGGGAACGGCATTTCAACGAGTTGTTTGCGCGATGAAGAGACAGGAGGAGACGGGACGGCGCGAGAGTCGCTCATCCCTCGTTTCGGGTATCTCGTATCTCGGATGCCCCGTGTCCGCAAGATATGAATAACGAGTGTCCTTCACACGCTACGTCTTCATCGAGTCGAGCTCGATGACCGCGATGGGCAGGAAGATGAAGACGGGCAGCCAGGCCCACAGCGCCGGCGTCACCCGATTGCCGAAGACCGCCTCGGTGGCAAGCATTTTGCAGACGAAGGTCGTGACGAAACAGGCGGCGGTCAGGACGAAGCTGACTAAGATGGCGGATTTCATCGTCCGGGGGTCCCGGCAGATCAGCACCGGCAGGCTCACCATGAGCATCGTCAGGTTGATGATCGGGTCCGTGATCCGGAAATGCTTCTGGCTCAGGAGCTGGGCGATATCCGTGACCTTGGTCTTCTGCGCCGCCAAAGCCGCCAGTTGCCTCGAGCTGAGCAGCGAAGCGTACCCGGCGTTGCGCCGCAGGGCGATGTCCTTGGGGAGCAGATCGGGGGCGCGATACGTGTCGATCTGTCTGGCGCTCTCGTTGGGATCCGTGCTGACGTACAGGCCGTTACGCAGGTCCCAGCTCTCCGTGCTCGGGTCATACGTTGCGGAATCGGCCGAGATTCGGCCGGTCACCTCCCAGACGCCGTGCGGGGTCGGTCCCCGCCGCGTGATGATCGTGGGATTCAGAAACGTCGCCGTCTCGACATCGAAACGCCGGGAGCAGATCAGCGAGCCGTTTCCATCGGCGAGAAACCACACGGCGTAGGACTCCTGCCCCGGGATGTCATCCTCGTCGCGAACGAGCTGGTCGCTGATCGACGGAATCAGCAGTTCCTGGTCGGCCACGGTCAGCCCCGTGAAGAAGATCGCCAGAACAAGAATGGGCCCGACGATCCGTTTGGCGCTGACCCCCGAGGCGATGATGGCGACCAGCTCGTTGGTCCGCACCATTCGGCCGAGCGAAAAGGCGGCGGCCACCACCGTGATGACGCCCGCGATATCCCGAAAGTACAACGTCGTGTTCATCGCATAGAACGTCACGATGTTCCTCATCACCGTCCAGGTCCCGAGATTCGCNNGAAATCGCGTATCCGATCAGGAAGTTCTTCGCAATGTATCGATCCAGGATCTTCATCGTTTGCGCCTCGTCGCGGATCGGCCGTCAGGTTCGCCGCAGCTTTCTGTAGATAATGGCGGTCAGAAGGATGAGAAACGCCAGCCCGGACCACATGATGATGATCCCGGACGAGCTTTGAACGCCGAGATTCACCGTAAGGTTCTTGCCGCTGATGATCGCAACGATGAGCACGGCGGCGGGCAGGCAGCTCGCCCCAAACGCACTGAGCAGATGTCCGCCTCTCTGGATGATGCCCAGGCCAATCCCGATCAGGATCATCGGGACGCAGCCGATCCCAAACACCAGCCGGGAGTTGATTTCAGCCTTGATGTCCGTCAGCGCGTCACCGATCTCTTTGAACAACGAGTTCTGCTGCCGGGCCAGGATCGAGCTCGGCGGCCGCCTCAACGGCACTGCCAGATCGGCCGTAACGGCTTGCAGCATGGGCCTTCCGTTCAGACCGCGTTTCACCCCTTCCGGCAGAACAAGGTCCCCCACCGCATACTGCACCAGCAATTGGCCCGTCTCTTGCGCCTGTGGATTGTGAAGACGGACGCTGAACGTGGGTTCCGTCGTTCCCTCCTGGACCAGAATCTCGCCCTTCTCTTTTTCGCACAGCAGCCTGCGGTAACGTCCCGAACCGTCGCGCTCTTGCACCGCGACCGGGGGCATCAGCGTGATTGTCGCATGTTGCCGCAGTTCGCACCGCCTCGCGGTGAGCCGAATGGAGGTGGTCGAATTCCTGAGCTCATACGAGCCCCCCGTCGCGACCACCTCATTGATGTCCCGCGCGAGAAGCTCCGTGACGAGTTGGGTATAGACCGCCTGAGCCGTCCTGGCAATCGGATCGAATCGCATGAGATCGCCGCGGATCTGCTTCATCTCCTCGATCTTCTTGAACTTGATGTCGTCGCCCAGGAGCGAGCCGAATTCCTTCGTCAGAGCCAACAGTCCCACGTTTCCTTCCCAGCAGTTGTCGCCCGAGCCCATCTGCTTGTAGTTGTGCACGACCAATTGGACCTCATTCGAATTCTCGCGGGAATCGAACTTCACCACGGTCTTGTCCGACGTGATGATGTTCTTGGTTCCCTCGTTGGAGGCCTCGACGACGATAATCCCGTACAGCGTATCATCCTTCAGGTCCAGATCATCCGCGTAGATCAAGTAGTTGTCCGATTTCCCTGTCGGAACACTGTAATAACCCCGGCGCTCGATGTTGCGAAAGAGAATTTGCTTGGCGTCGGCCTTGAGTGATTTCTCCGCCAGGTGGACGAAGTACGGCATGACGTGGAAACTGAGCATGAGGTTGGCAATTGCCACAAGGACCGCCAGGGCCAACCCCGGATAGACCAGGGTCAACATGCCGATCCCGCTGGCCCGGCAGGCATCCAGCTCGTTGTCGCTCGCAAATCGCCCATATGCAAGGGCCGAAGCGAACAGCGCCGCCATCGGCAACACGAACGTCAGGGTGATCGGCATGAAGTAGATCAGGATGTGGACGGCCTGGCGAGGACCCACGCCGTATTCCTGCACGGGACGCAGGATGCCGACCAGGCTCAGGATCAACGTCAAACCGACCGTCGCCAGGATGAAGATCCGCAGCAACTCCCGAAACATGTACCGGTGCAGCGTGAAAATCATCGCTCACTTGTCCTGCTGCTGCATGGCGATCTCCAGCGGGTCCAGGTCCTTGATCCTGCCGCTGAAGACCTCATGCGGGTACTTCTCAAGCAACTCCTGCTCGAAGTCCCTCACCGCCTGCCGCCGCCACTCGGCGTAGAGCGCCCACTTGATGGAGCTCGCAAGCTGCTCGGAAAAAGGCTGCACCTTGGCCGGTGTCTTCTCCAAGACCTTCACAATCCGCCACTTGGCGCCGCTGCCATAGAAGCCCGGCATAGGACCGAGCACCTGATTCGGCTCACCCTTCCACACATCGGACCAGAAAAGCCCTTCGCTGCCCGCCGACAGGGTGTAGACTTCGACATCCTTCTGGAGGGAATGAGCGGTCTTGACCGTCTGGAAGTCCGCACCTTCATCCAGCATCCCTTTCAGCTTCCGGGCGGTTTCCGCATCCGGGCACCAAATCTGATCGGCCTTCACGATGGCGTCGGTCGCGAATCGCTCCGGGTTCCGCTCGAAATGCTCCTTCACCTGTTCAGCCGTGGGTTCCGTGATGTTCTTGGTCTTCTCCTCCTGCATCTTGTACAGCAGTCGTTGATCCTCAAGGGCCTTGACGTCGCTTCGCAGCTTCGCGTCCTGGTCGTATCCGCGGGATCTCGCCTCGGCGGCAAAAACCGGGACCAACAACGCCATATCGAGCAGCTTCTCCACGCCCTGCGCCGTGCCCAGATCCTTCGGTCGGCGGGGCGGCGCAAGATTGCACAGCGACTGGAACCAATCCTTCAAAGTGAACTGCCCGCCTTCGTACACGGCCAGGAGCAGAGTCTTTTCCTCCTCGGACAAATCCGTCGTGATCTGGCTATTCTTGATCCAGTATTCGCTCTGTCCCCGCGGCTGGACGGGTTGAGTCAGAAGCCGCTGATGGATTGCGGCCGCCTTTGCGAAGTTCTCGCTCCTTTTCTTCAGGCCTCGCTTCTCGCACACCTCGGCGAAGAACTGCTCCCTGAGCCGCGTCACCTTGCTCCGTTGAACGAACGCCCTCGCCTGCTCGCGGGTCGTCTTCGGATTGTCCTTCATCACGAGATCGATCTCGGAATCCTCCACCGTCAGCCTGTCGCCGAGCTCGGCCTGCAGCAGTCTGCCGACCAGTTGCTGCTGCTCGAACTGCAGGATGTTCACGCGGATTTGCTCATCCTGGAGATATCCGAGCCTGCGGCCCTCGATGCTGGTCGCCTTCTCCGCGATCATCCTGCGAAGCACGGCCTTGGCGGTCACCGGCCCGGTTTGCCGATGGTATTCCTCCTCGCGGGGCCGGATCTCCTGCAGGATCTTTGGAACCAGTTCTTCCCGCGTGATCGTATGATCGCCGATCCGCGCCACAACGGACGTGGCCTGGGAGTCCGAACCCACCCTTTGCAGGACCGCCCTCCCCGACGGCCTCGACGCCTCGGCGGCAACGACGACAGTCCCAAGCGAGACACAGAGCCCGACAATGATGCACGACGTACCGGTACAAAAAACAATCCTGTTCATCAGTGAATCACCTTATTCAGAGGATACGTGATGATCCCGGAGGCACCGGCGCGCTTCAGCGCGGGAACCAGGGACCTTTCCACCGTCTCGTCAATGAGCACCTCGATCGCCACATACTCCGAATCCACCAGGCTCGACACCGTCGGGCTTTTCTCCGCCGGCAGCACCCGCAGCACCGAGTCCAGGTCCGCCCGGCGAACGTTCATCTTCAGACCGACCATGCCGCGGGCCGCGATCGCCGCACGCAGGAGGATGGACAAATTCTCCATTTTCTCCCGCTTGAAATCATCCCGCCAAGCGTCCTTGTTGGCGATGAACCGGGTCGTGGAAACGATCACGGTGTCGAGAATGCGCAGGTTGTTCGCCCGCAACGACGTTCCGGTCTCGGTCAACTCGACGATCGCGTCGACGAGGCGGGCTTTCACTTCCGTCGCCCCCCAACTGAACTCGACTCTGACGCGGATGCCCTTCTCTTCGAAATACCGCTTCGTGACGCCGACCAGTTCGGTCGCCACGATCCCTCCATCCAGGTCTTCCGGCCGGGTCACCTTGGACTCGCTGGGAACCGCGAGCACCCATCGGGCCGGGTTGCTGGTCGCCTTGCTGTAAGGCAACTCGCAGATCTCCATGACATCGCACGCGTTCTCCCGGATCCAATCGAAGCCGGTGATGCCCGCGTCGAGGACGCCGTCGCCCACGTAGCGGCCGATCTCCTGGGCGCGCAGGCAGATGACGTGGATCTCTTCGTCGTCGACCGCAGGGAGATAGCTCCGCTTGGAATCCGAAATGTGGAGTCCTGCCTTGTCGAACAGATCGATCGTCGCCTTCTGCAGACTGCCCGCAGGAAGGCCAAGTTTCAGAATTCGTTCGGAAGCCACGTTCACTCCGTCAACAGTCAAATACCCTTCGCCCGACCATCGCCGCCCGGGGACCGGGTCGTCACTTGCGTTTCGCCTTGCCGTCCTTGCGGCGAGCGGCGCGCTTTTTCTTTCCCAGCTTCGGCGATTCGCTTTCCCGACGCAAAAGAGCGTAGAACTCATACGCATCCTTTGCGGAGACTTGGCGAGTCAAGAAACCTTCTATATCTTCTTCTTCCGCATTCGGCGCGATAATCTCGTTGCGCCGGAGATAGGCGATCATATTCTCCGTCAACGGCACGGCGTGGGCCTCCATCGACGTCAGCATGCAGTAATTGATGACAAACCGGCTGGCGCCCTGGAGCTTTTCGAGCCCCTGCTTGGCGGGTCGCTTGCCCAGCTTCTTGAGGACCGCAAGACTGATCTTGTGGTGCTCGTCATAGATCCCTCGCAGCGCCGCGGTAAGCGCCAGCGCCGCGTCGCGGCTGGAGGACGCGTTCGACCCCATCGCCTCGACGATTTCCTCGATCCGTGAGACCCGCAGATCGTTCCAATCCACGAACGCCGCCCGAATCTCCCGGAGGGCCTTGCACGTCGCAGACTCGCTCATTTTCTCACTGATGATACCGCAAATCAAAGCCTCGGCCGGATCCTCATACGTCGGTTTCTCGACCTTCGGATGCACACGCTTCAACTCTCGGTACAGCTTGTGAAGCCGTTGAGCATATTCCTTACTATTCTTCATGGCCCTTCCAGATACCGCAGCAGATCGGCAATGTCACAAATCCGGGATGCAGGAGCCGCCGAACGTCCGTCCGGGTCGCACCGAATGCGCCGGGTCACTCCGGCGGCTCGGTCTCTTCTTGCCTCTGGCGTTCGCCCGCCACTTCATCAATCAACCTCATCACATCCAACGTCTTGCGAAACTGCTCATCCACATGAAAACGCAGCACGGGACAGAACTTGCTCTCCAGGGTCTCCGCCAGGAACGATTGGATCCTCGTCCGGGCATGCGTGACGGCGGCAAAAGTCTTGTCCTTGGCACTCTCGTTCGAGGCGAAGATGCTCAGATACACATCCGCACTGCGCATATCTGCCATAACTGCCACCCGTGTGACACTGACAAAACCTGTGATCCGCGGATCGCTCAGATGATTGGCGATCGCATCGCTGACCACTTCCCGGATCACACGGGCCACTTTTTCCTGCCTTCGAGTCGGCATAGGGTATCTTCCTTTCGGGCCGGCGACCCCGTGGATCTCAGGATCCAAGCGTTCTGGCCACCTTGATGATCTCATAGAAATCCAGGACGTCGTCCACCTTGATATCATCAAACCCGGCCAGCTTCACACCACACTCCAACCCTGCTTTGACTTCGCGGGCATCATCCTTGAAATGCTTGAGGGATTCGATGGAAACGCTATCCCGCACCACGATGTTGTTGCGGATCAGCCGCACCTTGGCGCTCTTGGCGGCCACGCCGCTGGTCACGTAGCAACCGGCCACCGTGCCGATGCGGGAGACCTTGAACGTGGCCCTGACCGTGGCGCGACCCAAGGCCCGTTCCTGTTCTTCCGGCTCCAGCAGACCAGCCATCGATTTCCTCAGATCGTCCGTAATCCGGTAGATGATATTGTACAGCCGGATATCGACCCCCTCGGCCTCGGCCGTCCGCTGAGCGTGCTCCTCGGCGACCACGTTGAAACCGATGATGATCGCATTGGACGCCTCCGCCAGAAGGACGTCGCCTTCCGTGATTCCGCCCGGCAGCGCCTGCAGGATGTTCAGTCGCACTTCGCTCGTGCTCAGTTCGGACAGGTACTTCTTCAACACATCGACCGAACCCTGCACGTCGGCGCGGATGATCAGGTTCAGCTCCTTGACGTTCCCGGCCTCGATCTGGCTGAACAGGTTCTCCATGGTGACCTGCGTCCGTTCGGCCAGCGATTTCTCCCGGGCACGCAGCTTGTTCTCTTCCGCGGCGGCCTTGGCCCGATTGATATCCTTCAGGCAATAGAACCGATCTCCCGCCAGAGGCACGTCGCTCAGGCCGGCCACCGCCACGGGCATGGAGGTGGTGGCCACCTTCAGCTTCTTGCCGTAGCTGTCCGTCATCATTCTGATTCGGCCGTAGGCCTTGCCCGCCAGCAGGATATCGCCCTTCTCGAGCCGGCCTTCCTTGATCAGGATCGTCGCGACCGGCCCTTCCTGGCTCGACATCCTGGCCTCGACGACCCAGCCGGTGGCGGGGACCGTATCATCGGCCTTCAGTTCGAGCAGCTCAGACACATAATCGAGTGATTCCAGCAGATCGTCCACGCCCTGACCGGTCGTGGCGCTGGTCTTGACCACTTCGGTCTGGCCGCCCCACTCGGTCGGGGTCAACCCATGTTCCGACAGTTGCGCGTAAATGCGATTGAGGTCATAGCCCGGAAGATCGATCTTGTTGAGCGCCACGATGATGGCGACGCCCGCCGCCTTGCTGTGAGCGATGGCCTCGATCGTCTGGGGCATGACCCCATCGTCGNNGCATGGCCGTGAACGCCTCGTGGCCGGGCGTATCCAGGAACGCCACCGTCTTGTCGTCCCAGCTCACCTGATAGGCGCCCATGTGCTGCGTGATGCCGCCGGCCTCGCCCGCCGCCACATGGGTCTTGCGGATTCGGTCCAGCAGGCTCGTCTTGCCGTGGTCCACGTGCCCCAGCATGGCGGCAACGATGGGCCGTTTCTTGAGGCTGTTTCGCTCTCGCTGATCGAACTCCTTCTGGATCTCTTCCTCCATCGTCGCCTTTCGTTCGACAACCAGCTCCGTGTCGAACTCCAGGGCCACCAGCTCGGCGACATCGCTGCTGATGGACTGGTTGGCCGTGGCCATAATCCCCTGCTGCAACAGCTTGCTGATGATGTCGGTCGCCTTGACGGCCAGAGCGGCGGACAGATCCTTCACGATGATCGGTTCACTGATCACGACATTCTTGGGCCGCACCGGAACGGCGCTCTCGCGCGAGGTCTTGGAGGCAATCCGCCGCGTCGGCCGAAGGCGAAGACCCTCCCCGCCGGCGGCAGTCAGACGCGCCTGTCTCTCTTCGATATCTCTCTGACGCCAGTTCTTATGCAGCTTGCTCTTCTTGGCCGCCTCTTCTTCCATCTCTTCTTTGCGACGGCCGTGCGTACGGTCCTTGCTGCTTCGCGATTTCGTGCCTTTCTTGTCGCCCGTCTCGGACCCCACAACCGCTGTGTCCTTGCTCTTGTAGATCAGGGGCTCCGTCACCGGGGCGTCGTAACGAGGTTTGAACCTGGATCGCGGGCGATCCAGGGGCTCGGGCGCTTCCACGCGGACAACCTGAGGTCCGTTGAGCTTGGCGGGCCTGGGCTTGTCCAGCATTGGGCCGGCAGGCACCACCACAACCGGCTCCCTCGGCTTCTCCACCGGTCTGGGCACCTCCGGGGCCTTCTCCGGCATCGTGCCAAGCGTCTCTTCCTGCGCCGGAACCGCAGGAGCAGCCGGCTCCGACTCGACAACCGCGGTCTCGGCGGCCTGCGGCTCCTCCATTACGGCAGGCTCCAACATCGGCTGAGCGATCGGCTCGACGACGATCTCTCCAGCTTCCAGTACGGAGACATCGGTCTGCTCGGTGTCTGATTCCGCCATCGCTTCCGAGGCTTCCCTGTGCCGGGGTCTTCTTCGGACCCGGACCTCCTCCAGGTCCACGGGGTCAGCCGTCTCTACAGTAGTGACGTTCTCTCCCTCGCTGAACCATTCCCGGATCGTGGCAGCCAGTCCCGCAGAGATCGTGGCCATGTGATTACGGACATCCAAACCTTCGTCCTGGCACTTCTTCACAATTGCAGAACTCTTGACCCCAAGTTCACGAGCTAAAATATAGACCCTTGTAGTAGCCAAAAAGCCTCCACGTATTACTCTGCGTCTTCTCGGGGCGTCGTTTCGGACACCTTCGTCTGCTGAGCCAATTGTTTTTGCGTCTGCTTCTGATCCGCCTCCGCGGTCAATGCCTTGGCTTCGCGATCCGCTCTCTCGACCAGCCTCTCGGCAAGGCCGCGGTCCAGTTTCAGTTCTGCAACCAGCGGGTCGGGTCCAACGTCATCGAGATCAAGCACCGAGATGATGCCCAGTGCGATCAGCTTGTCGACCAGGACATCATCCGACCCTTCGACACCCTTGACACATCCGGCCAACCGCTCGATCCCCTGGTTGTACTCGTCCGGAGTCAGGATATCGATATCCCATCCGGTCAGCCTGGCGGCCAGCCGGACGTTCTGGCCGTGCTTGCCGATGGCCAGGCTCAACTGGTCTTCTTCCACGACGACCGTAGCACGCCCCAGTTCGAAACACAGGGCGATCTCGCTGACCTTCGCCGGCATCAGGGCGTTCGCCACGAGGATCTGCGAAGAGTCGTTCCACCGAACGATGTCGATCTTCTCACCCCCCAGCTCATCGACGATATTCTTGATTCTGCTGCCGCGAACACCGACGCAGGCCCCGACGGGGTCCACCTTGTCATCGAAGGACATGACGGCCACCTTGCTGCGATAGCCCGCCTCGCGAGCCAGGGCGCGGACCTCGATGATTCCTTCGGCAATCTCGGGCACCTCGGACTCGAACAGCCGGCGGATGAAGTCCGGATGCGTTCGAGAGAGGATGATTTTGACCTGACTGGCGGACTCCTTCACGTCGAGGATCAGGCAACGGACCCGCTCGCCCGGACGATGCGTCTGGCCCATGATCTGCTCGCCCTTCGGCATGATCCCCTCCGTCCAGTGGTCCAGGTTCACGATCAGCGCGCCCCCTTCATAGCGAACCACCGACCCGCTCACGAGCTGCCCTTTTCTCTGCACGAACTCGCTGAAAATGCTGTCCCGCTCGTCCGCTCGAATCTTCTGGATCATGACCTGCTTGGCCGTCTGGGCGGGAATCCGCCCCAACCGCTTGATATCGATGGGCTGGCCGTCCTTGAAAGCAACGACCCCACCGCCGCTGCGGTCGATCTGAACGATAATTTCACTTTCCGCATCGCCGAAGTGCTTGCGAACTGCCGAGACCATGGCTTCCTCCAAATCGGCAAAGATCGACTCTTTGTCGATGTTCTTGTCTCTCGCGATGTTCTCCACGATTCTCAGTAGTTCCTGGTTCATGATCCCCTTTTCCACAAGCCAAAAAAAAGAGTGGGACGCCATAGCCAGTTCCCACTTCCAAAAACCCCTGCCCGATTGAGGTTGTCATCTTCCCTTCGCCTACATCAGTTGCCTCCGAGAGCGGCTTGACCCTTCAGCGAGCCCAAAAAGCCAAACCTCATCTTCAACCTCACCGGCACCCGGACATTGAAGCAGAAACTCCGATTCCACAGTCGCCGTGTGTGCCAGAATGCAGCGCACCTTATGCCTCATAAGTCCATGCCGCCGCACTGTTCACACATCCACTCAAGAGCCATTCCTTACACCTTTTCTACCTGTGCCCGACGCTGTGGTAGCCATTGGTTCAATAACCGAACACGTCATAATAATCGTCAAACCCTTTGGTGGCAATAACTTTTTCGCAGATTTTGCCCTTTTTGGTCCCAGTTCCGGCTGCCCGCCTCGCAACATGCAGCCGAGCATGATGGTCCTATAATATCCGATCTTCATCCAGACAATTCACCTCCACCCCCGAAAACGTGCCGTCACTGAGGCTGGTGCCGCTGGAGGAATGCCAGTAGCCCATACATACCACATGTAGGGGTGCTCAGCAGAGGAGCCCAACTAATAGCACAAGCGGCCTCCAACGATGGCAATTCACGCATGTCAGGTATACGCTTGCCGCTTGTCAAGCCGGTTCTTCATCGCTATATTCCTTGCGCAAAACACAGCACATTGGAGATCATGGAGCAACAGATGGATATGAAACTGGTCGTGGTCGGAGCAGGCGGGCGAATGGGCCGGCGGATCGTCGCCCTCGCCGCCGAATCGAAGCGTTTTGAGATAGTCGGTGCAATAGATAGAGCAAACCACCCGGATCTCGGCAAGGATGCAGGCGTCCTGGCGGGTGTCGAGAAGCTGGATCTCCCCCTCTGTGCTTCATGGCCCGCTGGTGCCCAGGTCGCCATCGACTTTTCCCTACCCGAGGCCGCAGAAGAGACCGTCGAGCACTGTGCGGCCAAGGGCGTATCCTTAGTCATGGGAACAACAGGACTTACGCCCGCCCAGCAGGAAGCCCTCAAGGCCGCTGCCCGCAAAGTCCCCATCGTCTACAGCACAAACATGAGCGTCGGGATGAACGCCCTGTTTGTCCTGGTCGGCAAGGCCGCTCTGATGCTCGGCGAAGATTACGACATTGAGATCGTCGAAGAGCACCACCGGTTCAAGAAGGACGCCCCCAGCGGCAGTGCCCTGACCCTGGCCCAGAACATCTGCCAGACCACAAACCGCCCCTACCCCGGCAGCCTCATCCAAGGCCGAAGCGGCAAGGAGGCCCTGCGAAAGAAGGGCGAAATCGGAATACACGCGCTCCGCGCCGGCGACATAACCGGCGTCCACTCGGTGATCTACGGCACGCTGGGCGAGACGATCACCCTGAACCACACCGCCCACAGCCGGGACACGTTTGTCCGGGGTGCCCTACGAGCCGCGGAATGGCTCCTCACCAAACCCCCGGCCCTCTACTCCATGGCGGACGTCTTGGGGATCAGTTGATCGCTCCTCGCGGGATCAGGGATCCATGGTTAAGGATCAGGAGGCAGTGCAGAATCTGCCGAAAACGCCTCGATCGTGGACGCCATGGAGCGGCTGTTCCTTTTGGCAAAGATCGAAAGGGGCATCCAACAGGCAGACACCGGCAAACGTCATAGGCCAGATCTGGCGAGGAGAGTACGGCGGCGGTTATGCAAGGGAGACTCGCCCCCTTGGGCCAAAGGCATGATGGATCGAAACCTGTTGTCCAAACTCTCAGGCCACGCGTCTCGTGGTGTCCATCTGCGCCCCGTCCGCGTCACGGCTGAATGTGACATGCTTGGATCCGCCTTCTGACGGCTTGTTCGCTACTGCCTCTTGTATGGTATCCATCTCCTGGCGCTGCTGTCATACGGCAACTCTTCTTGGGCTGGAATGGTATTGACAGCCACCCACTGTGAGGTACGTGGGTTTCTCGCATAGATTGTCACACGTCCGTGGGCGCGCACTTGAACAATTAGTTCAATCAGTGAGGTACGGGCGGCTTCGACGACGAATCAGTCTGATATACGTGGATTAGTCCGACCGGAGCCGAACCGGAGCCGACAGGGAAATGTTTCGTCGAGAGCCCGGCGTTCTATGCACGCGAGTCCGGCGGCCCAGACCGCCTGTCGCACTGTGTGCCCCCGATGCTGCCGCCTGACGGTCCAGGCAGTGGACGGGGTGTGCCTTCGCCGGGGGACCCAGTGGGTCCTGTTGCGTCGGGACCGCCTGGCGGACTGGCCGGCGTTTCGCTGCCCTCATTGCGACAGCGCCGACGTGGCTTGGGTCGAGAACCTCGACTAAGAGGAAATCCGAAGCACGAATATGNNAATATGGGACCAGCGGATCCTGGGCAACCTCGTATCTCGTCATCGGAAAAATCGCAGAACGGACTTGAGGAGGGGTGCTTGCGAGCCGATTTAGGGACAGAACGTATTTTCAGAGGGTGACGGCGGGNNGTGGATGACTCGGCCACGATGCGCAAGATCATTATGCGGACCGTGCGGATGTCGGGTCTGGAGTTCGAGCGAACGGAAGAGGCCGGGAGCGGGGTCGAGGCGCTGGAGAAACTCAAGGCCGGACCGATCGACGTGGTGCTGTGCGACATCAACATGCCGGAGATGAACGGGACGGAGATGGTCAAGCAGGCCCGGCAATTGCCGAGCTGCGCGGGCACGAAGATCATCATGGTCTCGACGGAGAGCGCCGACGACCTGATCCGACAGGTGCTCTCCGACGGGGCGGATGGGTACATCACCAAGCCGTTCACGCCGGAGAAGTTCCAGGAGAAACTGACGCCATTGTTAAACTGACGAGCTATGGCCCGGATGGACTATTTTGGAGAATCGAAGATGGTGACAACCGCGTCATTCCAGGATGCGCTGCTGGACAGCGCGAGAGAAGTATTCGAAACGATGGTGTTCATGGCAATGGAGGGTGCCGGCGAGGACACAACGAGCCTTGGGGAAACCACCCTGCTCGGCTCGATCACGTTCAAAGGCCGTCTGGAAGGCTGTCTGGGAGTTTGCTGCGACGAGTCGTGCGCTCGGACCATCGCGGCCAACATGCTCGGCACGCCTTCTCCGGACGAGCTGAGCGAGAATGACATCAGCGACGCCATGGGCGAGATTGCCAACATGGTCATGGGCGCGGTGAAGGCCCGCATTCAGAAGGATGTGGGGACCATCGAGGTGTCGATCCCGAGCGTGGTGCAGGGACGCGAGCTGAGGATGGGGCCCCAACTGCCGAACATCGCAGTTGGGAACCCGAACAGTCTGGGCGAGGGCTCCGGCCAGGTCAAGGTCCGAGTGAACATCGAGGAACAGTATCGCGCGGAGTTCTCTCTGCTGTACCGGGAAGGCAACAAGTCGTGACCTATGACCCGGGCCACGAGTCACAAGGCATGAGTCACGACTCGGCGTAAGGTGCGAAGACCATGGCAGCCATAGCAACCGACATCGTATCTCGAATCGCCGATTTGTCCGACGACGCATTTGGCGCGTTCTGTGAGGACATTGGCGGCATGTTTGGCGTGGCGATGCGGTGCGATCGTCGAGCGGCCGAGGTGTCCACGGCGTACAGCCTTCGAGAACACTTCAAGAAGCTCGCGGCGGTGCATCTGACGAAGGCGGATGGGGCCTTGAATGGGGCATTCCACCTGGCCTTCGACCAGGGGGGGTTGTTCATCCTTTCGGGTGTGGTCGTCATGTTGCCCGAGTCTCGGATCATCGAGGACGCCAGGGGGGGCTCAATAGAGGCTGCCACGAACCTGCAGGATGCGGTCCGGGAGGTGGGAAATCTTCTTGTGGGCTCGTGGGACCGTGTTTTTCGGGAGAGTTGCCCCGGTCACGGGCACTTCATCAAGGCGAACACCTTCATCGGGAAACCCTGGGAGAAACCCGAGCAGATCGAGTTGCAGAGCAACACGGAGGTTGTGGTGGTCCTGTACGAGATGGCCATTGACCCCTATCCGAGGTTCACCTGTGCGGCGGTGTTTCCCTGCACGGTCCTGAATGGTTTGGACCAGACCGAGTCGGCGGCGTCAAGCCGGGGCTCGCGTCCCGTGCCCCGTGCCCCGGATCCTGGACCCCAGGTCACGAGTCAGCAATCACAGGCCACGGAGCAAGGCGGCGGGTACATCCCGCCTGGGCGGCGAAGCCCGTTGATTGATGGCGACATGCTCCCGTCGGAACTGGCTTCGACCCGGTCCGGCGACTTCGCTGCTGCGTCACACGGGACCGGCCTTGCGTTTCTTGACGCGGCCTATATCCAGTCTCAACCACAGGCCGGCCTGGCGGAGTTTCTCAGCACGTCCGCCGCCGAGATCATGGACAAAGGGGTAGTCTGGGCAGGTCCCGAGGACACGGTGCAGGACGTGATCGCCAAGATGCAGCAGCAGAACGTCGGGTATGTGCTGATCGGCGTCAACGGGGTGTTGGAAGGACTCGTCTCGGGCTCGAACATCCTGGGGGCGGTCAGCCTGTATCTGCGGCCCATGTTCGCCAAGTGGCGTCGACCGCAGGACGATGCGACGCTCGGGGTGAAGGTGAAATGGGTTATGAGCCGGCCGGTGCGGACAGTCCGGCCCGATGCGACGCTGGCCGCGATGATCGAGACCATGCGACGCTGCGGCGGCCGATGCCTGCCCGTCGTGGATGCGAAGGGAGCCGTGCAGGGGATCGTCACGGTGTTTGATATCCTCCTGCGAATTCTGGAATCCGACAAGAGCATTTGCTGGAATGGCAGGCCGCCCCAGGCGCCTCCCTTGCTCATCTGACGATGGTGGGGCACGCGATATGGACGTGATGGAAGGCAGGACCATGGAAAATGAGAGCAGGCTGACCCAGCTCGTCGAGCAGGCGGCCTGCAGCTTCAATATGCTCAGCCCGGACGACTTGTCCGATCTGGCGCAGCTCCAGGACGTCGTTCGGCAGATCGGCGAGATCGCCAAGGGCCTCGATCAGGGCCCGCCGGACGTGCGCGCGGAACTCCAGAACACGACGAGCGAGGCGGCTCAGACGCTCCAGCACGTGCTGCAACAGGACGTGGACGACACGAGTAAGGCGTTGAGTAGGGTCTCGAAGGCGATCTGCTCGCTCCAGGGGTTGATCGGCCGGCTGATGGAGCCCCAGGCGACGACCGAAGCGGCTCCCGGCCCGACGGCAGCCGCGTCCTCGACGCCGGAGACGACCTCCGGCGTCCCCAAGGCGATGACGATCTCGGAAGAAGACGCCCCGCTTGTCCTGGACTTCATCACGGAGGCCGGCGAGCACATTGAGACCGCCGAGTCGGCGCTGCTGGAGCTGGAGAACCACCCGGAAGATGGTGAGCTGGTCAACAAGATCTTCCGAGGTTTCCACACGATCAAAGGGATGGCGGGCTTCCTGAACCTCTCGGATATCCAATCGCTGGCGCATTCGGCGGAGAACCTGCTGGACCTGGCGCGAAAGAACCAGTTGGTCCTGGCCGGCGTCAATAGTGACGTGGCTTTTGAATCCATCGACGCCCTGAAGAAGATGCTGGCCGGGCTCAAAGACACACTGGAATCCGGTTCTCCGGTCGCCGCATTCGAGCCGCTGCCGCGGTTGCTGGAGAAAGTCAAGGCCGCGGCCGAAGGCAAGGCCTCCTTTGCCCCGCAGCCTGCCGCCAAGATGGAGGAAGCCGACAAAAAGCTCGATCTGATTCTTGAAGACTCATCGGATGCACACAAACCCAAGGCTCCCGGCGCATCGGGGGCACACACGGCGGAAGACAAGATCAAGGTGAGCATCAACCGGTTAGACAATCTTATTAATCTGGCCGGCGAGCTGGTCATCGCCCATTTGATGGTGGCCGAGCAGGTCAGCAATGCGGAATCGTTCGAGCACGACCTCGTCCGCAAGGTCGGCCATCAGGGCAAGATCGTCCGAGAGCTCCAGGAACTCTCGATGTCCATGCGGATGGTGCCGGTTCAGGGCGTGTTCCAGAAGATGTCGCGACTGGCTCGCGACGTGATGCGCAAGGCCGGCAAGCAGGTCGATTTCCTGACAAGCGGCGAGGAAACCGAGCTGGATCGAACCGTCGTGGACAAGATCGCCGATCCCCTGGTTCACATGGTCCGCAACGCCATCGACCACGGCGTCGAGCGTGCCGAAGATCGGGCCAAGGCCGGCAAGAACCCCACGGGACGCGTGGAGTTGCGAGCCTTTCATCAGGCCGGTAATATTGTCATCGAACTGGAAGACGACGGCAAAGGGCTCGACAAGGACAGAATCCTCAAGAAGGCTGCGGAGCAGGGACTGGTCGAGCCTGGGCAGGAAGTCTCCGATGAAGAGGCCTTCAAGCTGATCTTCCATCCGGGCCTCTCGACGGCGGAGAAGGTCACGGCCGTCTCGGGCCGGGGCGTCGGTATGGACGTTGTAAAACGAAACATCGAAGCCCTCCGCGGCCGGGTCGATATCACCTCGACGAAAGGCAAGGGCTCCACGTTCACGATTCGTCTGCCATTGACACTGGCCGTCATCGACGGCCAGGTCGTCCGGATCGGCCATGCCCGCTTCATCCTCCCGATCAACGCGATTGTGCGAAGCCTGCGTCCCACGCGCGAGCAGATCTCCACGGTGCAAAGCCGCGGCGAGGTCGTTCTGGAGAGGGGCGAGCTGATCCCGTTGGTTCGTCTGTACCAATTGCTCCGCGTCGTTCCGTCCACGGAGGAGCCCACCGAGGCGTTGATCGTGGTCGTCGAGGAGGACGGCAGGAAGTGTTGTTTGATGGTGGATGATCTGCTGGCGCAACAACAGGTGGTGATCAAGAGCCTTGGCGAGGCGCTCGGACGGGTCCCGGGCGTTTCCGGCGGGGCAATCATGGGCGATGGAAGAGTCACTCTGATTCTCGACATTCCCGGATTGGTGAAGCTGGCTCAGGAACAGTAATACTCACGGAGATCTTTGTATGGCGGCATTGACACTGCAGGAGATCGTCCTGGGCGAGCAGGAGTTCCGACTCATCAGCGATCTCGTATACAAGCACTGCGGGATCAATCTGCACGACGGGAAGAAGGAGTTGGTGCGGGCCCGCCTGGCCAAGCGGCTGCGCGAGGGCAATTTCCCGAGTTTCTCGGACTACATCCGATACGTGCTCGAAGACCCCACGGGACAGGAGTTCTCCATCCTGGTCGATTCGCTCAGCACGAACCTGACCAAGTTCTTCCGCGAGGATCAGCACTTCGAGTATTTGCGGTCGCAGTTCCTGCCCCGCGCGCTGGCGGCCAAGCAGGCTCGGCACGACCTGCGGATTCGCGGCTGGAGCGCCGGGTGCTCCACGGGCGAAGAGCCCTACTCCATCGCGATCACTCTGCTCGAGGCCATCGCCGGAAAAGGACGCTGGGACGTCAAGCTCCTGGCGACCGATGTCTCCACCCGCGTGCTCGAACGCGCCCAGGAGGGGATCTATGAGAAAGACCGGCTCGATCCGATCCCCTTGCCGTTGCGGAGCAAGTACCTGATTCGAAGGCAGGGACGGGACGCGGACGTATACGAGGTCGCCGCCAGCCTTCGCAGCGTGGTGCTCTTTCGGTACCTCAATCTGATCGAGGACTGGCCGGTCAAGGGACCTCTGGACTTCGTCTTCTGTCGCAACGTCATGATCTACTTCGACAAGCCGACCCAGGGTCGCTTGATCAACCGCTACTATGACCTGCTGGCCTCCGGCGGGGTCCTGTTTACGGGTCACTCGGAGTCCCTCACGGGGATCGAGCACAAGTTCCGGTACGTCCAACCCACGATTTACAGCAAGCCGTAGAGGGTGAGCATGGTGAAGACCCGAGTCGTGATCGATATCTCAGACGCCAAGGTTTCCGACAACCCTGCCGATGTCCTGGTGACATACTCCCTGGGCTCGTGCATCGGGGTGTGCCTGTACGATCCGGCCACCCATATCGGCGGGATGCTGCATTACCAGTTGCCGACCTCGACGATGGACCCGTCGCGGGCCCAGTCCAAACCCTTTATGTTCGCCGATACCGGGATGCGGCTTCTCGTGGACAAACTGCTCGCCATGGGGGTCGTGAAGAAACGCCTCCAGATCCGGCTCGCGGGCGGCGCCACCATGGCGACGGGACCCCAGGGCTTCGACATCGGCAAACGCAACTATCTCGCGATCCGCAAGATTCTCTGGAGCAACGGCATGATCATCGACGCCGAGGACGTCGGCGGCAATTCCGCCCGCAACCTCTACCTCGACATGGCGGATGGCACGGCCACCGTCCGCTCCAACGGTCTGGAGAAATACCTGCGATGACTTTGACAATCCACACAACCGTGAGAGTGCTCGTCGTCGATGACTCGGCGATCGTCCGCAAGATCCTGACCCAGGAGCTGAGTCGGCACTCGGGGATCGAGATCGTCGGGACGGCCCCCGACCCCTTCATCGCCCGCGACAAGATCGTTGCCTTGCACCCGGACGTGCTCACGCTGGACGTGGAGATGCCCCGCATGGACGGCATCACCTTCCTTCGCAAGCTGATGAAGCACCATCCGATGCCCGTGATCGTGCTCAGCTCGCTGACGCCGGAGGGCGGCAAGACCGCGATGGAGGCGCTCGACGCCGGCGCGGTCGAGGTGATGTGCAAGCCCGGCGGCTCCTACAGCGTCGGCGACGTCTGCGCCGTCCTCGTGGAGAAGATCAGGGCGGCCTCCAGGGCCCGCATCAACGAGACGCCGGCCGCGGGGCTGCACAACGCCGTGCCCGTGCAACGGCTGAGCATGGCCGAGACCACCAACAAGATCTTCGCCATCGGCGCCTCCACCGGAGGCGTCCAGGCGCTGACCTGCGTGTTGTCGGCCCTTCCGGCCAACGCCCCCGGCACGGTCGTTGTCCAGCACATGCCCGCCCACTTCACGACGTCCTTTGCTCAGCGGCTCAACAGTGAGTGCGCCGTGAGCGTCAAGGAAGCCCAGGAAGGCGACCACGTCGTGCCCGGTCGCGTGTTGATCGCCCCCGGGGGCTGGCACATGCTGCTGCAGCGATCCGGAGCGAACTACTATGTGTCGCTGCGGGACGGCCCGCCGGTATGCCGCCAGAGGCCGAGCGTGGAGGTCCTGTTCAACTCCGTCGCCAAGTACGCCGGCGCCAACGCGATCGGCGCGATCCTGACCGGCATGGGCGACGACGGGGCCACGGGGCTGCTGAACATGCGGCAGGCCGGCGCGCACACAATCGCTCAGGACGAGCAATCCTGCGTCGTTTTCGGGATGCCGAAAGAGGCCATTGCCCGCGGCGGCGCCGAGCGGATCGTTTCCCTGGGCAATGTGGCCGAGACGCTCATCAACCTGGCGAGAAACTGAACGGAGAGATCAAAAATCAAAGTGCAAAGATCAAAATTGAGGAAGTCGTCCCGGCGAGCCGGGACTCCGCTATGTGGATATTTGGTGTCTGACATTTGATACGAGTTGCGAGATACGAGAAATGAGACGCGAACAACGCAACGTGCGAACAGCCATGCCGCTGGAGGCAATCCTGTTTGCTGTGATTGTGTCCATTCTGGGTTTCACGGCCCGGTTCAGCCCCGCCCAGACTCCCCAGGAGGTGACCCGCTGGCGCGAGTTCTCCTACGCCAAGCAGACGAACCGATTCGACAGCCGGATGGTGGCCGTGGACGGCGTTCAGCGCGGCGGGTACCTCGTCCTCAACGACGGGACGTTTGCCCGGCTGTGGAGCTCGCTTGTCCACACGACCTCCCCCGAGGGCAGGGAGTACTACCAGGGTTTCGTCATGTACGATTTCGACGACGGCTCCAGCATCCTGGCCAAGGTCGATGTCTCGGGCGAACCGCGCGCCAAACAGACAGGGACCATCCACTTCCTCTCCGGCGCCAAGCGGTTCAAGGGGATTGCCGGACGCGGCACCATCTCCTCCTGGATGCCCGCCAAGTGGGACCTCTACACGGAAGTGGACGCCAGCTTCTCGACCACCGCAGAGTAGACCCTTCTCAGACTCCGAAGAATCGGCAGATTCGACGGAACAGACGCCATGCGTCTCCGTGGACGCCCCAGAGGTTCTCGATGGCCTCGCGTTGCCTCGGCGCCAGCACGCAAAACGCAGGTAGAACGCGCCCTCGGTGCGGCGCTCGCGCGAGAACGCATCGAGGACCCGGCCGACGCGGCGCCTGACTGCGTCCTTTGAATGCTTCATGGCGAAGCAGCAGATGCTGGATATCCGCGGCCACCGTCTGGAAGACGCCTCTCTCGAACAAGGTCTGCTCCACCCCATCGACCGGGGCGTTCGTCCTGCCTTTGTTCTCTCGATGGTCCACGATGCGACTCCTTTCTCGGCGCGGACCCTCCGCGCGATGGATTCATGGCGGGTCTGCTCGCCTCGCCCCCGGGCCGGAGGGCCGCCCTGGGCCCGGAGGGTCCCGTTGGGACCGGGC
>DCUI01000203.1 GCA_002327785.1 Phycisphaerales bacterium UBA2218
CCCCCGAATCCGCGAAGTCGGGTTAACGTGGATGGTGTACTACATGCCACGAGACACAAGTCACTGGCCACGGGGCACGACCCTTTGCGTCTTCGGTCCTGTGCCTTATCGCGTGGGACCGGTCAGGATGTGGGTCGTGGTCAGATTCGTGGTGGGGCGGGTGTACAGGTTTTTCCAGGTCATGGTCACGGCGGCGGGCTTACGCCTGAGGCCGATGAGCGCCGTCTGGTATGCTCCGAGCGTGACCGGGCCGACCGGGATGCCTTCGATCTCAGCCGTCAGTTCCTTCGGGCCGGAGTTTTGCAGGCGGAGAAAGGTGATGCCGTCGTCTATCTGGTTGAGGCGGACATCGACCATGTTGGCCATCAGCAATTCGAGCACCCACTCATGGGCGCAGAGCATGTTGTTGAAGGATGCCAAGGTCCGGCCGGCGCGGAGGGCCTCCATTACGCCGGCGATGGATCGTTCCCTGGCGAGGACGAGCGTCACGGCCTGCTCGACGTTGCCCCGGGCGCCGTGCACGTCGGAATTCGCGAAGAGGGTCAGGCCGTGCTCGACCGCCCAATCGAACGCGAAGGGATACCACCAAGTGCCGTGGCTGGCGACGGTGTTCCAGCCGGAGCCGACGACGTCGTTCTTCACCTCGATTCCCCGGATGATCCCCTGGCCGATTGCCCAGAGCACCGGCTCTCGCAGTCCGACGTGGGGGTGGGCGTAGAGCACGTAGGCGCCCGCCGTGGAGAGCCGCTGCAATTGGTCCCGGTAGAACACCTGCGACTGTCCCTGGATCTCCGCCCACTGGTGCGGGTTGCGGGGCTCGTAGTCGGCGGAGAAGTCGAGCGCGACGAAGTGCTCGTTTCCGCTGATCCCCGTCTCCATGCCTCGAATGAGCAGAATGCCCAGGGTATCGGCCATGGAGCGGACTTGCTCGTAGGCGAGGAAGTTGCCGTGATCGGTGATGGCGATCACGTCGTAGCCGTACTGCCAGGCCTCAAGGACGCGGTCCGCCGGGGACAACGTGCCATCAGAATGGACGGTGTGCATGTGGAAGTCGCCGCGGAGGACTTCGTAACGGACCGGGTCGGCGCTGTCCGCTTCAGTCGGCGGGTCGAAGATCGCAGGGAAGGGGGCCTCTTGGCGGACGATTTGCTCACGTCCCCGGGCGGGTGACACCAGCAAGGCCGACGCGCACATGAGCAGTGCGAATGCGGCAAACGGGGCACTGGACGCGGCGTATTTGTGTTCCCGCCTGCGATCTTCACGGGTATTCCTCTTGGCGATTCTCATAGACACGCAGAGTCTCCTTCGTGCCAGTCATGACTTTGATTCGACATTCCTGCAAACGACGCCACCGGCACCCCAACACAACAGCCGGGCAGGACACCATGAAGGCGTCCTGCCCCTGTGGCTGTTAGTATCGCAACGAATGCCGTTTCTTAGGCAGGCCTGGTGGCTTAGTTGGCCACGAGCCAGAACACCTCCTCGTCGGTGAGCGCGTGGTTATAGATGTGCACCTCGTCGATCTTCCCATGGAACCAGTAGTTGTTCTGCCCGATGTCCCATCCGATGGCGAGGTCCGTGGCGGGTACGACCGAGCCGGTCGGCGGCGTGGCGGTTGTCCAGATTTGCCCGGCGTCAACGGAGATCTTGTGGATGTTCTGATCTCGGTCCAACACGGCCGTCACGAAGAGCCATTCTCCCAGCGGCACGAGCACATAGGGAGTGTCCACGCGGTTGCCCGAGGTGTTTCCGAGCATGAATTTGTACCCGGCTTGTGTGGCAGTTCCCTGGTTCCTGTCCGCGCCGACGTAGTATCCCCTACTGCTTGATGCCTCTCTCTTGGCCACCGCAAGGTCCCAATTGGTGGTGCCGCTGGTCCCCGGCGTCGTCTCCAGATACGCCCAGAAGCTGACCGAGAAACTGCCGGTCGACGGGTTCAGGCTGTCGTGATGTGCGATACGGACATGATCTTCGGCTCCGTCGAACTCCAGGGCCTGGCCTCGCACCCCGTCCACATAGACAGGTTCGCCGTTCGCCACGCCGTCATGGCCGTTGCCCGAGCTGTCGGTGACATTTCCGTCGAGCGTGTAGTGAGCGATCAGATGGGCGCGGTCCGGCTCTACCGGCTTTCTGGCGTCGGGCGGGGCCGGATGAAGCTGGATATCGTCGATATACAGGATGCCCGCGGCATCGGCGCCCTCGATGCCGATCGTCAATTTGCTCACGCTCGCGAGGTTGGTGTTCACGGTCGACAGATCGATGCTCCACGCCTGCCAGATCAGGCTGGCGATGTCGCCGTCATAGAAGACCTTGGCGTTGTTGATCTTGATGTAGAGCTGCCCGGTGTTCTCCAATGCGCCGCGGACATACAGGGTGAGGGTCCCGATTCCGTACAGCGTCCAGTCCTGCGGGTCGTCGAAGAACCGCTCGGCCTCCGCATAGAACGGCTCTTTGGTGTTGCTATACGTCAGCGGCATACCCTGGCTGCCGCCGTGTACAATCGCCGTCTCGGCAAACGGCGGGTCCCAATGGCCGACCTGTGAGCAGGTGCCATTTTCCCAGCCGTCGATCCAGGTCTGAAAGATGGTGCTCCCTTCCACATCGGTGTAGGTCTCGAAATCCTCCACGACGATGTATTCCTGGGTCGAGAAACTCCAGACATCGCCCTCCCAGAGGGGGATAGCCGCGGCGTCGTTGACCTCATCGACTCTCCAATAGTACGTCTGGGCCAGGTTCAGCATGCCAGGATCGAAGCTGGGCTCGGATATGGTGGTGGCAGGGACCGCGCCATCGACAACCGCCTGCTCATCGGTGCTCAGGTATACATCGTGCTCCGCGGCCTGCCTGCCCGAACGCCAGCTCAGCGTCAGTTCCGGCTCCAGATCCGTGGCGCCCGAAACCGGATCCGGTTGTCGGGCGGACATCGGGATGTACAGGAAGCGGACCTCACTGAGGCCATACTGCCTGAAGATGCCTTTCCAGTTGCTCACAGCCGTGATCCTGACGTACTTGGCGGCTGCGCCCGCGAAATTCACCGTCGTGCCACAGGCACAGTCGGCCTTCCCGGACGCAGGTGCGAATTCGTGATTGTCGCCCAGGCTCATCCAGGCGGCGCCGTCGAGTGAATACTCAATCATCGCCTCTTGGATACCCAGGCCGACCAGGGACTCGGTCATCGAGTTGTGGTTCCACACCAGCATTCGATCCAGGGAGTAGACCTCGTCAAATTCATACCGGATCCAGGCCGACTCCCCATCGGCGACCTCTCCGCTGAGCCACATCTGGGTGGTATCGACCGAGTGCAGATCGTCCGGGGTCAGGCCGGAGCCGTTGATGGTGTTCACGGGGCCCTCCTCGTCGCTGCTCGAGCTCGACGCCGTGGCGGTGATATGCCTGCCGGCAAGCGCATACGCGACCGGCTCGACCTCAAAACGCCAGACGTCGCCTTTGAAAACCGTGTAATCGGGCGGCCCGTTGACCTCATCGACGCGCCAGAAGTAGGTCTGCTCGAACGCCAGCGGCCCGGGATCGTAGGCCACGGTGTCCTGGCCCTGGCTGACCAGTACGCCCAGGGGACTGGTCCTGCCGGCCGCATCGATGTCTTCGAACGTTGTCCCGAAGTACACGTCGTGGGTTGCCGCGTACAGTCCCGGAGCCCAGCTCAGGGTGACATCGCGAGGCACGTCTGCGGCGCCGTTTTGGGGATATGCATTCTTCGCCAGCGCAGGAGTCATGCCTTCCTGCATAATCAGGCGGATCTGGCCATCGGACAAGGCCCGACTGAAGAGAGCCACGTCATCAATCTTGCCATGGAACCAGTAGTTGTTCTGCCCGATGTCCCATCCGATCCCGAGGTCCCGGTCGGGCGCGATGGGTCCGGCCGGAGGGGTGGTCGTCGCCCAGGTCTGCCCTCCGTCAACGGAAATTTTCTGGGCGTTCTGAGCCCTTTCGAGGACAGCCGCCACGAAGACCCATTCTCCCAGCGGCACCTGCAGATAGGCCGTGTCCTTCCTGTTCGCGGCTGTGTCTCCCAGCATGAACCGATACGCGGTCCGGCCGGCGCCGCCTCCCTGCGTCCTGTCGGCTCCGACGTAGTATCCTATGCTGCCCGAATCTCTTTTGGCCACAACGAGGTCCCAGTTCGTGTCCCCGCGGGTCCCGGACGTCATTTCCACGTTTGCCCAGAAGACGACCGTGAAGTCGCCGGCCGACGGGTTCAGGCTGTCGTGCTGCGCCACCTGGACATAGGCGTCGTACCCATCGAAGAACAGGCATCCGTTGCGCGGGCCGTCGTCATGCCACAGGGGGTCGTTGACGAGCACCCCGTGCATGTCGTTCCCGCTGGAATCCGCTGCCGTTGTGCCCGCGCCTTCATCGAATCTCCACCAGCCGATGAGATTGGGGTCCGCCGCGTCGCCCAGGCTCGTCTGAGCCAGTCCCAAAGCAAGAACAATGGTAGTCAGGTAAACCAGCTTCTTCGACATGTTCGTCCTCCTTCAAAAGACATGCAGTCAACGTACTATCCTCCCGTCGCACACTTGAAGCACCCACCTCCGGCGCGCCGTGGAAATTGAAGGTGCCACGCATCTCCGTCTGCGGTGTTGCATGCGTATCCCGGCAGCCACTCCATCCCTCCTGCTCAGGCCTCAAACCGCTCGCAGCAGGTCCATCAGAGGCGTTTCTCCAACCGCTATTATGGCGCACCCGTCCGGCGTTCGCAAGAAAAAAGACTGCATTTTCTTCGTGCGTCGTGCGGGTTGTGCCCTGTGTTTTGCGGGTCAAGGACCACTGGCCACGAGTCACGGATCACGACTTTTTGCGTCATCGGTCCCATATTATGGCCGGTCGCAACCGTGCGGACGGGCAACGCAGAAAAGCATCGTGTGCGGGGTGGTTTTGTTCGGTTTTTGTTTGGGTTTTTTGGGGGTCGCGGCCGATAGACGAGGAAGCCGGAAGGGCAGTGCTCGAAACAGGATAACAGGGTGCCAAGGATGGACATACATAGAATCAGACGGATCGAACCTGCGTGCAAATTCGGGCCTGGGGGCGACTATCTCTCCGTGTGGCCGGGCCGGCCGATCCCCGACGACCCGTCGTCGGGCCATCTGACGCGACTGCTGGAGTCGCTGGCTGAGATCGTGGGCGTGCTGGCGGGGACCCGGTGCGTCGAGGCATCCGCCGTTGCGCCCGCCCGTGACCAACCCATTGCCGAGTCCAAGGAGAGAACGCAGGATGCGGCCGAGAGACACAAACCTCGTCGACGGTTTAACCCCGAAGCAACTCCAGGTGCTCCGGCACATCGCCGCTTTCCGGGGCAACCGCTGCTATTCCCCGACGATTGCCGATCTGGCGTCGGCGTTGAGCCTGAGCCGAAGCACCGTGTTCGAGCATCTCGGCGAGCTGCAAAGAAAATCGTTGCTCACGACTTCCCCGGGCAGGGCTCGCTCTTTGAAGCTGACGCCCCGCGGGCGAAGACTGCTTAAGAGCGTACAGGCGGAAGAGCCGGACGGCTGCGACCCCGCAGGCGAGGGGGTGCCGCTGCTGGGCCGCGTCGCCGCCGGCGCGCCCATCGAGGCTATCGAAAGCAGAGATAGTCTATCCCTACAATCGTGTTTTGGCTCCGGCGACGAGATCTTCGCGCTGCGAGTCTCCGGCGACAGCATGATCGAGGAGGACATCCGGCCGGGCGACTACGTGCTCTGCCGCCGGGCCGAGCGAGCCCAGAACGGCCAGATCGTCGTCGCCCTCATCAATGAGGGCGAGGCGACATTGAAACGATTTTACAGAGAAGCGGATCGTGCCCGGCTCCAGCCTGCCAACCCTCGCTACGGGCCCATCTACTCCGACAACTGTCGTATCGAGGCGGTGGTGGTGGGGCTGCTGAGGAAGTTCTGAGCCCTGTCGCTTGGTGGACGACATGGACCTCATGGACGATGTGGACCCATCGTTTGTCCTGGTCCGTCCACAGCGTCCACTTCGTCCATGGTGTTTATCAGGCACATGGGGTCCTCAGTCCGAGCATTGCACTTGCAGAATGCGTCCGGATCGGCACAATGATGCTGCACGGGGCGCAGCAAGTCGACGAAGTGCCGGCTTGCGAGGCCGAGCGCCTGCCCGATTTCGTGAAGTAAAGGAGAGATCCGATGGCACTGATGAACTGTCCGGAATGTGAGCGTGAAATATCCGACCAGGCGATGATGTGTCCGCACTGTGGGCATCCTATTCGGGGTCTGTGCGGCTATGAATACCGCTCCGACTGCGAGCTTCTCGGGGTGCCTCTGGTTCACATCGTGGGAGGCAGGGGCATCGATCCTGTCACAGGCAAGCTTCGCGTTGCCAAGGGAGTCATCGCCGTCGGGCCTATCGCGGTGGGAGGCCTGGCTGTCGGCGGAGCGGCGTTTGGCGTCCTGAGTCTGGGCGGCCTGTCGGTCGGACTAATCGCCGTGGGCGGCGGCGCCGTCGGTGTGCTCCTGGCGATGGGGGGGCTGGCGATTGGCGGAATAGCCATCGGCGGTGCGGCAATCGGATACTATGCCCTCGGCGGCGGGGCCTGGGGTGTCCATGCGTTCGGCGGCAACGCGCAGGACCCCAACATGCCGGAATTCCTCAAGAACTGGTTTGGCCGCTGGAGCGACCGTTCGTGACAGCCTGTCCCGATCGTGATTTGTTCTTGCCTCGGAATCTGCCGGAGGATTCTTCGGTTGTGGTTCCCGTGGGGACACGCTATTCTGGCGAGAGTCGATTGGAGGGCAGGCGAAGCGGCAACGAAGTGTCGATTTGACGAAAGGGTCCTGCGATGAAACGATCTGTGCGTTCGATGGTGGCGGTGATGGGAATCGTCGTCGTCCTGCTTTCGGCGGCCGGCGCCTTCGCCCAGGTCCGGCACGAGGTCCGCATCCCGGACATCCTGGGCTACCAGACGCTCAAGTGCGATTTCCACATGCACACGGTGTTTTCGGATGGAAACGTGTGGCCCACCGTTCGCGTGGACGAGGCCTGGCGGGAAGGGCTGGATGTCATCGCGATCACCGATCACATCGAGTATCAGCCTCACAAGCAGGATGTGCCCACCAACCACAACCGGCCTTATGAGATTGCCCTGCCTATGGCCAAGGACAAGGGGATTTTGCTCATTCGAGGGGCCGAGATCACGCGGGACACCCCGCCGGGACACTTCAACGCCGTGTTCCTCGATGACGTCAATCCGCTCGACACGAAGGACCTCCTGGACTGTATGGCAGCCGCGGACAAGCAGGGCGCGTTCATCTGGTGGAATCATCCCGACTGGAAGCCCGAGCATATCGGCTGGTTCGACATCCACACGACGCTCTACGAGAAGAAGTACCTGCGCGGGATCGAGGTGGTCAATGGGGATACGTACTCCACCAATGCCCACCGGTGGGCATTGGAGAAGAACCTGACGTTCATGGCCAATTCGGATATCCACGCTCCCTCGCTGCTGGAGAAATCGACCGCTGAGAAGCACCGTCCCATGACGCTGGTCTTTGCCCGCGAAAAGAGCATCCCCGCCATCAAGGAGGCCCTCGAAGCAGGCCGGACCGCCATCTGGTTCGAGGACAAGATCATCGGCCGTCGGGAGTATGTGAATGCCCTTTTCGAGGCGTCCATTCAGATCACCGACATCGAACGCGAGGGCAGAGCCGTTCGATTCACGGTTCGCAATGACTCGGCCCTGCCCATGGAATTGCAGCGTGAAGGTCCGCTCGGACCGAAGCAAGTGTCCCTGCCTGCCGACTCGGTCCTGAGGGTGAGGATCAACGTCAGCGGTCCCGAGACGCCGGTCGGGCTGTCCTACGTCGTGAAGAACTTCCTCATCGCCCCGGAGACGGGACTGCCCGTGAACTACACGATCCCCGGCCAGATCAAGATCGACACAAACATGGGGGCGCTCGGAACCGGCACGCGGTAGCCATCGACGCGGTGAAGAGTGCCCGAGAGCATCTTAAGAAACTATCTCAAAACGACGATTGTCATTCTGAGCGCAGCGAAGAATCTGGGCTGCGGCCTTGAGAAGCCTCTCATTTGGCAGCCAGATGGTTCGTCGGGTCGCCCCGCCCCGAAGGGGCGCTGCGCGCCCAGGGCGGCCCTCCGGGCCGAGGGCTCACCATGACAGGTCAAAACGTGGTTTTGAGGTAGTCTCTGAGTCCTGGCGGCGCCGATGGGATCTGCCGGCGTATCCGTCCGGCCAGGCGCATTGCGGGGTTGACCCCTTCGGCCTGGGCGCGGAAATCTCCCCCCCCCCTTTTTGAGATAGGCGCGGCACCTGCCCGTCTGGTATACTATCTTTCAGCAATTCTCTCTTGAAGCATCGTCCTATGTGCCTGTAGGCAGGCGGCTGTTCTTCTGTCAGGTGTTGGGGGGATGGAGGACCAGAAATGGTTGCGGTCGCATCTCCTCGAATCGTGCGCAGACTCGCTCTGCTGCTGGTGGTGTCCACGTTCTGCCCGGCGCTCTATGGCGGTTTCAAGCCCCAGCAGCATATCATCGTACAGAGTGAAACCAATGGGCCGACATCCGTCTACGCGGCGGACCTGGATGGCGATGGCGACTTGGACGTTCTCTCGGCTTCTTGGGACGACGACAAGATTGCCTGGTACGCGAACGACGGGACGGGCCAATTCGGACCCCAGCAGGTGATCACGACAGCGGCGGATTCGGCGAGCTGCGTCTATGCGGCGGACCTGGACGCCGACGGCGATCTCGACGTTCTCTCGGCTTCTTGCGACGACAACAAGATTGCCTGGTATGCCAACGATGGGACGGGGCAGTTCGGACCCCAGCAGGTGATTACAACCGCGGCCGATGGGGCGAACTGTGTTTACGCGGCGGACCTGGATGGCGATGGGGACCTGGATGTGCTGTCGGCTTCTTCCTTCTATTGGGAGTGGGGGGATGGGTACATCGACGACAAGATCGCCTGGTATGCCAACGATGG
>DCUI01000241.1:0-2408 GCA_002327785.1 Phycisphaerales bacterium UBA2218
CGAAGACAATATGTAATCGTTGCTTCCCATCCTCCTGCGTGTGCTCGTCCGCACTCCGCGCGGAGCCAAGCGCATCGTCAGAACCGTGAAACCGCGAAAGACGCGAAATCTGGACCTACTTGGCAGGTCCGAAATACTTGTCGAGCCAAGTCAACAACTCCTGGGTAAGCTCAGCTTTGGGCACAGTGTGTTCGGTGTCATAGAGGACTAACCTCTTATCCTTCTCCGGAGTGCCGAGCAGGTTGAAAGCGGGGCGGACGCACGTTTCCAGCGGGAAGATCATGTCGAGTCTTCCATTCAGCATCAAAGTGGGTGCCGTGATATGCGCAATGTAGTTCAGACCCTGAGCCTCCGGCAGAGCGTAATTGGCCTCGAAACCGCCCAGGACGAGCATGACAGCTCGGATCCTGGGCTCGACCGCGGGGATCACGGCTCCGATGATGCCACCCCAACTCACGCCGCAGAAGGCGATCTTCTGGCGGTCAAAATCGGGCCGAGTCTCGAGGTAATCCACGCAGCGCCGGAAATCCTTCACCCATTTGGCCAGGTAGTCCGTGTAGGCGTGGCGGTACTCTTGGGCGGGCCACCGTCTCAGCACGGTCATGTCTCCCGTTCTTTCATAGGTTCCTTTGTAGACGGGAAACACGAAGGCCCGGCCGCTCTGTACAAAACAATCCAAGCCGAGCCCGAAATATGCGCGTGTCGAAGCAGGCAACCACCCGCCCACGGCATCGGCGGCGGGAAAGAAGATGACCGATTGATAAGGCGGGTGGCCGCTCCGAGGCAGGTAAAGTTCGGCAATTACGCGTTCATTGTCATAGGCGGCGTCGAACGTGACCCGCTCCACGATCCAGTCGGCCGAGCTCTCATCCCGCTTCTCCACTTCCGCTTTCAATTCGGTCGGGTCGTATTCGAACCGGGCCTTGTAGACCTCGAAGAGCGCGTCGTCAACCGGTTTCTCTTTGCTGAAATCCCGGTCCCTCCACAAGCCCTTGGGCTCAAACAGCGACGCCGGGATCTTGTCCCGATCCCGATATTTCACACAGCGAAAACCATTCTGGGGCGAGCGATCCCATGGAGATAGCTGATTCTCGTTACTGTAAGTGTACATGGTACTGTCCCAAGCTCCGCCCCGGATGAACCGCCCGGCCGGTGACTCATTCCAGCACCACTCCCGGACGTTCCCGGCCATATCCATCGCGCCGTAGCAGTTCATGCCTTGGTGGCTGCCGACCGGCGCGGGTCCCTCTTTGTCAAACCGGCTGATGGGGGCGATCACGCCGGGAAAATAGATGAAGAAATCACTGATGTCGAAACCTGCCGCCAGGGCCCAGTGATCCCTGGTGGGCAGACTCTTGCCGGCGAACTCGGCGTAGGCCGCGGCCTCATACCAACTCACTCCACCAACGGGGTAGTCGGCCTGGTCCGCCGGGTAATCGCCCGAGGCCCAAGTGGCCGGACCTGGCCGTCCGGTACGGTCGCGAAAGAGAGTTGGGGCCTCCTCCCAGGCCAGAGTTTTACCGTCCCGGACGAACGGCTCTCTCCAGTACTGGGGGTTCTGATAGCCTCCGACGTCAACAAACTCTTTGAACCGGCGGTTGGTGACCTCACATTTGTCGATGAAGAAGCTGGGGACTTCGCCAATTCCGGCGATGGCCACATTCCTGGCGGAAACGCGAACCATCCCGGGAGGGACCTGGTCGACAGCGTCGAGCATCCGGTATAGTTCGCCACCGCCCATACCACCTATCGCCTCGACCGGTTCATAGCCGGGCTTCTCGAACCTAACGGAATAAAAGCCCCGCGCCAACCTGACGTTCTGCAGCGGTGTCTGGCCCAGGACCGTCCAATCCGCATCTCGGTCGCGGTAGGGCTTGATGCTCACGTGTGCGCCCGCAGGATCGGATGTTATTGACCAGACACCCGAACAGGCCTCCACGGCCTTCTTCAGCCGTGGATCCTCGGGGAGGTAACGGGCGGCTTTTTGACCGAGCTGGAGGGCTTCCCGGGCTTTTGCATCGTCCCGAGTCAACGCGGCTTGTTCGACGAGCCGTTCCACTTCGGGCACCGCCTGGTTTCTCGCCCACTGGACGCGTGTTTGGGGCAACCAAAGGAAGATGCCAGCCGCGGCGAGGGCCGCCAGGCAGACCAAGAGGGTAGTCTCCGTCACCACTACCCTGTTCCGCCGAAGGAACTTCCGGGCCCGGTAAGCCGTGCTGGGAGGACGCGCCACCACCGGTTCGCTGCGCAAATGCCGCTCAATGTCCAGCGCCAACCCGCTGGCGGTCTCATACCGCCGGGCGCGGTCTTTCTCCAGGGACTTCATCACGATCCAGTCGAGGTCCCCCCGGACCTGCTGGTACGGTATGGCATGCACACCTGTGGCACCCCCGCCCTCGGGGGTGACC
>DCUI01000241.1:2440-14810 GCA_002327785.1 Phycisphaerales bacterium UBA2218
ACGGCTTCACCGGCTCCTGTTCCCGAATGACCCGCTGCATCTCGACGTAACCCGCCTTGCGGAGTTCCTCTTCGCTGAAGGGCGTGGTCCCGGTCAGAAGCTCGTAAAGCAGCACGCCGAGCGAGTAGATATCGGTGCGGGTATCGATATCGAGGTCGCTCAACTCCGCCTGCTCGGGACTCATGTAGGCAGGGGTGCCGATGATGTGGGCATAGCGGGTGAAGAGCGTCTTTTCCGTCAGACGCTGGTTCGTCGCTTTGGCGATCCCGAAGTCGATCACCTTGGGAACCGGCCTGCCGTCATGGTGCGTGACCATGACATTGGAGGGTTTGATATCGCGGTGGATGATGCCCTTCTGATGGGCGTGCTGCACGGCGTGGCAGACCTGGATGAACAGGGCCAGCCGGTCCTTGGTGCCCAGGCTATTCCTATCGCAGTACTCGGTGATGGAGACGCCCTGGACGAGCTCCATGACAAAGTACGGCCGGCCGGTCTCGGTGGCCCCTGCATCAAGGACCTTGGCGATGCCGGGGTGGTCCATGAGGGCCAGGGCCTGCCTTTCGGCCTCGAATCGGGCGATCACCTGGCGGGTGTCCATCCCCAGCTTGATGATCTTGAGTGCCACCTTGCGGCGGATGGGCTGCTCCTGCTCGGCCATGTAGACCACCGCCATGCCCCCTTCGCCGATCTTCTCCAGGAGCTTGTACCGGCCAATGACTATACCGGGGCCTTCGGAAACCAGGGGCTCGTCCAAAATGACGCCCGGGCCCAACACAGGGACTTCGAGGAAATCACCCATTTGGGGGTCCAGCTGGAGCAACGATTCAACTTCTTTCCTCAGCAACACATCGTTTCCACATGCTGTTTCCAGGTATGCCGCTCGTTCCTCGGCCGTCTTCCTTTCCAGCACCTCACAAACAATCAACTTGATGTCTTTCGACCGTTCACCCACAGCACAACTCCATGAAGATCGCCCTCTACTACTCCATGCGGAATTCGGACGAAAAATGGGACAGAAAAAACCGTATGACTCTGAAAATTGTGCGGTTCAGGCAAAAATAATGATGACGAATGCGGCCGGGCAAGCCTGACTGTCCCGTCTCTGGCTCAGCCACATTTTCCGGGGCGGGGCAGCCTCACTTGTCCAGCTCGTCTCCGGCCGCTACCTCGCGATACAGCCATAGACGAGCATAGTGCCAGTATCTGCCAGCAGTACGACGCGAGATACCCTTGATTTCGGCTGCCTGTTCCAGGGTCAGCCCCGCGAAATAGCGAAGTTTTACCAGTTCGGCAAGTTCAGGGTCCTCTTGATCCAGTTTGGTCAGGGCCTCGTCCAGTCGAACGAGATACTCCGGCGGTTCACCCACAGCCGAGTCCAAGCCCTCCAGTTCGACCCTCTGGTGGGTGCCTCCCCGTCTCTGGCTCCTCTTACACCTCGCGTGGTCTACGAGAATCCGTCTCATCGCCTCCGCTGCCGCCCCAAAGAAATGACCCCGGTTCTCCCAGCTTGGGGCGTCGCCTCCAACCAGCCGGATATACGCCTCATGCACGAGAGCGGTCGCCTGAAGGGTCTGCCCCGGCGGTTCATGGGATAGCTTCTGCGCCGCCAGAAGCCGGAGTCCCTCGTAGACCAGCGGCAAGAGTTCGTCTGTAGCCTTCGCGTCCCCCCGTTCGATGGCGTTCAAGATGCGTGTAACGTCAGTCATACCGACTCCCCACCGTTTTGGACCTCTGGATAGGTCATTTTGGGCGCGAAGTAGGGAGAATGCAAGTGATTTGACACCGCCGGGGCACTCGGGATGGGTCCGTCCGATCCTCCATCACACCGGCGTCTGAGCCTTTCACCCCGCCCCGGCTGACCGCCAGCAGCAATCCACCTCTGGTTGCTCGCCCCGCCTTCTGCTTCCCCTCCCTTGCCTTCAAATAGTCCGTCATGTTTCCAAAGCCCCTGGCGGCAGCCAGATGTTCTGCAGGGAAAGCGACGCAAGAAGCGGCTGCGGAACTGATGTCTCCCTTCGTACCAGAGCTTAGATCCCGATCTTCGGCTCCTGTGCCGTCGTTCCCGGCAGTCATCTCTCCGCGGGTCAGCGCCATCCGTGTGCTTCCACCCCCCTGCCTCCCCCTGTTCCCGCCGAACCCCGCTCTCAAATACTCTGTCATGATTCCAAAGTTCCCTGGCAGCAGCCAGATGTTCCGCAGGGAAAGCGACGCCCGGAGCGGCTGCGGAACCTGCTCTACGTCGGTGCTCCCACCATCATCTGTAGGCATGGAGACGGCCCACCTGTGATAGAAGCCCCAATCGTACCAGCCACGAGCCCGAGTGTACGTGCTCAATCCGAGGTGGAAGTGTTTATTGATCCTGTGGGACTCAGAAATCACAGAGAAATCATAGCCACGTCAGAGAAAGATCATGGGTGCCCAGTAGAAAGAAGGTGTGGATGGCTCCCAAGGACAACCGGCGACGTTCACCATGGGTACGGCCGGAGCTAAGACTCCGCTGAAAAGATATAGGAATGGGGAAAACAAAGGAACACGACCACGATGCGACGAGAATGCTGCAAGACCACGCGCAGACACATCAAGGACCTGTTCAACGCATCTACTGGCCAGGTCACACGAAAATCAGCGGCATGGCAGGGGAGTGTCCGCTGCGGTGATGAACGCTATGAGATAATTGCTTTATGGCACGTGGACGAAAGTAATTCATTAACAAGACCATGAATGACCAGTTCTACTGAAGCGCAACGACAGTGAGATCGAAAGTCCGAAACAACGAGGACAACGTGTACCCAACCGACATCGGTGGATGCTCGGTATACAGGGATCTTCTCGCCAATCTGGGACGGTTCTTTGAAATGCTGGAGGCGATTCGTAGCCCATGTAAATCAGACTGGCTCACTGTCGAAGATATCGCCCAGGAGCTCAAGATCTCGAAGTCCATCGTCTACCGGTTGATCCGCAACGGCGATCTGGAGGCCATCGACCTTGTTGTCGGCGATGACGGAAGGGTCCCCCAAAAGGGACACTTTCGAATAAGACGAGAGGCCCTCAATCAGTATCTTGATGGCAAGAAGGTCAAGGCACCACCCTGTGAACCGACTCGCCTATCCGCCCGGCGCTTCCCCAAGGTGAAGAACCATTTGGGATTATGAGTTTTCTCGACTCCCGTTTGCCGCCGAAAGACTACAACCAAACTACAACCAAAAGGTGCATTATCTGCGATTTCTTGGATTCCTACCACTCTCTAAGTGCTTGAATCAGCAATATTTACGAAGTAGCAAGGATTTTGCCGAGTTTCCGAAGACCGATGCTCTATCCAATTGAGCTACGGACGCTCAGATCACAATGTCTCAACCATACCGTATCATCGAGAAGCCGTCAAATCAAAACCCGGCGAGGGCCGACGCGCGTGTCTGCGCGGGTTTTCGAGTAATGGCCATTCCACTGTGTGATAACGTCGGGCAGCCAATCATCAATCCCGTCCCGGCAAACTCTGTTTTTTTTTCAAGGGGGCCGTCCATAAGTACACCCTGCTGCTCAGGCTCGACTGCCCATCCCCGGGCACCTTGATGACCTGGTCCGGCGTGACCCCTTGCATGTCGAACTCATGGGAGACGATTCTCGATCCCGGCTTGAGCTTCTCCAACTGCGGGATCAGCTTCACGTTCAGAGCCGGAAGCAGATAGAGCGTGACCACGCTGGCCCCGCTGAGATCCAGCGTGAAGATGTCCTTTTGCTCAATGGTCACCAGGTTGCCGACACCTTTGGCCTCCACATTCTGCTGCGATTCCTTGATCCTCCTGGGATCAATGTCGAAGCCGAAGGCCCGGCAGCCGTACTTCTTGGCGGCCGTTATGGGGATACGACCGTCACCGCAGCCGAGATCGTACAGCACATCGGTCTTGGTCACCTTCGCCAACTCCAGCATCTTCTCGACCACATTTTGCGGCGTGGGAACGTAGAGCACGTCCGGCCTGCGAAGCTCCGCGGGCGGCTCCTTCTTCAGCGGAGTCGTCCACAGGTAGACCGTGTGGTCCAGGCTGAATTCATCGTCGCCTTGCACGTGGATGACCTGGTCCGGGATGACTCCTTTCATGTCGAAATCGTGCGAGACGATCCTCGATCCCGGCTTGAGCTTGTCCAACTGCGGAATCAGCTTCACATTCAAAGTCGGCAGAAGATAGAGCGTAATCACACTTGCCCCGCTAAGGTCCAGCGTGAAGATGTCCTTCTGCTCGATGGTCACCAGCTTGCCGACGCCGTTCGCATCGACGTTCTCCCGCGACTCTTTGACGCGAACGGGGTCGATGTCATAGCCGACGGCGCGACAGCCGTACTTCTTCGCGGCCGTGATCGGAATGCGACCGTCCCCGCAGCCCAGGTCGTACACCACGTCCTTCCTGGTCACTTTGGCCAACTCCAGCATCTTTTCGACGACCTTCTGAGGCGTGGGTACATAGACAACATCCGGCGCGCGCCCCCCTGCAGGCGGCTCCCTCTTCAGAGGGGTCGTCCAGAGGTAGATTCGATGCGTGCGGTCCGAGTCCTCGGTGTCCGGGACCGTGATGACCCGGTCCGGCGTGACCCCTTGCATGTCGAAGTCGTGCGAGACGATCCTCGATCCCGGCTTGAGCTTGTCCAACTTCGGAATCAGCTTCACATTCAGGCTCGGCAGAAGATAAAGCGTAACCACATTGGCGTCGCTGACGTCCAGTGTGAAGATATCCTTCTGCTCGATGGTCACCAGGTTGCCGACCCCGCTGGCCTCGACGTTCTGCCGCGACTCCCTGACTCGCTGGGGATCGATGTCATAGCCAAAGGCCTTGCAGCCGTATCTCTTCGCGGCCGTCACGGGGATCCGACCGTCGCCGCAGCCCAGGTCGTAGACAACGTCGGCCTTGGTCACCTTCGCCAGCTCCAGCATCTTTTCGACCACGTTCTGGGGCGTGGGCAGAAAGATGACATCGGGCTCCCGCGGCGGCTCGGCCGCCCCCACGGGCGAGATCAGGCCCATCGACACCACAACAGCACAGACAAACGATACTCGCCTTGCCATAGTGTACCCCTCTCAAAAAGGACGTCGACCTATACCCGGCACGAACGCAGTCGTTGTAAATGCGCGACGCACGGGTCTGACATTCTATTGCAGGAGCCGTGGGAAGGGAATATCATCGGGCAGAATTCACGAGGGTCGAGGTCCCCCCTCTTCAATGCTCCCGAAAGCCGGTAGGCAATCTCGCGAAGAGGCCGTATAATTCGTTCCGGCAGGTATTTGCAGATTGGTGGTATGAACGGTCGGAACAGACGCATCGAAGCGGCGATGGGTCTCTCTGGCGACCCTCTTGGTGTTGCTCGTCGCGATTGCACGATAACGGCGGAACTCGCAGCATCTGGGGCAACCTGCCCCCAGGCGGCGATCAGGTCTTCCGGCCGGTTGAGGAGCGCAAGAAATGAACGGTCAAATCATCCTCGCGTTGTTGACCCTCTCGTCGCCCTGTTGGGCACAGAGCGCGGCTGATGCCGTCGGCGGTCTCATTGAGAGACTTCCGGTGGGATTCCATGAATATTCCGTCATCCTCGAACCGGACAAGGATGAGCCCGAGTGGTGGGCGGGAGCGCCGTCTGTGGTTCGAGATAAGGAGGGCACATTCTGGCTGGCCTGCCGGATGCGGACGGCCAACGCCCCTCGGGGCCTGCGAGGCTATGAAATCCGCATCCTTCGCAGCAGCGACGGCATCCACTTCACAAAGGCGCACAGCATCCGCCGAGAGGATGTGCCCATTCCGGGTTTCGAGCGGCCCGCCCTCCTGACGGACCCACAGACCAGCCAGTTCAAGTTGTATGTCTGCGGCCCGTGGAAAGATGGGCCCTGGTCGATTATCAAGTTCGACGATTCGAACGATCCTACGCAGTTTGAGCCTGCCTCCGCGAAGCCGGTCATCAGCCCGCGGTCCTCATCCTATGACCGCGATGTCATCGTCGATGGGTACAAGGACCCGTTCATCCTCTTTGCCGAAGGCCAATACCACTGCTACGTCATCGGGACCATGCGCCGGACGGAACGCATCTATCACTTCCGCAGCCCCAACGGCGAACGATGGGAGCCGGTCGGCAGCCCATACCAGTCGATCATGGACCTCACCGGTTGGCACGACTTCTACGTCCGACCCGCCTGCGTGATCCGCGTGGGCGTCGGCTATCTGTTCGTTTATGAAGGCTCCAATTGTGACTGGTACGATCCGGTCTACAATATCGCCACGGGCGTCGGCTTCACGTTCGATTTGCATCGCATCATCGACCTGACGCCCGATGCACCTCTGGTCGTCAGCACCACGCCCAGTGAACACTTCCACACCTGGCGTTACTCGCATTGGATGATGGTCGGTGGGGAATTCTGGGTATATGCCGAGGTCGCCAGGCCGAACGAAACGAACGAGATTCGACTCTTTCGCTTGTCCCGGTAGGGCACAGTCCCACAACGGCCCATTGCGTCCATACCGTCGATTCGCCCTTGCGTCGGGGGCAATTCGCGCGTAGTCTTCTCGGACCGAGCGGGGGAAGGCGGTCCGACAGCCCCTTGAACCCGTCGGGAAGGACCTCAGTAGACAACAAAGTGAAACGCAAATAAGCAGGATCATAGGTTCGAAGGCACAATGGACAGTAAACAACTGCTGTACGATATCAACGAACTGAACCACCTTTTCCGGGACAGCGCCAGCGTCGAGACGCTGCTGAACAAGGCGGTCGAGATGGTCGCCCAGCGGACCCAGTCCGCCGTCTGCTCGATCTATCTCTACAACCCGCAGAAGCAGGAATTGACGCTGCGGGCCACCCGCGGGCTGAATCCTCAGTCCGTGGGCCAGGTGCGTCTGAAGCTTGGCCAGGGTCTGACCGGCCTGGCCCTCCAAGAGATGCGGACGGTCTGCGAGAGCGACGCCAGCCGAAGCCCGAACTACCAGTTCTTCCCCGGCATCTTCGAGGAACGCTACAACGCGTTTCTGGCGGTGCCGATCGCCCGGGGTCTCTCCAAAATGGGCGTCCTGGTCCTCCAGCGGGACACAGGCCGCTCTTTCAGCGACCCCGATGTCACCTCCCTGGAGACGGTGGCCTCGCAACTCGGCAATATCATCGAGAACGCGCAGTTCATCATGGGGATTCACGAGCCGCCCCAGGAGATCGTGAAAGGCCCGCCGGCCGGACTCAAATTCATCAAGGGCAAAATGGCCGCCGAGGGCTTCGCCTACGCCCCCTCCATGGTCCTCGACAAGCAGAGAAGCCTTGCATTTCTCTCCAGCCATGACTACGGCAGGACCTACTCTCTGGAAGAGTTCCACAAGGCAGTAGTCAGCACGGAGAGGCAACTGGAGGAACTGCAGGAGCAGGTCGAGCACAAGCTCTCCGACGCCGCCTCGCTGATCTTCGCCGCCCACCTGATGATTCTGAAGGACCGCGATTTCATCGGGAGGGTCACCAAGCAAATCAAGGCGGGGGTCAATGCGCCCGCGGCCGTGGCCGAGGTCGCCGCGGATTATATGCGGAGTTTCCTCGCCAGCGACAGCGCCTACATGCGGGAGAAGGCCAACGACATCGAGGACTTGGCCGTGCGGCTGGTAAACAACATGGTCAGCACCGGCGCCGAGAGTGATGCCAGCCGCGGTCACGTCACCGTCACGCGGGAACTCTTCCCATCGGATCTCCTGAAGCTTTCCTCGGAGGGCGTGGCCGCAGCGGTCCTGGTGGGAGGCGGCGTCACCTCGCACATCTCCATCCTGGCGAGATCCCTCGCCATGCCCATGGTCATCACGGACGCCTTCGACCTCCTGAACGTGCCCGACGGCACCCCCCTGCTGATCGATGCCGATATGGGGAACGTCTTCGTCGATCCGGACGACGACGTGCTCGAGCGGTTCTGGGCCCGCCAGCGGGCGCGGCTCACCCTGGCCGATCAGAAGAAGCTCATGAAGCGCATCACCGCGACGGCCGACGGGACCCGCGTGCAGCTCATGGCCAACATCAACCTGTTGACCGACCTGAAGGTCGCGGCGGAACTCCACTGCGACGGCATCGGCTTGTATCGCACGGAGTTTCCATTCCTCATCCGGTCCACGTTCCCCTCCGAGGCCGAGCAGTACGTGATCTACCGCAAGCTGGTCGAATCCATGCCCGGCAAGCCCGTGACCTTCCGCACGCTCGACGCAGGCGGCGACAAGATCCTCTCCTACTACCACGATATCAAGGAGCAGAACCCGGCGATGGGCATGCGATCCATTCGCTTCTCGCTCCAGAACAAGGCCATCTTCACCGAGCAGGTCCGGGCCATCCTGCGGGCGGGCGTCGGGGCCGACCTGCGGATCATGTTCCCGATGATCTCCTCACTCGACGAGTTCCACGAGGCCCGCGAAGTCGTCTACGAGTCGATGGCTCTGCTGGCCAGGCAGGGACTCGAACACAACGACAAGCCCAGGCTCGGAATGATGGTCGAGCTGCCAGCCGTGGCCGATCTGGCCGACGACTTTGCCCGCGAGGCGGATTTCTTCTCCATCGGGACCAACGACCTGATCCAGTTCATGCTGGCGGCAGACCGCACCAACGAGAGCGTGGCGAGCTTCTATCTGCCGCACCATCCTTCGATCCTCCGCATGCTGAGCCGGATCGCCCTCGCCGCCAGCGAGCACGACTGCGACCTGTCCCTCTGCGGCGACATGGCCCACGAAACGCAGTACACCCCGTTCCTCCTGGGCATCGGGATCAGGGCATTCAGCGTGGACCCCATCCACCTGCTGCGAACCCAGCAGGCCATCGGCGCCACATCGCTGACCGACGCCCAGAACCTCGCGAAAGAGATGCTCTCGAAGAGCCGAATCGGCGAGATCGCCGCCCTGCTGCATGCCGAACCCCGCTCTTGAAATGTCTCGGTGGTCGCTGTATTGTAAGACGAATGTGATTTACCAACTCGAATCTGAAAGGATATCGTTCATGACCGGGAACACACATCGCACGCTGGTTCTTGTCACGGCTCTGTGGATTTGCACAACGGCTATCGCCTCGGAAGCCGATCCGTTCATCGGCCGCTGGGCCCTGACCCTCCCCGGCGGCGCCGCCGGCTGGCTGGGCGTCACCCAGGAGAACGGCTATCTGGACGGCAGCATCCTCTGGGGCGGCGGAAGCGTGCTCCCCGTGGACAGCGTCTTCACCACAAACGACAGCCTGTGCGTCGTCCGGCTGCACAAGGTGGAACGTAAAGACGCCGCGGGCAAGGTCGTCCGCACCCAGATGTTCCCCGAAGTCATCATGGCAAGAGTCGATGGCGACTTCCTCCAACTGAGCCAGATTCAGCCGCACACGGATGGCTTGGGCTTCGAGCAGCGGGAGTTCACCGGCAAGCGGATTCCCCCTCTGCCCGACAAGCCGAACTTGTCGAATGTCAAGTTCGGCGCATCGATCGACCTGTTCGATGGGACCAGCCTCGACGGTTGGAAGCTGACCAGCAACGGCCAGAAGAACGGGTGGTTACCCGAGGACGGGATGCTCGTCAACAAGGCGATCCAGCCGGAGGGCCGCCACGTCTCCTACGGCAACCTCCGAACGGTCGCCGAGTTCGAGGATTTCAATCTGAAGCTGGAGGTGAAGGTCAACAAAGGCGAAAACAGCGGCGTCTACCTGCGAGGCATCTATGAGGTCCAGGTCGCCGACACCTACGGCCGGCCCCTCGACTCGCACAACATGGGCGGCGTCTACAGCCGGATCACGCCCCGCGTGGCCGCCGAGAAGCCCGCCGGCCAGTGGCAGACCCTGGACATCACGCTCGTGGATCGCCACGTCACCGTCATCCTCAACGGCCAGACGATCATCGACAATGAGCCGCTCCTCGGCTGCACGGGCGGCGCCCTGTGGTCCGACGAGTTCAAGCCCGGCCCGATCTATCTCCAGGGCGACCACACGGGCATCGCCTACCGCAACATCGTCCTGACGCCGGTCGTGAAGTAAGGGACGCCAGGGCCTCGATCCATGCGCTCAGGCTCATCGTGAATTCGTCCCACGGCCGCCGGTCGACCCCATCGGGCTCGGACTGAACCGCGACGGGGAGGATGACGAGTCCTCCGGCAAGCCCTCACGGACGTCATACTGCGAGCCGGAGAAGTCGTGATCTTCGAGCGCGCTCCACGCCTGCGTCGAGCCCGACCCCGAGGATAACTGCCTGAAGCTGCCGACGAGAGCGGTCGTCGTTGACGAGATGGTGTCGATGCAAACGAGGAAAACGAACGCATGCGCGACGAGGAGCACAAACCGAACAAGCGCGTGCCCAAAGGTGTGAGGCCGCAGAAAGAGCCGAATGCCCGCATAGATGACGAGGCCCAGCGTCACTACCCCCAGCACCGGGCAGAGCACCATGCACACAACAAAGCCGGCCCCCGGCTCCTTGTTCCAGTCGCGAAGGTATTCCCCCTCATCCAGATACAGGGCAACGCCGATGGCCGTGAGTACGAGGGCGACGAGAAACCCCGCGTCCAGCATGTACCGGGCAAACCATTCGTCGGAGGATGCATCATCCACAGACATTTTGCCGAAGTCCAGTCAGTAATCCAGAAAGACAATGTCCTCAGGAATCGCCACCACGTCGCGGTGCTTGGGACCGAGAAGCTTCTTGATCTCGGTGCTGTGCTTGCCCACAACGGTCTTGAGCTGCACGCTGCTAATGCTCGCTACGGCCTTGGCCGCGTCGTTCAGCATGACGACCTCGCCGGGATCGAAGACGCCCTCGACGCCGATGACGCCGCTGGGCAGCAGGCTTTTATGATTGCGCAGGGCCTTCATTGCGCCGTCGTCGATGCAAATCACGCCGGCGGGTCGGCTGTTCAGGATCCAGCGGGCGCGGTTGCCAAGCTTACGCCTGGGCATGAAGACCGTGCCGAGCGGCTCGCCCGCCATGATCCGGCTGATAACGTCCTTCTCACGGCCGTTGGCCAGCACGATCCGACACCCGGCGTTGGCGGCAATCTTCGCGGCCTCGATCTTTGTCTTCATCCCGCCGGTCGAGTGCGCACTGCCCGAGCCGCCTGCGTTGCGGACGATCTGGTCACTGATCTCGAAGACGACGGGGATCGGCTTGGCATCCGCGTGTTTCTGCGGATTCTTGTCGTACAGCGCGTCGATATCCGTGAGCATGACCAGCAGGTCGGCGTCGATCTTGCTCGCGACCAGAGCGCTGAGCCGGTCGTTGTCGCCGAACGCGGTGCCGATCTCCGCCGTGCTGACGCTGTCGTTCTCGTTGAGCACCGGGACGACCCCCAGGTCCAGCAGCGTCTCGATGGCGTTGCGAAGGTTCAGATAGGTCTTGCGGTTGCTGAGCACCTCCACGGTCAGCAGCACCTGGGCCACCTGGACGCCGTGCTGTGCGAACGCCTTGCGATATTCCTGCATCAGCAGCGGCTGGCCGATCGCGGCGCACGCCTGCCGCATCTTCATCTCCCTGGGCTTCTCGGTCAAACGGAGCTGTCCGGCCCCCATGCCGATGGCCCCGCTGGTGACGACGACCACCTGCCGCCCCGCTTCGATGAGGCCCTTGACCTGCTCCGCCACGCCGCTGAAATACGCCGTATCGATCCCGTCGCCCTTGGCCAGGGTGTTTGTGCCGATCTTGATGACCACGCGTTTCGTCTTCTCGAAATTTCGCATATGGAATCATTATACGGCCCGCCAGATCGCGGCTTCAAGGGCAAAAGAGACAAGCACAACCTTGTGTGAGATCGGTTCGCCGCGTGCAAGAACATGCAGAAACCACCGTGCTTGACGTTCCCCTATGTGCTGCTACCAGCCAAGGCCCATAGGGGAATGTCCCACGTTTTTTGTTGATGGGATTTTCAAAGGGGCCTATCATGAGCATTAGAGGCGTCTAATCACATGTGCTAAAGGTGGTTCATTATGCTAAACACTCTTCAAATCGATGGCTTCCGGTGGATTCGTCATGGAGGACGAGATTGACACAGGACTTCACCACTCCGTTATGAGTGACATGTGGCGGGTTCTGATTGCATCTGCTGAACGTCTGGATGCGCAATTATTCGTTACAACCCATAGCCTGGACTGTGTACGCAGTCTGGCGTGGCTTGCCTATACGCAGCCCGAATTGTGCAAAAGTGTGCGGATGCACAGAGTGGACAGCGAACGTTCCAAGACAATCGTGTACGGTCCTGATGAGATCTCCATAGCTGCTGAGCAACACGTGGAGATGAGAGGATGATGGAACGCGAAGGGTCTCCATACAGACTCCTCGTCGAGGGCCGTGACGACGAGCATTGTGTCCTTCAGTTGATGCGAAGGCATGGCGTGAACTGGGATGATCCGAAGGCAGCTATTGCCCCACGTACAT
>DCUI01000232.1 GCA_002327785.1 Phycisphaerales bacterium UBA2218
GGGGGAGCCGTAGAAAGGGATCGACAATGTGGAAGACGTAGATGGAGCCTAGCATCAGGCAGCCCTCCCTTCGTATAGAAGGCGTGGAGTCTGGACGCCTATCCCGTCGGGAGCCCAAATGAACCAAGCGTGATCTTCAGTCCCGCCGTGCTCACCGGCGAACCACTGAATACGGTCCACGAGCGCCACCTTTGCGAAGAAGCGCGGGCTATCGCGGAACAGATCCATCCGCGTCTTGCCGAAGTCGAACTTGGCCGTCAGAAGGAGGGCAACCCAGCAATGAGGACACCGTCCAAGAGCCTTGCGCGCGAAGGCCACGGCTTCCCGATTTCCCTTGCCATAGGGCGGATTGGTGATGACGGCCTGAAGCGCGCGCAATGGAATGGCATCGGGCACAGCAGCCCCCGACAGAAAGTCGAAGATCGCATTGTGTGGGCGGCTGTACTGCACGATGTCCGAGGTGAAGACGTCGGCACCGCCCTGATAAAGAACATCCGCGATGGCGTGGTTGCCGGCAGCAGGCTCCCACACTTCAAGCGACCTGGGCGGGGGCGGAAGAACACGCAGGAGAGCCTCCGTCGCCCACGCCTCGGTCTCGTAAAGCTCGTTCGCCTTGCGCTCGTATCCGGACGAAACGACGGTCATCACCCGGCCCTCCGGTTGAACTGCATCGCGGCGTGCATCGCGACCTTGGCCACGAGGCCCCACACCGATTTCCGCCGGTCGTGCGAGTGGATCTCGAAGCCGGCGCTCTGTGTCGGGAGCCCCGTCACGTCGCTCGATTTCTCGGCCGCCAGGACGGCGTAGTTCGACAGGCCCGCGAGGTCGGAAATGTTGGCGATATCGGCCGTCGCGATTTCGCGCGCGCGGTCCGCGTCGCCGTTGGGCCAGAGGTAGACCTTGACGACGATCATCGGCCGCCCTCCCCATCGGACGGGCCTCGAACGCCGTGATGGGTCTGCGTGATCTGGATCGGCCCAAACCACCACGCGCCGATGCGCAACCCCATATGGAAGCCAGCCGCTACGCACGCCGAGCCCAGGAACAGGAAAGTCCCGGTACCGATCATGATGAGCACAATGTCGAGAAGAGAACGTTCCATGGCTACGCCGCCCTCCGCTGAGGGCGCAGCACCAGCACGCGGCCGTGCTCGTCCTCGATCCGGATGGCGTCGGACCACCGGGCGCGGGCGGCCTCATCGTGGAGACACCAATCGGAGACGAGGTAGCGGATGCCCGCTTCGTCTTGCTCCAGGGCGAAGTAGAGAAGGCCGATCATGACGGGCCTCCGGCCCTTGATGTTGCGCGGGTGCGATATTCCGTGAATTGATTGGTCGGGCCGGGGGCATTCCGCCCCAGAAGGGGGAGACCATGGCTGACGAGACCGTTCCGCGCCCCGTCATAGTTGGGGCAGAAACCGCGCCCATCGCTTACTTCGAGGGGGTCAGCGCAATCGGGCACATGAATGGAGTCTTCTCCATCGGCCTCACGGTCGGGCGCCCTGTTGGCTTCACCGATGGAGCTGTTCCCACCATCGTTACCGCCGTCGCGATCTTGAAAAGCAATCGTCAGGCCCTTGAGGGTCTGCGGCGCGCAATCGATGATGCATTGCTGATCGCTGCCCCAGTCGAGGGTGATGCGAACTGACTTCATCATGCCGCTCCCTGTGTCTCGGGAGCGGGGCCGTAGATGTCGGGCCGCAGCTCGTGGCGGGAGATGCCGGTGGCAGCCTCCACATCCTGCACACGCTCGGCAGGTACTCGCCGCTGTGCCCACCGCGTCACGGTCGCCTTGTCGACGCCGATTGACCGAGCGAGGTCGATCAACCTCATGCCTCGGCTCTGAAGAAGGGTTTTAAAGGCTCCGCTCATGGGCTGGATAGTTGCGCAACTCACAACTCCTGTCAACGGTGTTCGTTGCGCATCTCGCTAACGACCCCGATGCGTCATCCGCGTACCTTTTGCTGCATGAGCGAAGAGATTCACGAACTCTACCCATCGAAGCAACCGAAGCGGCCCCACCACATCGTGGATTGGGCCGAGAAGTTCGGCCTGTCTCAGGCTGAGATTTCCGACGAACTTGGGGTAGACAAGAGCATGGTTTCTCGTTGGTTTTCTGGGTCGACACCCCAGGTTGAAAACCAAAAGAAACTGGCCGCCCTCTTCCATACCGACCCAGAAGGCTTGTTTCGCCATCCCGACGACGATTGGCTGACGAAATTCTTCAAGGACCGCAGCCGTGATGAAATCGAGCGGATCAAAAACACGCTAGAGGCCGCGTTCCCACGCAAGCGCGCCGGCTGAGCCGGTCCATGATCGAGATGTGAGGGGGCCAAGATGCTAGATCGAAACATCCAACGCGAAATGCTGATGTCCGCGAGAGAGGATTATCCGGACGCCTTTCCTGCTGAGGCGCTGGAAATCCCCCGCGAAGTCCTCAACGTCAACCTGTTCTATCTCGCCGAGCACGGCCTAGTGAACGCAAAGTGGTTCAGCACCTTGGGAGACCCAAGGCAGGCCCACTCGTTCACCATCACCGCTAAGGGGCTCGACTTCATTGAGGATGACGGCGGGCTGTCCGCAATCCTAGGCGTGGTCACGATCAAGCTTCACGAGGACTCGCTGAAGGCCCTTCTAACCAACGCTGTCAACGAATCCTGTGAGCCCGATACAGTGAAGGAAAGACTGATCGACCAGATCAAGAGCTTACCAGCAGACGCGACCAAACAAGTCGTGCTAGATGCGGCCAAGGCTGGCCTTGCGGCGGCGCCGAGCATTGCAGCGATGCTTGGAAAATCGCTCGGCTTCTGACGACCGCCACATAATCGAACTGAAGTACTCCTATCCCCTGCACGTCGGCCCAGAACGGGGCGCCATCGGCCCCCTTCAATTCCGTGGCGACCATCAGACGGTCCCCGTCCTTCTGGCGCTCGATCCACATTTCCTCGTAGACCACCGTCGACGGGCGCTTCTGACCGCCCGCGTCCCCGCTGCCGGTAGCTTCATCTCTCTGGGATAGCCGCAGGTTGATGGCCCGCTGAGTATCCTCGCGCTGTTCGGCCTGAAGCCGGGTAATCTCGCGTGACCGCGCCACGATCCGCGCGCGCACCTCTTCCCTCTCCGACATGACACACCCTCCCGCCCCACCACGGGGCGCGAGGGCAGTGTAGCAGTGCCCAGAAAAAAGTTGCAAGTTGCGCATCTCCCTATTGACGATGGTTGCGAGTTGCGCAACTATACGATCAGAAACAGGGGAGACGGACATGACCAAGACCAAGCCCACCGAGAAGCCCAAGGGCCTCATGGAGCAGACCACCTGCTTCGATGCGGTCTCCGAGCGCCGCGCCAAGCGCCGCCCCGGCTGGGCGATGGCCCCGTCCATCCGCGAGCCCGCCACCGGCAAGCGGTTCTGACAGCAAGGAACGCAGAGAATGCAAAGCGCCCTCATCATCCCCCAGCGCCTCGCCGAAGTGGTCACCCTGGCCGAAGGCAATCACTCCCCCGACGAAGGGGGCATGTGCGCCATGGAGGCCGTGGCCTACGTCACTGGCGAGCCGTGGTCCGACCATCCCGAGTGCGTCTGCCCGGTGCTCGCGGCGTTCGCCCGGTCCTGGAACGACGGGCTGCCGGACGACGCGCGCAACGCGCTTCTGCTGCCGCTGATCCCCCGCTTCGTCGGGACGCGCGGTTCCGCCGCCCTTGCCGAGCGTCGCGCCCTGATGTCGGCCGACTGGCTGGTGCGGGTGCACACGCCCGCTTGGCTGCGCCTTGCCAAGCTCGACAAGCAGGCGGACGCGCTCGCAAGCCTGCCCGAGATCACCAGCATGGCGCAGGTTCCGTCGATCCGGCCGGCCATCGATGCGGCGCGCGACGATGCGGCCGCCGCCTGGGCCGCCGCCAGGGCCGCCGGGG
>DCUI01000262.1 GCA_002327785.1 Phycisphaerales bacterium UBA2218
TACGCAAAAACCGGATGAGCCGAATAAGCGCTCTCTTCATCATTGGACTGCCCTTTCCCAACACACCGAGCCAGTTTTGGCCCGCATGAGCAAACCAAGCTCGCGACAGGCTCCTCAGCAGACCGGTCCACTTTAACGCTAACACCTCAATCATCAGGTATTTTATCGGGCATGGAACGCAACTGCAATACGTAGGTACATATTTCTTCGAAAATTCTGAAAGAAGTCCCCAACTGCAGCGGGTGCGGACAAAATGTGTTTTCGAGCAATCAAGTCCCTATAGATAAAGGACTTACGCGGATTCGGGGCTCGACGATATAGAGGCAGCAGGCCGGATTCCTCTGTTCTCTCCGGCCGGCAGAGGATGATTTCGCTTCGATTGTGTGAGCGAAAGCGATTCTCGCCGCGCTGCTACTTCTTGCCCTCCACGGCAGTGAAGCTGATGGACATGTCGCCGACGAGGACTTTGAACTCGCCCGGCTCCACGACCGGCTTGTTGCCCCGACCGATGAAGGACAGGTCATCCCAGCCCAGCGTGAACCGCACGATTTGCGTCGCCCTCGGGGCGAGGTCCACCTTTTGGAAGCGTTTGAGCACCTTCACCGGCGGCGTCACCGAGGCGACCACGTCCGAGAGGTAGAGATGAACGGTCTCTTTGGCCGGACGGTCGCTGTTGTTCGTGACTTCGAGCGTCGCGGTCAGCGTGTCGCCGGGCTCCAGCTCGCTCAGGTCCAGCCGAAGGCCGTGGTAGACGATCTTCGAGTAGGACAGGCCGAAGCCGAAAGGCCATTGAGGATCGTACTTGTTGCCGCCCTGGATCTCGCTGTTCTTGTGGTCATACCACACGAAACCGCCCGCGAACTTCGGGTAGGTCAGGGGCAGCTTGCCGCTGGGGTTTATATCGCCGAACAGGACGTCGGCGACCGCCTGGCCGCCCTCCACGCCGGGCGTGTAGGCCATCAGGATCGCCTTCGCGTCGTCCACGATCGTGCGGATCACGCGGGGCCGGCCTTCCACGAGCACAAGCACGATGGGCTTGCCCGTCTTGGCCAGGGTCTCGACGAGGTTCAACTGCGGCTCGGTCATCGTCAGGTCGTCGATATTGCCGGGCGTCTCACAGTACGCCGGCTCGCCGATGCAGGCGATGATCGCGTCCACTTGGGCCGCCGCATCGACCGCCTTGGCGATATCGATCTCCTTGTCGAACGTCACGGCGTCCACGTAGGTCACATTCTCCCGCCCGACCTTGCCCTGGATCGCTTCGAGGATCGTGTTCTTCTCCTGCGGGTACAGGTCTTCCTTGTCGCCCTGCCAGGTGAAGGTCCAGCCGCTGTTGAGGACCGAGAGCTTGTTGGCGGTGGGCCCGGTGACCAGCACCTTCTGTCCCTTCGCCAAAGGCAGCAGGTCGCCGTCGTTCTTGAGCAGGGTCATGGCCTCCTGGGCAGCCTGGAGGTTCACCTGCCGCGAGGCATCCGTCCCCACGCTGGCGACGAGGCTCTTCGTCGGATAAGGCTTCTCGAACAGGCCGAGCATGTGCTTGACGCGGAGAATGTCGCTGACCGCCTCGTCGATTCGCTTCATCGGCACCTCGCCATCCTCAACAAGCTGCAAAAGCGTGTCGTAGAAGCTGTAATCGTAGGGCACCATGCTCATATCGACGCCGGCCATCACCGCCATCTTCACCGCCTCGCGACGGTCCTTGGCGACCCTCTCGCGGGTGTAGAGGTTTTCGATGTCGGCCCAGTCGCTGACGACGAAACCCCGGAAACCCAGCTCGTCGCGGAGCAGGTCCCTGAGGTAGAACGAGCTCGAATGGACCGGGACGCCGTTGATCTCGGAGGAGTTCGCCATGCAGGTGACGGCGCCGGCCTTGACCGCCGCCGCGAAGGGCTTGGCGAACCACTCGCGGAGTTGCCGATCCGGGATGTAGGCAGGCGTGCGGTCCCGACCCGACTGCGGCCAGCTATACCCGAGGTAGTGCTTCATGCAGACCGCAACCTTGAGCGGATCGGAGAGGTCGTCGCCCTGCTGGCCGCGAATGTAGGCGGCCCCCATCGTCGAGGCGATATGCGGGTCCTCGCCAAACGTCTCGAACACGCGGGGCCACAGCGGCTGACGAGCCAGATCGAGCACCGGTGCGAAGTTCCACGGAATGCCCGCCGCCCGGGTCTCGAGGGCGGAGATCTCGCCGGCCTTCTCCATCAATGCCACGTTGCCCGTCGCGGCCATCGCGATATTCTGCGGGAAAATCGTGGCGCCGAGCACATAGTTGGCCCCATGGATGGTATCGATGCCATAGATGACCGGGATGCCCAGCCGTGTCTCCTTGGTGGCGACATCCTGGATCTTCGTGATGATCTCCTGCCAGTTCTGCACGGTGCGGGCCTGTCCGCCGCAGTTGAGGATCGAACCGAGGTTGCGCTTTANNAGCGTGATCTGCGTCATCTGGCCGACCTTCTCCTCGACGGTCATCTGGGCCAGCAGTTTGCGGACTTTGCCGTCGATCTGGCTGTGCTTCATTCCGTTCTCCTTGGAACTCGAACACCCCGAAACCACCAACGCCGACACCACCAGTCCTATCCATGCGTTCTTCATGGTCCCATTCCCTTTCCATGCAGCAGTCACACATCGCCCCGGCCCAGAGCAACCCCCATAGCCCGGGGAGTTCCGATCAATATCCGCCATGATAGCAGAGCAGAGAAACGGCGAAAACACAAAAGTCGCCTTGGCCGGCGGTTCGCAGCAAGACGCCCATGAATTGCGGATGTGCCCTGTTGCCACGAGATTCCTCTGTGGGTACGATTCCGAGAGAGATCGAGACGAATTGCGGAAGACCATGGAAAGGGCATGTCATGAAGGTCGGATCGGCATCCTTGGTTTGTGTTGCCTGCATAGTGGTCATCTGCTCGCGGGGTCTGTCAAACGAGGCAAGACCATCGATTCCCGAGATGGTCTACCTCCAGGGGGGAGCCTATCGCACGCAGGCGGACCCGGCCAAAGAAATCCCACCGCGAGATTACTCGATCGATGGCTTCTGGATCGGTAGGTACGAGGTCACCTTCGAGCAATTCGATCAGTTCTGCGAGGAAACGGGTTACTACCTCAAGCGATACCGGGGAATCGACCGTCCGAACCGTTCTTGCGTCTACAGGGAGATGGGCGCAGACAGCTCGCTGCGAAACTATCCCGCCATCAGAGTCTGCTGGCTCGATGCCACGGCCTATTGCCTGTGGCTGCGGGACAAGACGGGACTGCCCTTTCGACTGCCCACCCAGGTCGAGTGGGAGTTCGCCTGCACCTCGGCGGGCCAAGACCCCGGACCCACGGACAATCTCGAGCGCGATAGGGTTGCGTGGTATGTGGGCAACGAGCTTCCCCGGATTTCGCAGTCCCAGATTCAACCGGTCGGTGGCAAATCGCCCAACAGCCACGGACTCCACGACATGCTCGGCAACGTCTGGGAATGGTGCCTGGACGGGCCAACCCGGTTCGACTATCCCGAGATCGTCCGGGAATGGGAGATCGTCAGCCCAGGGCTCTCTCCCATGGACATGGATCGCGGCTCGCCTTTCCTGGAGGCGGTGTCCAGGGTATTCCAGGGCCCCATGGGATCGGCCAAGGCGCTACGAGGCGGCGCCTGGTGCGAGCCTGCCGAACGTTTGTGCCCCTCGTATCGGATGTTCTACCGCTGCAACTACTGTGCGGACCGTGTTGGCTTTCGCGTCCTGTGCCCGGCGGCCCCGAATACCCCCCTTCTGCAACCACCGGCCGCCAAACCGGCAGAACCGTGACAACGCCCGTGGGCGCGGTCCGGACGAGCCTCTGCGCAAGGTAACTACAGCTCGACCAACTCGGCCCGAATCCCTTCGGAAACGACGTGGAGAAAGGCCATGCTGATGGGCAGATGAAGACGCTTGGGACCGGCGCTGCCCGGGCTGAGGTACAGGACACCGCCTTTCCATTCGACATGTGATTTGTGCGAATGGCCGTAGACGACCACATGGATGCCGGCGGCCGCCGGATCGAGGTCGAACGTGTTGATGTCGTGGATGACACAAATCTGCCTGCCCTCCACACTGACATACTCGATCTCCTCCAGTTCGTTCGCCCACCGCCCTTTGTCCATGTTGCCCCGGACCGCGACCACCCTCGCGATTTGTCCGAGTTCCTCCAGGACGGCAGGGCTGCCGACATCGCCCGCGTGGAGGATGAGATCACAGCCTTGCAGCCTGCCTCGGGCTTCGTTTCGGAGCAACCCGTGGGTATCCGATATGACGCCGACGGGTTTCGCCATCGTTCTATGTTCACCTGCCTTCAATTCCACCATTTCGCCACGGACCGCCGTGTGGCGAACACGATTGTAGGCGCCCAGAGGTGAGGTGAAAAGCCGCTTTTTGACGATTTTGCCCGGCCCCCCCCGACAGAAAAACCCAACCGCCGGCCGGCACCCGCCGACGGCTGGGAAACCGCCGTTCCCCCGCTCGCCGATCCGCATGACGCCAACGACCGGAAAATCTGCCTTCCCAAGCAGAAAGTCCGAAAAAAAACTTGCACCCGAGACGATTTGTGCTATGCTGAATAGTACCCTGAACAGCACGGGTCTGTTTCCGCACAATGGGATGGTCAGCGAGCCATGCCCTGTGGCTCGTGTGTTTTGCGCGGTTAGGGGAGTCGCCCATGTGGGCGGGTATTACATATTATGGAGGAGGTATGAAAATGAATCGGCACGTCATTCGGTATGCAATGGTTTTGTCGCTTGCGTTCTTGGTCTGCTCCGGCACAATCGCCAACGCAGACGACCCAAACGGTGTCCGCCGCCCGAGTTATCCCTCGGGTTTTGCCCCGGGAACACGGGTGGTCCTGCTTGCAGACGCACCAGCCCTCGGGGAAGGTCTGCTCAAAGGCATGGCAGGCACCATCGTGTGCTGTGACGCCACGGACTGTTCCGCGTCCATTCTCGTGAGCTGGGACCTGTGGACGGGCGGCAGGGATGAGGGAGATCGTTGCGTCACCACCCTGGGCGGACCGTATCCCGCCGGCTCAGCGACCTGGGTCGATCCCCGCGAGGTTCTGCTCGGCCAGCCCTTCGACAGGATGGGCACTTTGCGAGAAGGCGACAAGGGCTGCCTGTACCTGGAGACGGACGATGGAGAATCCTATTATCTCGTCATCGGCCCTGAGTTCAGGGAGCAATGGTGGGTCGTTCTGCCGGGCCAGTACGTGCGCATCCGCGGCCTGCTCAATACGAACGCCCCCGATCCGACCGTCAAGCGAATGTGCTCCCAGCGGGACGGCGACATCTACCAGCCCATTATGACCGCGTACGACTGGATCGGCGAGTCCTGCGCCGACCCATGGGTGTGCAGTTTCATGTATGGCGATTCCGTTGTCCTGATCGGCGAAGACAATCCCAATGGCGCGGTGGACCTGCCGCGAGGCACTTCCGGGACGATTATCTGCAGCAATCCGAGGGCACAGAATTCCGTCTTGGTCAGTTGGAACCTCTGGACCAACGGCGGCGACCCCGATGAGTACATTCTCTGCGGCGAGCGACTGGTCGGGCTCTTCCCGCCCGGATCTACGTGGTGGGTCCCCGTGACCGACCTCGCCACGACCTTCCAGACAGCCTGCGGAAACCTCCAGGGACTCCGGATCTGCTCGGACGGCCAGTGCGAAGACGTCTCAGCGGTCGGACTGTTCGTGGAAAACGCCGGGCTGTACTATCTCCCGGACCTGACGCCTGAGACCGCACCGATTGGTGCGGCATTCATCGCATCCGGTCTGCACGCCCCATACGCCGCGATCCCGGAGGGGATCGTGGTCGCCTCGGGCAAGGACATCGGGTTGGCCGAGGTCATCCTGCAGTCGGTGCTCCTGCCCTGTCCGACGTATGGCTGCTGCAGACCTGCTTACAAGGCGGGCGACCGCGTCAGGTTGCTGGTCGACGAGCCCGGCGGCGCCAGGGACCTGTTGACCTACGCAGGCGGCAAGGTCATCTGCTGTAATTCGCAGAACCCAGGGACCCCGATCTTCGTGAGTTGGGATTTCTGGACGGGCGGCATTGATGATGACGAGAGCTGCGACTCATCCGGTGCCTCCTCCATGTACTACCCTCCGACCTCCGGCTGGTGGGTGGCATGCTCGGAGATCGAGCCCGTTATCCTGCCCGACCTATATGACGTCGGCGAGAGGTTCCGTAGCTTCACGCCGCCGAGCGTCGTGGCCGGGAAAGCCGGACAGGGATTGGCGATCTCCGGTATGATCAGCAATCGCGGCGGCACGCAATCGGGCTCGTTCACCGTCGCGATCTACGCATCGTCCGACGCCGAGATCACGATAGAAGACTACTTGATCGGTAAGGTTGGCATGGACATCATGACAGGCGGATCGGTCAACATGTCCTGGGCCCGCGAATTCCCCACGGATATCCCCGCCGGGACCTACAACATCGGCTGGCTGATCGATTCCAACAATTCCGTCAAGGAGGCCATGGAGACCGACAACATGGTGGTCATCGAGGCCGGCAAGCTCACCGTCACGGAAGAATGATTGCCGCTCATCTGAACGGCGTGCAACAATGATCCAAGACGGCCCCGGGCGCCAGGCAGCGTGCCCGGGGCCGTGTCATTTGCTCAGAACATCCAGAAATCGATGTCCTTCAGCACTGCCCGCCGATGAATCTGGCTGATCTCGTTGGGCGATGGGGCCCTGAGCGAACCGTTCCACGGCGTCTGCGTGGGTATGATCGTATCAGACTCGATAATCTCACGAACCGCCGGCCAAAGAACAGCCCCATTCTCGTGAACAGTCACCATGACAGATACCCCTCGGTCCCACAGGGAGACAAGGCTGGGGGACAGCCAGTCGTAGGCGATACACAATAGGGAGAGTCTCTGCTGTTCCCGCCGCTGCTGCTGGTGAATTGCGTTGAGCAATTCCACATAGGTGTACTCGCGCCCCCCTGCCAGATTGACGCGAACGTCCGTTCTTATGTCCTGCTCGCCTCCCGCGTCTCCAAGCAGAATCGTCTCGTCGATATCATACGGCTTGATGTCCCCCTGGACCACAAAGGACAGAATCACCTCTGTATCGGTTGCAATCACGTCGAATACACTGAGCAGGTGTGTCCCTGTCGATGTGTTGCCGACATGAGAATTCACGAGCTCACTTTGTCCGCCGGAGTATACTGTCAGCGCACCCGTCCCGACGAATGTGAATTTCAGATCCATCTGCTCCGCATAGTGATGTTCCTGCACGTAGGCTTCGGCTAATTCCCGCAGATCGGGGATGGCCCCGATTCCCCATCGCTCCTCATTAAGGTCTTTGGACAGGTAGTACTTCTCCATATCACCGGCGCGAGGGCCGGCCTTTGAGTACATGAAGAAAGGTCGCTCAGTCTGTCGACCGGCTGTAAGGTAGAGATCAAGGTTCTGCTCGAAGATCTGCAGCCTCCACTCCAGAGCTTTCTGTTCCATTGCGGCCAGAGTACCACGGATTGCCTGCCGTTCGGCCTGCGAATATTCTCTTGCGTTGCTGATCTCGAACAGAGGTCCATTCACCGTCCGCCATAACAGAGCAATCAGGGACAATGACTGCTTCTGTGTCTGGAGGGCATCCAACACCGCCGAGCAACGTTCAACCGGGTCCGACGGCAGTGTCCTTTCCATGAAGTTCCGCACGAATTTCCAGCCTGCATCGTTCCAGTCCACACCCGTAGACGGCAGGATCGAAGTCAGCCCGGCAGCCTGTTTGAAGTACAAATCATTGATCGTGGCGTCCAGAGACAGGTCCTGTGCTGTGGCGCCCGGGCGAACGCCGACAGATCGGCCCCCCGAGACAGGCTGGCGGGTTGTGTTCTGTGCCTGTATGCTCGCTCCGGCTTCTTGACCGGTCGCCAAGCCGCCCAGGCAGATGGCAATTCCGGCCGCCGTCTTCAACGCCTCCGGCACGTGCCAGACCTCCTTGAAGCATTGCGTGCCGGCCTTGCGCTGGAGCCAGCAGCCGCCTTTGCAGGCGACCGCGTATTCGCAGCCGCCGCACTTGCCGCTCGGACGCCAAGTTCGCAGGTCCGCGAAGCCCTCGGCCCAGATCGACCGGAACGAGCGGTCGTGGAGATTGCCTGCGCTGCAGGAACGGTCCAGCGTCGTACACGGCACGACCGCACCGTCGGGCAGGACGACACACTGCGACCTGCCGGCCCCGCAGGTCAAAGGAACGTCGCGAACCAGCGGTTCGAGATAGCCGAGGTAGCCGATCTCGTCAGCCATCTGGACCGGGAAGTACCGCCGTTTGCGGGCGACGAACTTGATGAGCCTCTTGAGCTGCGTCTTCGTGAGAAACAGGTCCGGCCGATCCGCCGCCCGGCCCTCCGGCACAAGCAGATGAATCCCCCATTGGTCCGCCCCGCTGGTCGTGACCAGATGGAAGGTCTCGTCCAGATGGTCGTAATTGCGGCTGGTCACAGTCGTGCCCGCGCAGACCCGCACCATCCCCAACGATTTGAAGAACCGAATCGCCTCCATGGCGTCGTCCCAAGCACCCGCCCGACCGCGAAAGGCGTCGTGCACCGCTTTGGGACCATCCATGCTCACGGCCACAAATCCCGGCTTGTGGCGCGCGATGATGCTGCGAAGGCTCTCGCCCGGCATGGCGGCCGTATTCAACGTCCAGCTCACGCCCTTTCGACCAAGGTGCTCGATCACTTCGCCCAGGTCTTCCCTCGCCAGCGGTTCGCCCCCTGTGACTAAGAACTCCCGCACGCCCATCTGGGCGATCTCATCGATCAATCCATGGACTCTTTCCAGGGGCATATCCGAGAACCCCGACTCGCGGCTGACCGCCAGGCAGTGCTCGCAGTAAAGCCCGCACCGAAGCGTCGCCATCCACTGCACGAGCGTCGGCACCTCCAGATACCCATGCTCCGCAAAGAACCCGCCGCCCTGCCTAACCCGATGACAACCGACCTGACTGTGCGTTCCCATACTCGACTCTCCCATCAATATGATAACGATAATACCAACGAATCGGAGACGCCCGAGGGCATGATCCTCCGTTTACTCACGAACAGCCTTCAGCCGGCGCCGACGCAAGCTCTCAGAGTCCCTCCAATCCGCTACGCAGCCACCGTCGAGACCGCCGGAAGTAACCGGATGGCCGGAGTACGATTTGCTCGCCTCGGCCGTCCCGCCGTACACCCCGATGTTGATTCGACCGCCGTTGGGGAATGGCTCATCACCGATGGGGCTGTTCGGATCGCCCGTATCAATGCACGGACTGGCAACATCATCCTGGACCCAGTTCTGACTGTTCGGGTTCCATCTCCCCGCTTGGCTCTTGAGATGATAATCGCCATCGATCCAGACATCGTCGCTTAGCACATCCGGCGTCCCGTTGGGATCCCAGTAGCCTGGAACTGCAAACTGCGGATTGCCCGTAATCCAATCCCCGTCCACACACTCCTCGGGATCATACAGGTCATTGGGATCGCCTCCCATAAAGCTGTGGTCAAGTTGGCATCCCATCGTCCATAGCATCACAGAGTCAGTATGCACAGCGACGTCATTCCCCAAAGACCCCGCAGCATTGCCCCATATGATGGAATTCCTGAGATGGCACGTGTTGCCCCCCTGATTAGTACCACAGCGCGAGATAGGC
>DCUI01000114.1 GCA_002327785.1 Phycisphaerales bacterium UBA2218
GACGGGGACTATCTCGCTTACGGAATCGCTGACGGTTCTTACCTGTTCTTCACTGTCACAGACCATTCCTGGGTTCAAAGACTCTACAACTGTCAATTTCAAGGGGCTGCCTTGGACAGGGATGCAGAGCTTCACTGGAAATCAGTCTATCTGCGTGGCCTCTGGTCGATAAACAGAGTAGATCAGAGAGACGGAGCCAACTGGTATGCCACTTGTCAAGACGGTTGGTACGGAGATACTGCTACTGCGGGCTGGAAGGACTTGGAGGAGTTTGCCAGTACCCACGAAGATGGTGAGTATTTGGCGTATGGAGGAGCCGACGGTTCTTACCTGTTCTTCACTGTCACAGACCATTCCTGGATCCAGAGGATTTATAACTGCATTCAGCCCGGGGGCGGCATCTTGATGAAGGAAGCGGACCTCGACGGCACGTCAGTGTGTCTGCCCGGATACTGGTCGATAAACAAAATAGATTCTAGAGACGGTGCCAATTGGCATACTACGTGTCAAGAGGGTTGGTATGGCCCGGGCCCGGTTGGCAGCGACCCTTGGAAGGATTTACAGGAATTTGCCGGCACTCACGAAGACGGGGACTATCTCGCTTACGGAACCGCTGACGGCTCCTACCTGTTCTTTTCTGTTTCAGACCACATCTTGATACCTCCTTCTGGTCCCGAACCCCCGGACTCTCCCATAAGTGATGAGGAATACCTGCTTCTATCGACTTGGCTCTTTGGCGAAGAGAGGGCCGTTACCGGCAAGTGGGGGGTAGAGCCCTGGCCTGTGACCGGGCGTCACACAGGGGTTGACTACGGCGCGCCAACTGGCACAACCGTATACGCCGCCACCCGCGGAGAGGTAATCCGGGTCGAGAGAGGCATGGATGGGCAAACGCTGGAATGCTTGAGCACTCTATCGATCTATAACGCCGATACGGACGCCAGTTTCCTGTACCTCCACATGGAGGCAATCACCGCAGACGTGGGAATGCAGGTCCAGACAGGTGAGGTATTAGGGTCGGTGGGACAGAGAGGACCAGCGACTGGTCCCCACCTCCATTTCGAGGCAAGAGCAGGCCAGAAGGGTTATGCGGCTCTAACCTACGACGCTACCGTGAATCCTTACCAGACCGCAGCGGACGCGAGAACTGTGAGCCCTGAACCACCGATATCTGACGACGTATACTGGCTTGCCAAGGCTCTTGTTAACGAAGCCGGCGGGCAGACTGCCATTGAGGAAGCCGCTGTCGGCTGGACGGTTTTGAACCGGCTGAACTACCCGTGGAGGTTCGCAGACACGGTCGAAGGCGTAGTCAACCAACCGTATCAATACGCGGACAATTGGACCTTGCCGCACAAAGAGCCGGACGACAATGCGTTAGCGACGGCAAGGGCTCTCTTGCAGGGGACGATCTCTGATCCGACTAACGGTGCTACGCACTTCTTTTCCCCTTGCTCAATGACAACGGGAAGAGGCCCCTATCCCGTGCCTAGCACTTCGAGCACGGCTCTCTATCCGTGGTGGGCGGAACCATCCAGCGATGGATGGGGAATGCTCAACGACAACACAGCGCATTACGTGACGATAGATAACACCGAGTGGAGATTGTGGGAAGGTATTAGACCATGGTACTTCATGTTTTACCGTCCTTATGTCCTATCCGTTCGGGCCAAGATCATGAGTCCAGGGGAACTGCGCGTCTACGATTCTGAGGGCCGAATTACGGGCCTTGTGAGCGGATCAATAGTCACCGAAATACCCGGTTCGCAGTACTCTGGCGGCGAAGTATTGGTACCGTTTCCGACAGGATTTTGTCGATACCAGATCGCTGGTACTTCTGTCGGGACGTACGGTCTGGCAATCACTGCCGCCACAAGAGACGGGGATATCTCGTTTGTTGCCACTGAGATGCCAACAGCAAGCGGCACACAGCACGAGTATAGCCTAGATTGGGACAGACTTTCTCAGGACCAACAAGGCGTGAGTCTTGCAGTAGATGCAGAAGGCGATGGTGTTTTTGAGCAGACCATTACAGCCGGTCCCATTCTCGAAAGCCCGCAGATATCGGTGGGTAACATGGTGAGTATATCGTCCGGGCAAGCGAGCTACAACCGGCGAACGGGCCGGTTCAGTGTGAACGTAACGGTCAGGAACACATCGAGCACGGTGATCGGCGGGCCCATATGGCTTGTGATAGACTCCGTCAGTACTTCCTCGGTTTACCCGACCAGCACCAGTGGCACCACAGAGGATGGGAAACCCTACGTTGATCTGTCGTCCCTGGCGGGTAATGGTACCCTTGAGCCCGCTGAGACAATCCAGGCACGTGTGTATTTCAGCAATCCCCAAAGACAAGGCTTCACATTCACTGCAAGCGTGCGTGGAGTGATCTCGCAATAAGGAATAAGGCATCAACGCTCCCCGCCGGTATCCGCAAGGCGGAAAACGTGAAAACCAGTTGTCAGTTCACAGTTGGCAGCGTTCATCGGTGCTTATCGGCGGTTCGATTTCCTTTGTGTCGAGATTCACGGGCAGGATGCCCGTGCTACTTGGAACGTGCCTTTGGTCATGATCGGCTCGCCGTCCACGTAGATGCTCGGGCTCTTGAGGACGCCGTCCACGTGCGTCTTGCTGTCCCAGGTGGCGCCGGTCTTCGTGGGATACGAGCTGCCGAAGGCGATGTGAATGCCCGGGAACTTCTCGTCCTGGAGCAGGTTGAAGATCAGGCGAGTCAGGCCGGTATTCGTTCCGATGGCGAACTCGCCCACGCGATTGCTGTTCTCGTCGCTCTCGAAGACGTAGGCCGCATATTCCTTGAGGAGCGCCTCGTTTTTGCACTGGAGGGTCGCCCGGTCCGCCCGGCCGTCCTTCACCTGCACGCAGATCGGCGTGTCTGCGATGGACGCATGTTTCTCCGTGAAGAAGTCGCCGAGGCAGCCGTCGATGACGACCTGGCCGTTGAGGGTGGCGGGGCATGTGAAGACCTCGCCGTCCGGGAGGTTGCTCCAATGTCTCGGCCGGATGTCCCCATCGCTGACGATCCATTTGAGGTCCGGGCTGAACTCGGCGGTGAAGTCGCAACCCTTGTCCGTGACCACGCGGATCGAGCGGGCGCTCTTCACCTTGTCGTAGACGAGCCTGCTGATTCGTTGGATTTCCTTGTAGTCGCTGCACATACCGTCCTCCATGATCTGCGGCGTGATCCCGATCATGTGGGCGTGCCGCAGATTCGGATTGGCGTCGACGGCGTGTAGCATAGGCCGGCGGAAGGTCTGCAGCTCGCCCTTGGCGCCCTGGGCGGCATAGATGCTGACGACCGCGCCCGCCAGGGCGTCTTTGATCACGTCCGGGAACTGGATCGGCCGCTGACCGAAATCCTCCATGATGAAGAGCTGGGCGGTCGTTCCGGTCCTCTTCTCCGCGGCCTTCCTCAAGGCCGAGCCGATCCCGAGTGTCTCCCGGTCGGTGATGATCACCGCCGTATCGCCCTTCTTGACTCTCAGGCAATTGTCAATCGCTTGTCTCACACCTTCTTGAATCGTTCCCACGTTCGTCTCTCCTTAGATTCGCTCGCCCTTTTCGCGGGCTTCGTTGATTTGTTTTCGGCTGCGGTGCTGGTATTCGCGGAGGGTTTCGATCCCGTGCTCCTTGAGGATGTCCCGGACTCGGACGCCGGGCTGCGTCGCGCGAAACAGCCACCAGGGGGCCAGGTCCTCGTCGCTGAGCTTGCGCTCGACCTCGATCTGGCCTTGATGCTCATCAAGCATCTTCCGGACCTTCTCTGTGTTGAAGTCGTAGTGTGCGAACGAGCGGTCCAGGTCCAGCGTGGCGATGAACTGTTTCGCGCGCGGCTTCTCGATGGGATCAAGGGGCTTGCCGGTGATATCGATGATGTTGCCGGCTCCCACGGGCACGACGTAGTAGTGGTAGAGGATGGCCATCGCGTTTAGGGGCGAGCCGCCGCCGTAGGCGCTCGGCCAGAAGACGATGTCCGCGTCAAAATCATCGCACTTGTGCCATAGCTCGGGGTAGTTCAGGTCGAAGCAGGTGAGGATGCCGATCCGGCCGAAGTCCGTTTCGAAGACCTTCACGCCTTCCGTACTACAGTGAACGCCCTCGCCCCAGAAAACGAAGACCTTGCGATAGTACCCAGCGACTTCGCCTTTGCGGTCAATCAGGACCGCTGTGTTGTACTCGCGTTCCCCGGCCTGCTCGCGGATGGGGCAGATCACGTACATGTTGTGCTTGCGGGCCAATTCGGCGACCGCCTGGGTCGTGGGACCAGGGACCGGTTCGGCCTTCGTGCCTGCGAATTCCTCCGGGAGGCACGCGATGTCCACGCCGTTGTCGCCGGCCGTTTGCAGGTGGTCGAGGGCCAGCCTGAGTTTCTCGTCGTGATCCCCACCGAAACCGATGCAGATGGCCGCCACCTTGACCTGCCGGCCGGGCAGTTTCGTCCGGTCGAGTTGCGGGATCGCTGCTGCCGGCGCCAGCGACAAGGCAAGCATGTCCGCGACCATCACGAAAAGAAGCAATCTTGGCACGTTCTTCATGGTCCTTCCCTTCATCATCGAGACTCCGGACGGCACGGGAACGCCGGGTGCAATAATCATAGCACTTGCGAGCGTCTTGTTCCATAGCCGGGCTACAGGGTTGATTCGATCCTCGAATTGCCCTACACTGGCCCCGGCTTTGTGCTTGAGGATAAGGGTTTGATCGAATCTCGGGTCAGGTGTAACTCGTTCTGGGGCAAGGCGACGATGAGGAGTCTGGGACTGCTTGGCGTGCTGCTGCTCGATTGCTTGTTGTCTGCCGCCGTAGCGGCGGACAACCCCTCGCCGGAGACAGTCCTGACCCCTCCGGTGCAGAATTGGTTCCCCAAGGCTCCAGCTTTGCCGTATCCGGAGGAGGACGTGGTCGAGGTTTCGACGGTGGATGGGCTCATCCAGGCCGTCGAGCAGGCTGAGCCGGGCCAGACGATTCTGCTTGCCGATGGGCATTACCTGATGACTCGCTACATTGAGATCTGTGCGGATCGTGTGACCTTGCGGGGTGCATCTGGGCATCGTGATCGCGTGATCCTCGATGGCATCCAGAGCCGACACGGCGAGTTGCTCGGCATTCGGGCTTGCTCCGACGTGACCATCGCCGACCTGACCATCCAGAACATCCGGTACAACGGGTTCAAGATCAACTCCGACTCGAACGTCCAGAGGTTGACTATCCACAACTGCATCGTCCACAACATCTGGCAGCGGGGCGTCAAGGGTGTGAAAGTGCCGGAGGAGAACCGCGAGACAATCCGCCCGAAGGGCTGCCGGGTGCAATACTGCTTGTTCTACAACGACCGGCCGAAACAGTTGAGCGACGACCCTGCCGATATCGCCCAGGGCAACTACGTGGCCGGCATCGACGTGATGTACGCGAAGGACTGGGTGATCCGCGACAATGTGTTCGTGGGGATTCAGGGCAGGACCTTCGAGGGACGCGGGGCCATCTTCCTGTGGTTCGATTCGCAGGACTGCGTGGTGGAACGGAATATCATCATCGACTGCGACGTGGGATTGCAGCTCGGCAACCCGCATCGGGCGGACAACGTGCGGCATCACTGCGTCCGATGTGTGGCCCGCAACAACTTCATCACGCGGGCCCCCGAGGCCGGGATTGTGACGGTCCACACGAAGGATTGCCGGGTCCTGCACAACACCATCCACGATCCGCAGAGCAAGAAGAACCGCCTGATTCGCACGGTTTTCACCAATGACGGGCTGATCGTTGCCAACAATCTGCTCAGTGGCCCGGCGATGAGCGATGAATCGAACAGCGAGATCCAATTCCTCGGCAATCTGATTCGGGACACATCGGCCGCATTCGCCGATCCAGTCCACGGCAATCTCCATCTGACGCAGGCGGCACCCGATGTGGTGGGCGAGGCGGTTGTTCTGCCAAAGCCCCTCCCTGAGGATATCGATGGCCAGCCCCGAGACGACAAGGCGGATATCGGCGCCGACGAACTTGTCAGCAGTGTTGACGCTGCAAGGTGATGAAATGCGATATCACTCCATGGCCCGTTGTGTAGGACTGATCTGTGCCTTTCTGTCCGGCTTGCACGGCCAGGAGGTTCGCATCGGCAATTCGGTTGAGTTGCGGACCGCCCTGGAGCATCTGACGCCCGGAATGACAATCCTGCTCGGCGCAGGCGACTACCAGGGCGGGGTGTATCTGTCCAATGTGGTTGGAACAGAGGATGCTCCGGTTGTCATTCAGGGGGCGAAGCCGAACGCACCGCCGGTGTTCAAAGGCGGGGGCGGGCAAGCGTTTCATTTCTCCGATTGCAGCCACATCGTTCTGAGGAACCTCCGCGTCGAGGGTTTCCCGGCGAACGGGATCAACATCGACGACGGCGGCTCATACGAGACGCCCGCGCACCACATCACGCTGGAGAACATCACGATTGCGGAGGTCGGACCCAAGGGGAATCACGATGCCCTCAAGATGTCGGGCGTGGACCATTTCCTCGTGCGGAATTGCCATTTCGAGGCGTGGGGCGGGTCCGGGATCGACATGGTCGGCTGCCATCACGGCGTCGTCGAGGACTGCACGTTCACGGGCCGCGAGGGGTTCTCGCAGTCGAACGCGGTGCAGCTCAAGGGCGGCACGCAGGATGTTCTCGTGCAGTGCTGCCTGTTCAAGAATACCGGCCAGCGAGGCATCAACCTCGGCGGAAGCACCGGGCTTCCGTACTTCCGTCCGAGCGTGCAGGGCTATGAGGCGAAAGACATCATCATTGCGGGCAACCGCTTCGAAGGAAGCCTCTCGCCCGTGGCCTGGGTCACCGCCGACGGAGGCCACGTCCATCACAACACGATCGTCCTGCCCGAGAAATGGGTGCTGCGAATTCTACAGGAGACCACAGACGCGCAGTTTGGGCCCTGCCACGGCGGCATCTTCGAGGACAATCTTGTGTTCTACGACTCCCGGGTTCAGGTCTTCGTCAACGTCGGACCGCACACCTCGCCTGAGACGTTCATCTTTCGTAGAAACGCATGGTGCGACGTGGAGGGTTCCCGCAGGCCTTCGCTGCCCGTGCAGGAGACGGAGGCAGTCTACCTTGCCGCCGTGGGCGCCGAGGCATACAAACGAGTCCAATGACCGAACGAAATCACATGAGCATACCATCGTCTTGGAAGGAGCAGCTATGAGTCGCCAGAACAAGCAATATGTGAGGACTGAGCGAAAGAGGTCTTCTCGCCGGGAGTTCCTGGCGCGCAGTGGGCAAGTGGTTGCCGGTTCGGTGCTTGCGGGCGGATTGTTGTCGCGGGCGTATGCCGGTGAAGACAACACGGTCCGAATCGCTCTCGTCGGCTGCGGCGGGCGGGGCAGCGGGGCGGCCGGCAATGCTCTTTCCTCCAAGACCGGACCGACCAGGCTCATCGCCATGGCCGATGTCTTCGAGGGCCGGCTGACGCAGTCGCACAAGGCCCTCAGCGACCAGTTCGGCCGGCAGGTGAATGTGCCGCCGGAGCGGAGGTTCACAGGGTTCGACGCCTATCGCAAGGCGGTTGACTGCCTGCGGCCGGGCGACGTGATGATCCAGGCCACGCATTCCGCGTTCCGGCCGACTCATCTCAAGTACGCCGTTGCGAAGGGCGTCAATGCGTTCATCGAGAAGTCGTTCGCTCCGGACCCGGGCGGCACGAAGGAAGTTCTTCGTTTAGGCGAAGAAGCCCGGAAGAAGAACCTCAAGATCGGGTGCGGGCTCATGTGCCGGCACTCAGCCTCGCGGCAGGCGATGATTGACAAGATCCGGGAAGGGGCCCTGGGTCAGATCCAGTTGATCCGGGCCTATCGCATGGACCCCGGCGCGAGGATGGGACCATTCAAAGGCGGCGAGAGCGAATTGCTCTGGCAGATTCGCCGGCCGTACTTCTTCCTGTGGACCTCCTCGGCGTGGTTCATCGAGATGATGATCCACCAGGTGGACGAGTGCTGCTGGATCAAGGACGCCTGGCCGACGTCTGCCGAAGGACTGGGCGGGCGCGAGCCGGGGAGCGACGATTGCAGCCAGAATCTGCACGCCTATGCCATCGAGTACACCTTCCCGGATGGGACCAAGGCCCTGGTCAACAGCCGTAACCAGTCGAATTGCCACGACGAGTTCGCCACGTGGGTCCACGGGACCAAGTGCGCCGGCCAGTTCTCGGGCAACGTCCATGCCCCGACGGTGTTGATGTACAACGACCAGCGGTGCGCGAAGGACAACGTCGCCTGGCAGCCCCAGAATGAGAGAGTGAGCCCGTATCAAGCCGAATGGGATGAGCTGTTGACCGCGATTCGAGAGGATCGGCCTTATAACGAGGTCGAGCGGGCGGCATATGCAAACCTGGCGTCCATCATGGGCCGTGCGGCGATCCATATGGGTCGGATCATCACGTGGGAGGAGATGCTGGCCTCGAATTTCAAGTTCTGCCCGAACGTGGATTTCACGATGGACAGTCCCTCGCCATTGCAGGCGAACGCCGAGGGCCGCTATCCTGTCCCGATACCCGGCCAGTGGAAAGAGGTCTGAAACGCATAGTCGCCGGTTACGCGGCCAACAGGAGACATCTACTGTGATCCATAAAGAGAGAGCATCGTAGCGAATTTATGCCATGGTCGTGTCTGTGCTTTGTTTTGTGAGTGCGTCATCCGCAGGTGCGGCCGAAGGGCGTGCTGCCGATCCTTTCGTTCAGAACCAGAAGCTCGGCTGGAGCTGGGCGTACTGGCAGTTCGACAGCGATTTCGTGCTGTACGACGTCAAGAATGACAGATGGATCGAGTGGGTGCGGGACGCACTCGTGGGCCGTTAGGAACCGGAGCGAAACTGAGAAGGAGTGTACTGGATGATGAGTATCAAGAGCATTGCATTGCTGAGCGCTTGGGTGCTGGTGGTTGCGGCATCCGGCCTGGCAGCAGACTGGCCGCAGTGGCGGGGGCCGTTCTTCAACGGCTCGACGGACGAGCAGGATGTCCCGGCCTCCTGGAGCGAGGCGGAAAGCATTGCGTGGGTGAGCCCGTTGCCGGGGCCGAGCGGAGCGACGCCCGTCATCTCCAAAGGCAAGGTGTTCGTCACCTCTACGGTGAAAGGGACGGGCGACTTCGTGGCGATTTGTCTCGACGCCGGGACGGGCAAGCTACTGTGGCGAAAGGACGTGGGCTCCAATCCCCGCAGGTTGCCTCGCAACAACATGGCCTCGCCGTCGCCTGCCGCCGATGGCGATCGCGTGTTCTTCCTCTATGGGGAGGGGACACTGGTCGGATTCGACTACGAGGGCAACCCACTGTGGTCGCGGGATATCGAGAAGGAATATGGCAATCTGGCCTTGCAGTTCGGCTACAGCAGTAGCCCCCTGGTCCACGACGGCAGGCTGTTCATCACCGTCCTTCGACGTAATACGCCCTATCGAGATCCTCCGGCGAATGCGCCGCTGGACTCGTTCCTGCTGGCCATCGATCCGAAGACGGGACGGGATGTGTGGCGACAGCCGCGCAAGACCGATGCATTCGACGAAGGGATGGAGACGTACTCCACGCCGGTGCCGTTCACTCGCGAGGGAAAGACCGAACTGCTCCTCACCGGCGGCGACTTCATCACGGCCCACGATCCGGCCGCGGGACAGGAATTGTGGCGGTTCGAGTACTGGACGGACAAGGTTCGAGACTCTCGAATCATCCCATCGCTCGTGACGGGCCAGGGACTGATCTTCGGCACGCGTCACAAGCACAAGGGCGTCTTCGCCTTGGAGCCGCCGTCGAGAGACTATGAGGGTGAACGAATCCTTTGGGAGTTCGATGAGGCGGCCCCGGATTGCAGCACGCCGCTGTTCTATGATGGCAGGCTCTATGTGTTTGACGGCCTCAGGCGTAAGACCATTACGTGCCTCGATCCACGAACCGGCAGAGCATTCTGGCAGGGCAAGGTCGGCGGACGCGACCCTTGGTGGTCTTCGCCGACGGCAGCTTCCGGCAGGCTGTACCTAATCAGCGAAGCAGGGGAGATCGTCGTCCTCCAAGCCGGCGGCGAAGAATTCAAGGTCCTTTTCCAGACCCAGATTGCGGAGCCGGCCATCCAGTCGTCGATCGCGATTTCCGGGGGCCGTCTGTTCATACGGACCGCGCAGAATCTCCACTGCATCGGCAAGTGATCGGCCTCAAGACCCCATCTGGAGCAATCGCGCCACACGTTCATCCGTCGGCGGGTGTGTGCTGAAGAGCTTGCCGAACCCGCTGCTCGTCAGGGGTTGGACGATAAAGAGGCTGCTTTGGGCATCCGGCACCGGCAAAGGAATCCGCCGGCTGGCAGCATCCAACTTCTGGAGGGATCGCGCCAGGCCGCGTCCGCTGCCGGCCAACTCCGCGCCCATGCGGTCCGCCTCGAACTCGCGGGACCGGCTGATCGCCATGCGGATCAAGCCCGCCGCCAGCGGCGCGAAGATCAGCAGCAGAACACCAACCAGGGGATTGGACCGCCGGTCACCGTGACCCCAGAAGGTCATGTAGGCCACCCAGGAGATCGCACCGGCCATGATCGCAGCAATCGTACTGATGAGGATATCTCGATGCTTGATGTGCGACAGTTCGTGCGCGATGACGCCTTCGAGTTCCTCGCGGTTGAGAGTCTGTCGCAAACCCTCGGTCACGCACACGGCGCTGTGCTGCGGATTGCGACCGGTGGCAAAGGCGTTCGGCGCCGATGCAGGAGAAATGTACACGCGCGGCATCGGCAGACCGGCCCTCTGCGCGAGCCGCTCGACCGTGTTCCAGAGTGCCGGATCATCCTGTTCGGAGATTTGCGAGGCCCGCATCGTGGCCAGCGCGATCTTGTCGCTGAAGAAATAGGCCAGCACGTTCATCATGCCGCCGATGACCAGCGCAGGCAGCATCGCCCCATGGCCGCCGATCAGGTAGCCCACGCCCAGGCACAAACCCATCAGCGAGCCCATCAACACCGTCGTCTTGATGTTGTTCAGTAGTCTGTACACTGCATATCTCCTTCGTGTCCTACGCCTTGATCGCATCCGTTGTTCTATTGTGCGACGATAGTGCAAGACGTATGCCAGCATCGTAGGGTGCGCAGGGTAATCGTAAGTCCTTGTTTCGCAACGCTATGCAGAGGGCCGCTATGGGAGCGCAGTCTTCCGGCCTGTCGTTTTGACAGGAAGACCTCTGGCCTGTCGGCTGGGTCCCGTGTATAATGCATCCGCCTTGGAGGCCATAGGAGACGGCGGAATTTGACTGAACGACTCGCAACAGCATTGCAGAAATATTGGGGATACGGGGAATTCCGGCCCATGCAGAAGGAGGCCATGGAATGCCTCTGCACCGGCCGGGACGTCGTCGTCGTCCTGCCAACCGGCGGCGGCAAGTCGCTGTGCTTCCAGGCGCCGGCGGTCACGTCGCCGGGCCTGGCGGTGGTCGTATCGCCCTTGATCTCGCTGATGAAGGATCAGGTGGACGCGCTGACCGAGTGCGGCGTGCCGGCCGCTCGGATCGACAGCTCCGTGAGCCCTGAAGAACGGGATGACGTCCTGGAGCAGATTCGCAATCGCCGGCTCAAGCTGCTCTATATATCGCCCGAGCGACTGGTGTCGGAGTCGTTCAGCAAGTACCTGCAAAAACTCGACCTGTCGTTCATCGCCATCGACGAGGCCCACTGCATCAGCATGTGGGGCCACGACTTCCGGCCCGAGTACCGGCAACTCGGCTCGTTGCGGAAGGTCTTCCCGAAGGTGACCATCGGCGCCTATACGGCCACCGCCACCGAGCACGTCCGGCGGGACATCGCCGAACAACTGTCCTTGAGAGATCCCGCCATGCTGGTCGGCTCGTTCGACCGGCCCAACCTGATCTACAAGGTCCGCCCGCGGAACCGGATCGTCAAGCAGGTCTGCGAAGTCATCGACCGCCATCGCGACGAATCCGGCATCATCTACTGTATTCGGAGGCGAGACGTCGACGAGATGGCAGCCGCTTTGACCGTCAAGGGTTTCTGCGTGGCCCCTTATCACGCCGGCATGTCCGATGAGGCCCGCAAGAAGAACCAGGACGACTTCGTGACCGAGAAGATCGATACTATTGTGGCCACGATTGCTTTCGGCATGGGAATCGACAAATCCAACGTCCGGTACGTAATCCACGCCGGCATGCCCAAGTCATTGGAGCACTACCAGCAGGAGAGTGGCCGGTCTGGCCGGGATGGACTGGAAGCTGAGTGCTGCCTGTTCTATTCCGGCGGCGATTACGGCACATGGAAGAGCCTGATGGGCGAGATGGACCCGCAGGCGAAAGAAATTGCCTTAGCCAAGCTGAGCCGGATGTACAGATACTGCACGGAAGGCGTCTGCCGCCGCAAGGCCATCCTCGAATACTTCGGCCAATCCCTCGGCAAAAACGAGTGCAGTGCGTGCGATATTTGTCTTGGTGACGTGGACTCGATTGAGGACTCGCTGATCGTCGCACAGAAGATCCTTTCCTGCGTTCTGCGTCTGGGCCAGCGGTTCGGCGGGGCCTACACCGCCATGGTTCTGACCGGCTCTCGCGACCAGCGTATTCTGGACAACGGGCACGACACCCTGAGCACCTACGGGCTGCTCAGCGAGCACGATTCTCACGCCGTCCAGAACTGGATCGAGCAGTTGACCGGCCAAGGCTTCCTGGAGAAGACGGGCGACTACAACGTGCTCGTCGTCACAACAGAAGGCCGCAGGGTCCTTAAGGGCGAAGTGACCCCAAGGCTGCTTCGCCCGACGCAAAAGCCCGAGCGCAAGGCCAAAGTGGCCACCGACGCATGGCAGGGCGTTGATAGGCGCCTGTTTGAGACCCTGCGAATGGTCCGAGGCGCCCTCGCCCGCGAACGCGGAATCCCGGCGTTTGTTATTTTCGGGGACGCCGCCCTGCGCGACATGGCCCGTCGGCGGCCATCGACCCTCCAGGCGTTCCTGGAAGTCAAAGGCGTCGGCCAGACAAAAGCCAGGCAATATGGCCGGATCATGGTCGAGAGAATCCGGGCCCACTGTATTGAGCACGCTATCGAGATGGACCTCTCACCGCTCTAATCGCACCTTTATCGCTCGTTACCCCAGAGTTGATCGTCACCGCCGTGGGCCTTGCGCCATTCGTGTCTCCACTTGTGCATGTCCGTCACGCCGATAAATGGCTTCGGTTTCCTCGCCTCCTTGTTCGGGATGGGAGCCAGCTTCGTCAGCGGGGGGGCCTGATACCAGTACGCGACGCTGGCGAGGTCCAGCGTCAGGCAGTTGTTGTGGCCGTGCTCGATCGTGACTTTCAGGGACTTGTCAAAGTAGACCGGGTCGGCAATGTGGAATCGATACACGTGGGTCCTGCCCAGCCAGCCGACGTCGTCGTTGACGCGGGCATAGCCGAAGTAGGGATGGGTGTACAGCGTCTTGGGGCACCAGGAGGTGTTGAAGTAGTCCTCGGTCCCCGTGCCATGGAGCGTGGGCTTTTCATCGCCGTCGATGAAGATCATGTCGTCGCCTTCGCCGTACCACATCGGCGACGGACTGTGGACGTAGTAGTTGACTCCGACATAGTGGCCCTTGCCCTTGATGTCTGCGAAGACGTAGTTGCCCTCGCCCTTGGGATTGTTGCCCTGCGGCCCCAGCACGCCCCACTCGTTTTCGCCGTCGGGGAGGGCCTCGGTCAGCTCGTGGTTGTACCAGGCGCAAAACCGCCCTGTATCTTCGGGGAGCTTCTCGACCTCGACGTAATCCACGAAGTAATAGAAGGCGCTGATCTCGCGCCCGGCCTGGTTCTCGACCTCAATCCGGGCGCCGTTGCTGAACGGCATAGCGAAGTAGGAAACCATGGCTCGGCCCTCCACGGGTCCCACGGCCAACGGCAGACTCACGAACGAGTAACTCTCGTTCCAGCCCTGTCCGAAGAACGGGCCGATGGGCGATTCCACGGACGGGAACGCGTTCCCGTCCCAGTACATGCGGAGGATGATATCGTTGCGGCTGAGGGTTTCGGGTGTCGGAGCGATGGTGATCCAGATGTGGTTGATGATCCCGGCCCCCCGGACATTGAACAGCTCGCGGGTCTCGCCGTCTTTGATGTGCTCGAACCGGTCGTTGTTGCCCCCCGTCCTGTCGTAGCTGCTAACGCGCCTGGTTTTGACGCCGCTGCGGATGCGGGCCAAACCGGCCAAATCATCCGCCCCGACGGCCAGGCTCGCGCTGCACAGCAGACAGATCGACAACAGACCCGACGCCAAAATCGATGGGAAGCTCCTCATAGCGATACCTCCTTTGGACCAGCCTTTCTGTCGTTACGACGCCGCGACGTTCTCCGGCGTCCCCAGCCCACGATCATAACGACCCACGCCGGCCCCCGCCAGACAAATCCCACGGCCGGCCTTCGGCCGAGTTTTTTGAAGTGCAAAGTGTGAAGTTTGAAGTCCCGACCACGGGTTTGCCCGTCTTGGCACTTGACACTTCGACTTGAAACTCTCTTCGAATTGGGTTCGTTTCGCACAATTGTCCCTCGGCCGGCGGGTTCGTAGTGACGCCGCAAGGCGTCTTCATAGCACGGGCATCTTGCCCGTGAGTAGCATGGGCGTCCCGCCCATGATTCCGGACTACGGGCGGAGCCTGCCCTGAGAGCGAGGTCGAAGGCGTGCCCGCGCCACGAGCGACGCCGGCAGGCGGTTCTGAACTCCCAAACACGGCCCTTTGCGTTTGGGACTCCGGCACCACCTTTGCGCCAAACGAAGCCAATTTCGCCGGCGTTACGGGCTCTTGGCCCGCCGCAAGGTTGCCCTCCGAATGGGAGGTTTCTCCCGGCTCGGCGGCCGCCGCGCGTGCCTGAGAGGGTGTGTGAGAAGTGGCACGGGCATCCTGCCCGTGGGGCTTTGTGGCATCGGCATCTTGCCGATGATTCATGGGCTGGAAGGGGCCCCCCAACGCGGAGTTTTGCGTTGGGGACAGGTCCCCAATCGCGATAGATCGCGATTGGGAGCCCAAGCCCGAGCCCATGCCACGATGAATTGGCTTCTCACACACCCTCTGCCGCTCGTTGCGCAGTTCGGCCATCGTCCGGTACAAGCTGCTCTCGATCCGGCGTTCATACATCAGCAGCCGGTCCAGCACCCGCGCCCCGCCGAAGTCCTCTACGACCACCTGGCCCAACGCGGCGTCCTCGTCGATCACGCCGCAAACGCCCCGATCCCACTCGCTTCCCTTGAGCTGCTTCCACTCTTCGTGTCTTGCATCCAACAACTCCGTCGGCTCGCAATCGTCCAGCGCCGCAAAGGCCGCGTTCTGGAGCCGCTGGGCCCGTCGCAGTCGCCAGGAGAGGCTCACGACCCGCTCGGCCAGCATCGCCTCCACCACTCCGACCGGCGTCAGCTCCTGGAGCATCTGCTCCCGGTAGAACTCGAATTCCTCCGGATCTTCCCCTTGAATGACCGCCTCCCGCGCCAAGAGCCCATGCCTGAGCGCGTTCTGGGAGGCCCGTTCCTTCCCCGCGGCCGTACGTGGCCCCGTAGACTTCTGGGCGTTCAATCGATTGGCCTGGATTTGTGCTATGGTCGCCATGCTGAGCCCTCCGAATCTACAATCGACAATTTGCGATTCACGATCTGTCGCCCCCAACGGGGCGACACGGATGAATATGATACCATAATCCACGCGCGATTTCAACAACAATACAACAAACTGCCTGCATATTTTCCATCGAACCCTGGTCCCGGGATTACTGGGGACGCACCCTATTTTCGGTTGCGGAAGTGGCACCGGACGGTTACAGTGAACCCATGCCGAGAGATGCACGAGTCGTGATTCCGAGCATTGCCCACCACGTGACGCAGCGTGGCAACAATCGCGTGGATGTTTTCTTCGTGGGCGCGGACCGGGAGGTATTTCTCCAGTACCTCCGGGA
>DCUI01000305.1 GCA_002327785.1 Phycisphaerales bacterium UBA2218
CAAGTACATAGGGACACGAAGCGGATATACCGTTCAATCACAACCAGTCATGCATACTATCTTTCCCGTTGTCCGCGAACAGGTAGTCCACCTTCCGCTTGAAAGGTGTGTGACAAACCATGTCCTCCAACACGGTCTTGCCTGAGGCGTCTTTCCGCGTTATAGTATCCCCTCCATACATGAGCGATCGGCTCCAATCAGAAGGGTTTTTGAATGAGCAATGGTGCAGAAAAAATCATTTACTCGATGATGCGCGTCAGCAAATCATACAACAGCAGAGTCGTATTGAAGGACATCTCGCTTTCGTACTTCTACGGCGCGAAGATCGGCGTCCTGGGCCTCAACGGCGCCGGCAAGAGCTCGCTGCTTCGCATCATGGCGGGCGCAGACCGGGAGTTCAGCGGAGAGGCCGTGCTCGCGCCCGGATACAGCCTGGGGTTCCTCGAACAGGAGCCTCAGCTCGATCCGAACAAGACGGTCAGGGCCGTCGTCGAAGAGGGCTTGCAGGCCGTGGTGGATCTCGTCAAGGAATACAACCAGATCAGCGACAAGTTTGCCGAGCCGATGTCCGAGGACGAGATGAACCGGCTCCTGGAACGTCAGGGCCAATTGCAGGAGCAGATCGATCATCTGGGCGCCTGGGACATCGAGTCGCGCCTGGAGATGGCCATGGACGCCCTGCGTTGCCCGCCCGGCGATACGCCGATTCGGGTCCTCTCAGGCGGCGAGAAGCGACGCGTGGGGCTGTGTCGGCTCCTCTTGCAGAAGCCCGACATCCTGCTGCTCGATGAGCCGACCAATCACTTGGACGCTGAGACGATCGGGTGGCTGGAGCGGCATCTCCAGCAATACGCGGGGACCGTAATCGCGGTCACGCACGACCGTTACTTCCTGGACAACGTCGCGGGGTGGATCCTGGAGCTGGATCGCGGCTACGGCATCCCCTGGAAAGGCAATTATTCGTCCTGGCTCGACCAGAAACAGAAGCGGTTGCAGCAGGAAACCAAGGCCCAGACCGAACGACAGAAGACCCTGCAGCGGGAACTGGAGTGGATTCACATGTCGCCCAAGGGCCGCCAGGCCAAGGGCAAGGCTCGTATCAACGCATACGAGGCCCTCTTGAGTCAGGACATGGAGAAACAAGACAAAGACCTGGAGATCTACGTTCCGCCGGGGCCGCGCCTGGGCAACATGGTGATCCGGGCGGCAAACGTGTCCAAGGCATACGGCGACCGCGTCCTCTTCGAGAATATGTCCTTCGATCTGCCCGCCGGCGGCATCGTCGGCATCATCGGTCCCAACGGGGCCGGCAAGACGACCCTTTTCAAGATCATTACCGGCCAGGAGAAGCCGGATGCCGGCACGATCACCATGGGCGACACGGTCCGTCTCGCCTATGTGGACCAGGACCGCGCCACCCTCGACCCGGAAAAAACGATCTGGGAAGTGATCTCCGGCGGCAAGGACACAATCCGGCTCGCCAAGCTTGAAGTGAACTCCCGGGCCTACGTGGCACGCTTCAATTTTTCCGGGACGGACCAGCAGAAAAGGGTCAACGCCCTCTCCGGCGGCGAGCGCAACCGCGTTCACCTGGCCTGTCTGCTCAAAGAAGGCGCGAATGTCCTGCTGCTGGACGAGCCCACAAACGACCTGGACGTCAACACCATGCGGGCTTTGGAAGAGGCCCTGGAACGCTTCGGAGGCTGCGCCGTGGTGATCAGCCACGACCGCTGGTTCCTCGACCGCATCGCNNTGGTTCGAGGGCAACTACTCCGACTACGAGGCGGACAAAAAACGAAGGCTCGGAAAGGCCGCCGACGAGCCCCATCGAATCAAGTACAGGCACCTGGTGCGATAGAAAGCTCCAACCTTCGCACTCGGCGATTCCGGAGACATTTTCTCGCAGGATGCAAAAAGTATCGGGAAAATGCAGGATTCTCGCTTGACAAGGGTCGGGAAAAGCTTTATGGAAGCAGTGGATTTCGACGTTCGTGCGGTGAAATCCTTAGCGTGTTCGAATCGTTTCCTGTTTTTGTCACAGCAAGGAGGCCATGGGGTATGGCGCAGAAAAAGGCAGACAAACCGATGAGCAAGAGTGAAGTCGTTTCAGGGATCGCCGATGCGACCGGGTTGACGAAGAAGCAAGTGAGCTCGGTATTCGAGGCGATGACCGGTCAAATCCAGAAGAGCCTCGGCAGCCGTGGCCCCGGCGCCTACACGGTCCCCGGCCTAATGAAGCTCGTCGTGGTGCGCAAGCCCGCCGTGAAGGCCCACAAGGGCATCAATCCCTTCACAGGCGAAGAAACCATGTTCAAGGCCAAGCCCGCGAGGAACGTCGTGAAGATTCGAGCACTGAAGAACCTCAAAGACATGGTCTGATCGCTACCGTTCAGAGGCGATGCGCAGGCCCACATTGCTTCATCCGCAATGTGGACCTGCCTTTTTCTTGCGCCATCCTGAACGGAGCGCAGCGGAGTGAAGGATCTGGCCCGCGACCGAGAGAAACCTCTTGTACGATGCCCAGATTCCTTCGAAGCTCAGGACGGCCTCTTCGGCCTTGCCTGAGGCGCCGCCCTGAGCAACGCGAAGGGGTGACAACGTCTTCACCTCGCCCAGATCACTCCGAATCCGTCTCAGTCTTCAACGCCCAGGTGCTTCTGCAACTGTTCCAGTGAGACTCCCTTTGTCTCGGGCAGATATTTCAGCACCAGAACAAACTGCACGAGCATCATAACGGCGAAGAAAGCGAACGCCGGTGCGCCGGAATTGCGGGCCACAACCGGGAAGGCCCAGCTCACACCGATGCAGAGCAGCCAAATCAGAAAACACGCCGCGGCCGAACCGGAGGCGCGAATCGCGTTGGGGAGCAGTTCATTGATGCATACCCACACCACCGCGCCCTGGGAATAGGCGTGCGAGCCGACGATCCCCATCATCGCAACGATGACAATCCAGCCCTGCGCATGTGTGTGAAATACCCAGGCAGCCAGTGCGTGGGATATGACGAACGTCACGGACCCGGCCAACAGGAGCGATTTTCGGCCCACCCGGTCGATCAATGCCATTGCGAACACCGTCATGACAAGGTTCGTCAGACCGATGATGACCGACTGCTTGAGGGCCCCCGCCTTGTCCAACCCGGCCATGCGGAAGATATCGGCCGTGTAGTAGATCACCGCGTTGATGCCGTCTAACTGGTTGAACGCCGCGATCATTCCAACGAGCAACAGGGGTTTGAGGTACTTGCGATGTAGTAGACTCTGGTGGCCGCCGACCCTCTCCGATGTGAGCGACTGCTCGATTTCATCGACCTCCCGCAGGGGATTCTCGTGGCCGAATCTCGCCAGGATTTCCTCGGCCGCCGCACGCTCCCCCTTCTTCATCAGCCAGCGGGGGCTTTCCGGAATGAGGACCGAGGCGACGAAAAAGACCGCCGCGGGGACCGCCTCCACGCCAAACATCCATCGCCACACGGCCGGGTGCTCCGGTCCCAGGAGACGCGCCACCAAGTAATTCGAAAAATAGGCCGCCAGGATTCCCACCACGATATTCAACTGACTGACGGCCACCAGCAGGCCACGCCGTCGGGCGGGGGCGATCTCGGTGATGTACACCGGCGACACGACCGAAGCCCCACCGACCGCGATCCCACCGATCCAGCGGAAAAACAACAACGCATACCAGTTCCAGGCAACGGCACAGCCGACTGCCGACACGAGGTAGAAGACGGCGAGCACCGTCAGCACCGGTCGTCGTCCCCACCAGTCCGAGGGCCGGCCCACCAGCAGAGCACCGAAGAGCGTCCCGATCAGCGCACTGGAAACCGTGAAACCCTTCATGCTATCTGAGAGAGAGTACAGATGCTGTAGGGTTTCCGTCGTGCCCGAGATCACCGCCGTGTCGAACCCGAACAGGAACGACCCCAATGCCGCAATAACCGAACTGGTCAACAACAGTGCACCACCGCGGCTCTGGTTTGCCTGACTCTGATTGATGGAATGCGTATCCATGCTCTACTGACTCCCTTTCGATGTGTTTGGGATGATGAAACTCGCCGGAGCGAACGCGGTCAGATTCGCGGTGAATTCGCCATTCTTCACTGGAATCGGCGTGCCGACCGGCTCACCGCGAAGGGTGACCGGCTGGACCTCGTCAACGCCAAGCCCGGCCGGCAGACGCACCTCACAGGACCCTCCTGTACCTGCGTACTCCCACAGCCTCAGCACGGTGCCGGGTCCGTCCGGGTTCAAGCCCAGCGCTGTCACGAGAACGCCGCGAGCCGAAAGCTCCACGCCTTTCTGTGTGGCGGGCAGTGTGCCGGCCTTCCCGTGAATCGCGGAACGAATCACATCCCCATCGGCGACAGCGGCCAGCAGCGGATATCTGGCCTCCAGCGACGGCGTGACGAGGGCAGACACCGCGTTGAAGTGATCGAACGCCCAGAGTCGAACCCGCATCGTCCAGGCGCCTTCGTTCCAGAGGCGGAAGTTCGTGGTCCACTGGTTGTTGAAGAGATTGACGAATACCACCGGCCTGGTGGGCGCGAAGTCGGGCGAATACTTGAAGATCCCCGGCCGGTCGAGACTCACGAGTGGACTATCGAGCGGGCAGATGCCCATGCCGCGACCTTGTGCATCTGCGACGGTGACACCCGTGTGCACGGCCTGGAGATCGTGGTTCGAGCCGCGAATGAAATCGCGTGCAGGGTCCGCGATGCCGCCCAGCCGGCCCAGGCAAAACTGCGGCTTCTCTACATTCCCCGGCAGGCAAATCCAGCCTGCCTCAGGCCAATCGTCCGCCGGTTTGTCGTGGAGGGTGACTTCCAGGTCGAGGTAGGGCTCGCCCGCATGGAGGATCGCTTTGCTCGTCACCGCGTGCGCCAGCCCCGCCGTCGGCGCGGAGTACATAGTGGCTGTGACCGACACAGACGACTGCGTGACACGGATGTCCGCGTATCGCGGTGACGCGGCCCGGTACGGAACCTTGTCAGCAGGCGGCATGAGGGGTTTGCCCAGCTCCGCCACCGCCCAGTCCGAGCGGCTCTTCACATAGGCTCTGACGTAGGCCGCGACCTGATCGGCGTCGAATCGTTCATAGAGGTACTGGCCGAGCGCGTAGTCAGAGCCTTGGTCCACCAGCTCGCGCTCCGTGCGCTTGTCCACCGCAGAACAAATGCCGCCGCGAGCCGGGTCAAGCATGATTCTGAGGTACTCATTCTCGATGATCCTTGCTCGCGCATCGCTTCTTAGATCGTCTCCGGACTCCGCCGCCCCGGCAGGAACAAAGGTCCGGTAGCCCATCGCCGGGACATCTCGAGCCAGGAAGAAAATCTCATCGCCATCCGCGATCGCCGGCACGGCGGGTCCTCCATCCGCCGGTCGCAGGGCCGAAAGGCTCGCGCCGACAGACTTCACTCGCACGATCCCGCCTCGCTGCCACGGGAGCGGATTGAACACCACGATACGCTGACCTTCGGGACCGACTCGTTCAGCCAGTATCCGCATGGCCCCATCGATCATGGGAGCGAATTCCTCCTGGGCTTGCTTGATATATCCGGTGTGCTCTGCCCAGGATGCCTCGAGTTTCGAAAACCGGCCCGCCGCACGATCGGCTTTCCACACGTCGCCGTAATCCCACCTCAATTCGCCTCCGTACTTCGTGACCCAGTACAGGGCGCCGCCCCAGGTGTGCTCGCCGTAGAGCAGACTCTTCTCGCGGGCGTGGGCGACGACGCGGGCACAGGCGCTCTCCGACACGGGCACACCCCAGATTTGAAGGAGTGTGACCAGTGATTCGGCATAGCCAAGAGCCGGCCGAAGGTTGCGGGCGATCTGTGCGCCGGCGGGATCGCACATCGGCCCATGAATCCAGGTGTCCGGCATGTCGCCTCGAACCACCGGGATATCAGCTTTCTCGGCGATGATCGCGTCGGCGAAGTCGGACAATCGCCCGATGCGAACCCTCACGCCGGGGAGTTTCTGTGCCGCTTCCGCGAGCAGCGTCTTGACCTCTTCGGGCGTGGGCGGGCCGTGGTTGTCGCCGGTGTGCTGGAGCGCCAGCCACGTTCGGTAGGGCCAATCGCCGGGAGGAACCAAGCCGGTACCGTATCCGGCGGCGGAATACATCGTCAGCAGCCGAGAGCCGTCCGGACCCTCCCACCAGAACAGGGGCGGCACCTCGGGCGAACTGCTGGCCGAGTTACAGCCCAGGTGCAGAAAGTCGATGCCGGCGTGCTTGAGCAGCGTAGGCAAGATCCAGGAATGGCACGGGACATCGGTCATCTTCGCGTCGCGAGGAAGCGCCAGGCCGGCATCACGAGACAGCCGCGAGGCAAAGCCGAGCCCTCGCACGAGATCCTCAGGCTCGAACAGTTCCGTGTGCATCGTAAAGGGTAGACCATGAACCACAAACCGGCCGTCTTTCAATGCCTGCATGATCCGCTGCCTGCGCTCCGGCGCCTGACCCGGCCAGTCCTCCGCGATCTGGCTCATGGGCCAGCCGGGGATCGTCCACACGAACTGCTGTTCCGGCGGCAGATCGTGATTGCGATCCACCACGTCGAGGGCCTGGTCGATCATCGTGGTGCGGTAACGTTCCACAACGCGACTGGCCAGGTCCGTGTAGCCGATGTCAAAGTGAGTCTTGAAAGTGACAATGACTTCACGGACCTCGGCCGATGCGGCCATTGGAATCATCAAGCTGCAAAGCAACGCCACAGCCAGAACTGGTCGGATCATACGTCTTGTCCTACAGTAGCACGGGCTTCCAGCCCGTGACCTTGAATCATGGGCAAGATGCCCATGCTACTTGAGCTCCGCACGCAAGCTGACGAGACCGGATGCAGGGACTTCGATCCGGTCGCCAACCTTCTTGCCCGCCTGTTCACTGGTATCGCTCAGGAACACAGCCTTGGGTTGCACGCCGGCCCATTCGAGCCGGGCGAAATGGGCCTTACCCGAGGCACCAAACAGGCGAACGATCAAGGCCCGGCCGTCATCGCTGGGCTTGAGAGCGGTCACGATCACATCTTTCGGTTCGACGCTTAGCAACGGTTTGCCCAAGGGCTTTGCACCTTGCGAGCGAACGGCTACCAGCGGCTGGCTGAAACCCGTGGCGAAACGAGACGCCTCGGCCGGATCACGGCGGCGGTGCGGCTGCAACACGAACCGGAACACGGTCGGGCCCTCCTGATAGGCGCGATAGTTGGTGCCCCAATGGTTGTTCATAGCCCAGGAATAGAGCTTCTGCGTCGGTTCAACTCGCTGACGCCAGACGTTCGGGTCGGTTTGCGAGTTGAGCAGTGTGGCGGTGATGCCCCCCACCTGCAACAGCGGTGCATCGAGCGTCACCCACGTGACACCGCGATCCTTGTTCGAGACATCGGCCCAGCGGCCCACGGAGAACCAGTTCTTGCACGCGCTGGGCATCTGGTCGGCTTCCGGTCGCATCATGCCCAGGGGAACATCAAGCAACACCTCACCGTTCGGCACCGCGAACGGGAAAGCGAAATTCACGCTTTCCTTGCCCTCTTTTGCATGGTAGCTCTTCGCCTGCAATCGCTCCTTGTCCACCGTGTTGATGATCTCGACGTAATCGAGTCCGGCAGCGACGCGCAGCTCCCGCACGAGCTTCTTGCAGCCCGGCGCGGCGGATTCGATGACCAGCGATGCAACCAGTGGACCATTCTCACCGACGCGGATCGTCACCGGGCCGCTCCGCTGAAGGTCCTTCCGATCGTCACCGATGAGGTACAGATAGTCATTCAAGGCCTCGCCGCCGCTCGTGTCGGCAAAGTTGCCCTTGAGACCCTTGGTAGCAAGCTCGACGATGCCGCCGGTCTGCTCGTCCACTCGCAGGCGAACGACGCCGCTGTCAAGGATGGTACCCTGGGCGGTCGCGCGGCCTTTGACACGGGACGCACCTGAAACCACGGTGTAACGACGTGCCGCCAAAGGCGGTACACCCGTCGCGAGGAAGACAAGCTCACCCGAAGTCAATCGCTGCGAGGGAACCGCCCTGCCCGCGTCATCAAGGACGCGGTCCCCGGCGAAGGAGAGGTCCTTCGACAAAGTCACTAACTCCGTGCGAGACCAGGAGAGCGTGTTGAAGACGTCTACCGCCGTCGGCGATGCAACCGGATCGACACGGTCGGCTTCCAAAGACGCGGCCAGCAATTCGCGAGACTGCCTATCCGCCGATTCTGCGTAGCTTCGCTTGATTTCCCATTGCTCCAGGGTCTCTTTTCGCTTCGGCTCGCTGACGCTGCACCAGGCGCCCCACGTGTGCTCCGAGTACAGCAGCACCATGTTCCACGCGTCTTCGAAGGCCGCCGCCGGATACTCGGACGGCCTGCGCATCGCAAAGAGCGCCTCCGCCTGGGCCAGCCGGTCCGAGCTGGCACGGTTCATCGCAGTCTCCAGTGAGGATGAGCCGGCGCCGTCTTCCCAGTATGGCGTCCAGTCGCCTCGCACAACGGGCAGTTTGTCGCCGTAGCGCTGCTCGAACGCACGGAACGCCTCGCTCGTGCCGGAGATGATGAAGCGGGGCCATGCGTACTTGGCGTTCCAGTCCCTGACGAACTCGCAGATGACCGGGTCGGGCACGGCGTTGTCGCCATGGCCGCTCCAGCGCACGTACGCGATGTCGAACGGGTAGCCTCGCTTCTCCAGGCCGTCAGAAAAATCCTCGACGAGCCGCGGCGACATCTTCCCGTAGCGGTGCGACATCGCATAGCCCCAGAACGGTATCCAGACGAGCACCTTGGATTGCCCGTCGGGTCCCATCCAATAGAACGGCTTGTTCTCCCACTCGCGCAGAATCGTGCCGATGCGGTCGAAGTAGTTCGGCGCGACCGAGAAGTACCGGATACCCGCCTGCGCCATGGCCGTAACGGTGCCCCATGTATAACCCGGGACATCGGAGATCATCGCGGCGTCGATCGGCACGCCCGTCCGGTCGGCCAGCTCCGTGGCGTAGCGAAACAGGCGAACCAATTCCTCCGGCCGGCACAACCCGGTCAGCTCGTTCAGGTACATGCCGTTCAGCACGACCTGCCCGTTCTTCACGGCCTCGAAAAACTCCGTCCGCTGGCCGTCATCGAGCCGACGAAGATACAGGTCCGCCGCCCAGAGCACCTCGACATTCCAGACAAAACGGGAGCCCTTGGGATAGCCCGCCGTTCGTTTGGCTGCGGCGATACCGTCGAGCAGATTCTGCACCTGTTTGGCCTCAATGGCGGTCTGAATCTCGGTATAGCCGATGTCGGTGTGCGAGTGTGGCGTGATATACACCGTGAGCTTCTCCACCGGCTTGAGCACGACCTCGCGAGATGCGACCATCTTGCCGGCCACTTCGACGGCGACCCGGCCCTTCATTTCCGTCGCGACGGCATCGACCATCAGTTCCACTTCCTGTGTCCCGCCGGTCAGACGCACGGACTCCGCAGGCCCATTCAGAAGTTGCACGACGGCGTCCGTGTCCTCCCCAAAGTGCCGCACGGTCACCAGGACCGGCTGGGACATTCGCCCGTCCCGCTCCCGCAACGCGCGCACAGGCTTGACCGCATCGAGAAGCGTCCTCGCCTGCACCTGGCCCAGCTCCGCGCCGGCGGGCACAACCAATCCGAGGGAATCGTAGAGCATCCAACTGCCGCTGAGTGTGGTGATGCGGACCTCATTGTCCCCGTTCCTGAGCAGGCTTGTGGGGAAAGTCACCGCGAACTTGTGCTCCCGGCCCTTCTCCGGCCGGCCGAACACCGAGGCGTCCCCCGCACCGTTAGGCAGTGACTGCTCGAACGTCTGCCCATTCACTTCCACGCGCAGCTTGGGGGGGCTGGCGTTCTGGGTATCGATCAGATCGAACTGAAGCCGGCATTCGCCCTCCGCTGGCAGAGCTTTCAGGCCAAAGAGCACAGTAAACGTATGCGGTCGGGCCCCCGCCCAACCGTCCGACGGGCCCGGCTGAACGTAGGGCCAGTCCTCCTTTGACTCCGAAGTCCCTACGACAAAGAACGCATCGTCCTTGAACCTCGCATAGCCGTCCGGCGCCAAGGCGAACTCCGCGTTGCCCCCGTCCGCCTGGCCAATCTCCCAGAGCGGCGCCCCGTTCGCGCCACCGGGGCCTTGCGCAGGCGCAGCAGGGTCGGACTCGACCGATGCAAACAACATCACGATCGCAAGAACAAGCTGATTCGCGTGAAGACAAGACATATTGACCCCTCAAGATCTACCATCGACTATTCGTGATTCAGCACCTGTGTACAACGTCGGCCAAATAGTAAATCGTAAATCGAGAATTGTAAATGGCCGGCGGTGCACTATAATGCCGACTATGACACCCAGAGAAAGAGTTCTGGCCGCACTGAATCACGTCGAGCCCGACCGCGTCCCGGTCGATCTATCCGGGCATCGCTCCTCGGGCATCGCCGCGATGGCATACCCCAAACTGCGTAGATGCCTCGGCCTCGAACCAAGACCCATTCGCGTTTACGACGTGATCCAGCAGCTCGCGGTCATCGATGATGACGTGTTGGACCGGTTCGGGATCGACTGCATCGAGATGGGCCGGGGCTTCGCCCTCACCGACGATTCGTGGAAACCCTGGACCCTGCCCGACGGCACGAATTGCCTCATTCCCGCCTGGACCAACATGGAACGCCGATCCGACCGGTGGGTCATTCTCTCCAATTCCGGGAAGGTCTTCGCCCACATGCCCGATGGCATACTGTACTTCGAGCAGACGTATTTCCCGCTCGCCAGTGTCGAGGGCATCTTGCCCTCGGATCGCAAGCAGGATGCCCGCGACACGCAAGGGCGGGACGCCCTCGCCACACTGGATGAGGCCTTCGGCGAGTGCATGTGGACCGGCGTCGCGGCCCCGCCCGGCCCGATCGATCCGCAAACGCTCAGCAAAGGGGCCAAGCGTTTCCGAGAGAGCACGGACCGGGCCATCATCGGCCTGTTCGGCGGCAACCTCTTCGAGACCGGCCAGTTCTTTTACCGGGCCGACAATTTCTTCATGCTCCTGGCCGGCGAGCCGGCAAAGGCCCATCGCTTTCTTGACCGATTGGTGGAAATCCATCTGGCCAATCTCGAGAAGTTCCTTGCCGCCGTCGGCTCATCCATCGACATCATCCTCTTCGGCGACGATCTCGGCATGCAGACAGGTTGCATGCTCAGCCCCCGCATGTACTGTGAATTCTTCAAGCCCCGCCACAAGGTCCTCTGGAACCGTGCCAAAGAACTTGCTGATGTCAAGGTCATGCTCCATTGCTGCGGCGGAGTCCGGGAGCTGCTTCCACACCTCATCGAGGCGGGACTCGACGCGATCAACCCCGTCCAGATCACCTGCGCCGGCATGAACGCGGCGGAGCTGAAGGCCGAATTCGGCCGAGGCCTGACGTTCTGGGGCGGCGGCTGCGACACCCGAGAGATTCTGACCGGCGCAAGCCCCAAGCAGGTCGCTGAACACGTCAGAAATCAGGTTCGCACCCTCTCACCAGGCGGCGGCTTCGTCTTTCAGCAGGTCCACAATATCCTGGCCAACGTCCCGCCCGAGAACATCGTCGCCATGTTCGACGCCGTGAACATCGGCCGATCGTGATGTTCAGGATGACAATCGCAGCGCACAAATCCTCCCGAATTCGTCTCAGTCCCGATCGTCTTCATCCTCCTCGATGTCGGAGATGACGGCCCACTGCGGATAGGGCTCGTGCGGACCTCTCATGGCGTGCCAGAGGATGCGATTCAATACGTCCTCAGGGCATCGATCCACCTCCTCCAGAGGCAGCCCGGCGGAGGCAATTGCATTTCTGCGCAGCATCGCGTTCGAGATCTCCTTGGGATTCGGATTCATCTGGTCCAGGGGGACATTCGTGGGGACGGCGACATACGCCGTGAAGTCGGGCACATTGGTGAAACAGTCGCTCATGGGCGTAGCCGTGGCGTCGATCTGATTCATGGGCGGAAGACCCAGGATCAGCTCCATCGTGCGGAGAATGCTTGTCGTGTTGTACTGGGTGCTCACGACGGCCTTGCGCTTGGTGTACGGACTGATAAGATAGGCCGTGGTGCGATAGCCGCTGACGTGGTCCCAGCCGGCCTGGGGGTCATCCTCGATGGCGAAGATACACGTCTTGGGCCAGAACGGACTGTGGCTGATCGCCTCCACGATCTGCCCGAAGGCCAGATCGTTGTCCGCCACCTGGGCCGCGGGCGTCGGCGCTCCAGCCCGGGTCCCAGACGTATGATCGTTGGGCAGACAGATGATAATCAGATTGGGGAATTGACCGCTGCGTTCGTATTCGCGCAACTCCTTGATGAACTGTGCGGCCCGGAAAACATCGGGAATGTCCATGTCCCAGCCGACCGTTTTCATATTCAGATGGGGTCGCAATGATTCGATGGCGGGCCGGCTGCTGATGTTGATGAGATGTGTCCGGTCCACGAAATCCCGGTAGTAGTCCAGAAACGTCGGCTTGCCCGTCTTGCCCGGCGCGGCCCACGAAGTCTCCGTGATGGCGAACTCGCCGTAGACGCGGAGCAACTTGCCATGGGCGATCGTGTTGTCCCAGATGAAGCCGGAAGGGGCGTAGGCCAGCGCGTCCACGTCGCTATCCTCCATGCCGTCGGGATAGCTGCGAGGAAAACCGGCGAAGGACTTCTCCATGTAGTCGGTGGCGAACGCGGTGTCCGACCATTGGTGACCGTCGGCGCTGAGGATGCCCGAGCAGTACGTGTTGTCCAGCAGGACGAACTCGCGAACCATCTTGTGCTGATTGGGCGTAATCTCGGCGCCGAAGATGCACAGCGAGGGATTGCCGTTGCCTTCGGGTACGTCGCCAAGGACCTGGTCGTAGGTCCGGTTCTCCTTAATAACGTAGACCACGTGCTCGAACACGGACGGCTCCCCGACCCGCTCCGGGACCGGTCGCGGCGGCTGGTTTGATCGCGCCGCCCGCCCAGCTTCCTTCAGCAAAGGATATCGATAGTTGTCCAGCACGCGACGCGTCAACGCCGGCAGTTCTCTGGCCTTGGGAACAGGCACGAGCGACAACGTTCCATGGTACTGGTGGCTGTTGTACTCGTTGGCGCCGGCGGTTTTGAGGCTCCGGGTCGAGCCGATTCCCTTCATGTTGGCCACGGCCAGCCGATGATGCACCCGATCATAGGCAATCGCGCCGGGGAACCACCCCACCGGGATCAGACCCAGGAGCTTCGACTCGCCGGGACGAAAACGGAACACGGCGATGGCGTTCTGTGTGCCGTTGGCGACGTACAGGGTGTCGCCAGCGGGGTTGAAGACCAGGGCATTCGGGCTCGCCCCGAACAGGTCGGCGGGACTGGGCTTGGCCCAGATGGTCTCCACCACCTCGTCCGTGCGCGTGTCGATCACGCTGAGTGTATCGCTGCCGGCGTTGGCGACCACGACGAAACGGCCATTGGGCGAAGCCGCGATGCCGGACGAATGCAGACCAACCATGATTTCCCGGACCGGCGACTCCTCGGCAATGTGAATCACGGAAACCGAGCCTTCGCTGGCGATGTGACGTACGGGATCGACCCGCACCCGCATGCCCTGGCCGGCGGGACCGGTGAGACTGTCCGCATCCGGGATACGACCACCCCAGTTGCTCACGTATGCCTTGCCGCCGACCAAGACCACGTCATAGGGCGCCACACCCACTTGCCACAGGCGAAGCACATCTCCAGTGACGGCATCGATCTCCGCGAGGCGGTTCGACAGATTCAAAACCACGTACAATCGACTCCCATCGCGGGAGATCGCCAGACCGGCCGGGATCTCCTCCTTCCGCCACGGAGCATTGGCGGCAGGCAGGGCGATGGGAAGCAAACCGCTAACCTGCCCCTCCGGGCCGACGCGGAACACCTTGACGTCACCCTTGACGTTGGACAGATAGATCCGCGAGCCATCCGGACTGAACACCAACCCGGCGTAGCTGAGCTGGCCGGACTTGTCGGGCTTGAGGATATGCGAGGAGACATCGTTGGGGTCCAGGAGCTCCCCGGAGGGCAAGGCGACGCGCTGTTTGATCTCGCCGCTTTGGGGATCGATCAGAACGAGGTCCTGCGTCTTGCCGGACGTGGCGAGCAGGCGACCATCCGGACTTAATGCCAGGGCCTGTGGCCGCATGCCGGGCAATTCCACCTGGATGCCGATCGGCGTCAGCACCTGATGAACAGGCGTGACATACCTCTGTGGACCGATTTCGCCCACCGGCGCGGTTCCGGAGGAATCCGCCGTCCGGCAAGACCCGGCCACCATCAACAAGGACAATGGCACAATGAGTATTGCCAGCACGTGCATTCTGTACGTTGACGTTGTTACGTTCTTATTATCCATACTCATGCCTCATTCAGTTTCTGCCACAAGAGCCAATCTGCCGATAGTCACATCCGTTCGTACCAGCTTCAATGCCAGATCGATTCAAGCTCGTAGACGACCAGCGACTCGATCCTCGTGTTGCCGCCGGTCGTAAACAGGTCCAGCGAAGCCGGCTTGTCCACCAGTTGCACTCCCATGGGCATGTAAATGCGGCCATGGTCGCCGAAGATTTCGATGGAGGTTCGATCCACGATCAATTCGATGTCGATCGTTCCGTCCGGAGCCTCCCATGGAGCCGTCTTGTCCTGGCAGGTCAGTTCCCGCTTCTGCGTGTCGTAGGCGACCGACACACCGCTGATGATGAACCCGCAGGTCTGACAGTCTCGCACGCCGAGTTGTGCCTGGATGTGGAGCAGCTCTGTGCGCGGATCGACCCGGAGGTCTTGCCCGGGCTCCAGGGCGCTGTCTCGCCACTGTTTGCGGTCCCGATGCAGTCTGGCGATCTCGCGAACCGGTTCGGCACACATTCGCAGACCGGCGCCGGTGGCTCGCAGGGTCACCGTCACGGGAAAGAGCATCATCTGGTTGAACGGCATCTCCGGCATGTTGACCTGGCCCCAGGCGATTTGAATGCGCCGGCCGTCGCTGGCCGGAATCCCGTTGAACGTCTGTGACGCGTAGAAACAGTTCCCATAGTGATAGCGGATGGGGCCTTCCTCCGTCACGAACTCCGTTCCGTTGAACTGTCCGACCAAGTAGTCCCCGTTCCCGCCGTACAGCACCCAGCGCGCGTTCGCCGCGTCCCCGTCCACGGGCAGGGCGAACAGTTCAGGGCATTCGTGAAAACACTTCAGTTTGCTCTGAAAACGCCACGACTTGAGATTGTCCGAGGTGAAGAAGCCCATCTCCTGGTCGTCCAGATACAGGGCCATCACCCACTGTTTCGTTGCTTCGTGCCAGATGACTTTCGGGTCGCGATTGCCGCCGTGGATATGCGCCAGGACCGGATTGCCCTCATACGGCGTCCAGGATCGCCCTCGGTCGTTGCTGTAGGCAATCGACTGGGTGAACGGCCGGCCGGCCGACAGGGGATTCGTGCCCCCGGCCGACGTGTACACACACACCAGGACTTTCTCATCGCCCGTCCGAAAGCCGGCGGTATTCCGCTCGTCCACCACAGCCGATCCCGAGAAGATCGTCCCCAAATGATCCGGATGGATGGCGTCGCCCAACTCCGTCCAATGGACGAGGTCCCTGCTCACGGCATGGCCCCAGGTCATGTTCCCCCAGTTCCAGCCGTAGGGGTTGTGTTGGTAGAACAAATGATACTCGCCGTCATAGTACACCATGCCGTTGGCGTCATTGTTCCAGCCTCGGCGGGACGTGAAATGAACCTGGGGTCGCCGCCGCTCCCGGTATACATCCTTCTCGCCAGGAAAAGTGTCGGCCTGAAATACGGCATCGAAGCCGGAGGTGCGAAGTGGATCGTATTTGTCGATGCGCAATACTCCCTTTTTCCCTTGAAACGCGCTCACGTCCAGAAACACCCAGAAGTCCGCTTCGCCGGAGGCCAGCTCGATATCGAACTCGCGCACCACGTTCCCATCGATGAGCAGATGGATCAAGCGCTTCTGTGTCCCGTTCCTGACCGGGAAGTTCAAATAGCGGCTTTGAAAGACGAATTCACGGGTCTTGTCGGCCAGGACCTCCCGCTTCCGATCGCTCTGGACGATCTGATCGACGTTGATGTGCCCCCAGCCGCCGGTGTGCCGGTCCACGATCTGGATCCGTGCCATCTGACCCACCAGATCGGAGACCTCCCAGCCGGACCAATCCAGCGCTTCCGAACCGCCCGGACGGTCGTTCGGCCCGGTGGCGGTCCGGACGGTCTTCTCGCCGACCAGGAGATTGATGCACGTCTCACCGGGATGCATGCCGCCGCCGATCAGGAAATTGATGTACCTGCGCTCAATCTTGAACGGTGGGGATGTCAACGTGCCCGTCGTGCCGTCGCCGTCGTAATAACTGTTGACCAGCCCCTTTCCCTCGTATCCTGACACCTGCATCTGGTTGGGCAGTGTGCCGCGAGCCGGACCCGGGCCGAATGCCCGGCCCGTGACCTGCCAATCACCGTAATCCGATCCTTCAAAATCCGCGATCACGATATCCGGTTCGGCCGCTGGAGTAGAAGATGAGACGGCCAATAGCATCACTGCAAGAAAAATGCACCTCACCATCGTCGTTTTCCTGGACCTGCACCACAACATGACTGCCCGGTCAGCCGAGGGCCTTCCTGGCTATTCAATCCCCAACTCCCGCTGGATCTCCTCCAGGGGCACTCCCTTCGTCTCCGGCATGCGGAAGATGACCCATAACAACTGGAGCACCATCATGATCGCATAGACGGCGAACACAGGCCCGCCGCCCAGTGCGCCCGCAATCGGTTTGAACGTCCAGGAGACCGCCGCCGCCATGAACCAGTGCGTGAACGAGCCCAGCGCCTGCCCGCGGGCCCGCACGCGATTCGGGAAGACCTCGCTGATGAACACCCAGATCACGGCTCCCTGGCCAAAGGCGTGTGAGGCAATGAAGACGATCAAGGCAAGGAGGACGATCTTCCCGCCGGCCGGCGTGAACTCTGTTCGATATGTGAAGAACGCCATCGAGGCCACCGAGAGGCTGATGATGTACCCTATCGAACCCACCAGCATCAGGCGCTTGCGGCCAAAATGGTCGATGATCGCCAGTGCCGCCATGGTGAAGACCAGGTTGGTAAATCCGATGATCACCGACTGGAGCATGGCGCTTTCCCCGGCGGCTCCTGCCATTCGGAAGATGCTGGGAGCATAATAGAGGATGGCGTTGATCCCCGACAGTTGGTTGAACACGGCGATCAGCACGGCCAGCGCGATCGGTCTGGCATACTTCCTGCAATAGAACGGCTCTTGCAGACTGTGATGCTCCAGGTCCAACGATGCCTGAATGGCCGCGATTTCCTCTTCTGCATCGCCCTTGTCCGTGCCGAGACGCCCAAGCACCGCCCTGGCCTCGTCAATTCTCTTCCTGGCGACCAGCCACCGGGGACTATCGGGGTTCGCAAACAGCAGGAAGAAAAAGGCTGCGGCAGGCAAGGCCTCGACGCCGAACATCCAACGCCATTCGACGGCGCCGAGCTGTAAGCGAGTGATGACGTAGTTGGAAAAGAACGCCAGGAGGATGCCGAACACAATGTTGAACTGGGTGATCGCGACGAGCCGGCCGCGCAGTCTCGCCGGGGAGATCTCCGCGATGTAGGTCGGAGAGACGACCGTCGTGCCGCCGATGGCAATGCCGCCCAGGAACCGGAAGGCCAGGAAGGAATACCAGTCCCATGCCCATGCACTGCCGACCGCGGAGATGAAATAGAAGACGGCCATGACCATCAGCGTCTTCTTGCGTCCGGCCCAATCGGACGGCCTGCCGACACTGATCGAGCCCAGAATCGTTCCGATCAGCGCGCTGGCGACCGTGAATCCATACCAGAAATCGCTCAGTGCGTACACGGCCCGAAGCCCCTCCTCCGCACCCGAGATCACGGCGGTATCGAATCCAAACAGCAGACCTCCCAACGCGGCAACGAGCGAACTACGCAGCAACACGCCTTTGGACACTTTCAGGACTCCTTATCCACGTTGCGCCGGCCATCGCAGTCCCTTGCCGGCTTCCGGGTTCCTGCCCAATCCACGCACGACAACGACGAGTCGGCGCATTATACTCTCCCAGGAGGATCAAGGACAGTGAATCAGAGCAATACATCGCCCCGGAAACCCGTCTGCGTTCAACACGGGCGAACCGTGGGGGTGGGACGCAGGTGACGCTGCCAAACTCGTTTGAGTCCGTGCCTCGCCTGACAGACGGTGCCTTGGGGCGTATGGACAGGGACCCCAAACTGGCTTGACCGTGCTCGCTTCGAGCACAAAAAGACACGGTCAAACTGCGATTGGGCGTGGTGCCAACATGGAAGAAAGGGCCGGGGGTTCTGTTTCCCGCCGGCCCGTTCCGAAGTGTGTGTGTCGCACTTGCCCATCTGGCCCGCAAGCATACAGTGGCACGGGCATCTTGCCCGTGATCTGAAATCCATGGGCGAGACGCCCATGCTACGGAAACGCCCTACGGCCTCACGACGCGGCTGTAGATCCTCACGTCGTCGATCAGGCCGGACCAGAAACTCCCCGATTGCATGCTGCCGCCGCTGCCAAGGATGAATTTGGCCTCCAGCAGGCTCACTTCGCCCAAC
>DCUI01000041.1:0-641 GCA_002327785.1 Phycisphaerales bacterium UBA2218
CCGGGCTGGCGGGTTTGAGCCATGACGTCCCGCCGTTCCTGATCGTCAGCGGCCACTATCCGCCGCGCATCCGTGGGGTCAACAAGCGCGGCATGAATCGGGCCGGCCTGAACGAGGAGCAGCAGGATCGGATCTACGACGCCTACAAGCAGCTCTATCGCCACGGCAGCACGCTGCTGAACAATGCGAAGGAGCTGGCCGAGCAGAACGGTCTCGACGAAAACGTGCGGGCCATGATCGATGCGATCTTCAAGAGCAATCAACACCGCTTCGGTCGGTACCGGGAGACGCTCCGAACCGAATAGAGCGGAAGTCTGATTGTTGAAGCGTGATTTTTGATTTGTGATTGTCGATCTTCGTGTGTCTCCCAAGTCAAAAATCAACCATCACACTTCAACAATTCCAATATGAGGTGTAGATGGAGAACGGCAGGATACGAACGGCGGTCGTCGGCGCGGGCAAGATGGGCACGATCCACGCCAAGGTCTACAACCAGTTGCCCGACAGCGAACTCGTCGCGGTGGTGGATGCGGACAAGGCCAAGGCCTCGCAGCTCGCCGAGAAGTACGGCTGCGCCGCTTTCACGGACTGCGCCGAGGTGTTGGACAAGGTCGATGCCGTCACGATCGCCACGCCCACGA
>DCUI01000041.1:677-55067 GCA_002327785.1 Phycisphaerales bacterium UBA2218
GCGTTCGGGAGGGCCGCAAGATCGTGGCCTTGGCCCGGAAGTACGACACGGTCGTGGCCGTGGGCCACTCGGAGCGGTGCAACCCGGTCGCCCAGGCGATGAAGCGTCTGGACATCGAGCCGAAGTTCATCGAGGCCCACCGCGTGAGTCCCTACCCGTTCCGCTCGACCGACGTGGGCGTCGTCCTCGATATCATGATCCACGACATCGACATCATCCTGTCCCTGGCCCGGAGCAAGATCAAGCGGGTGGACGCGGTCGGCGTCACCGTCATCGAGGGCGGCGAGGACATTTGCAGCGCGCGGATCGTCTTCGAGAACGGCTGCATCGCCAACATCACCGCTTCTCGCCTGGCGCTCAAAACGGAGCGGCGGGTCCGTGTCTTCAGCCGCCAGGCCTACCTGAGCGTCGATTACCTCAAGAAGAGCGGTATCCTCATCAAGACCGACCCGAACAAGAACGTCGTCGGCATGATCAAGGAATGGCGTCAGCGCGGCGATTTCAACCCTGCCACCGTCAACTGGCCCGACCTGCTGCACGTCGAGCAGCTCGAAATCGACGACAAGGAGCCCGTCCGTCTCCAGCAGGAGGCATTTCTACGGGCCGTCAGAGACCGGTCCTTCACCCCCGAGGTCAGCGCCGAAGAAGGCCTGGCCGCCCTCCGCTGCGCCCAGAAGATCCTCCGAGCCGTCAAGAAGCACAAGTGGGACTGAGGAGAGATGATTGTTGCCCCGGATTGAAGTCCGGGACGGTCAATCCGCCGGGGCGTTTGGCTTGGCTATGGCGTGTTGGCGGGCCTCGTGCATCAGGTCGTAGACCCAGTCCTCGAAGTAGAGGGGGTAGAGGTTCATTTTCTCGCTGGCCCACTGGATGCCCCCGCGGGTCAGGAGATCCTTGAGCTGCTCCTGCTGCTCCGGGAAAAGCTCGGCGAGTCTCTTTTTGTACACGTGCCGGAGCATGCGCTGGCGTTTCTTGCGGGTCTGTTCATCCTTGTCCACGGCACGGAAGAACTGGCGGATCGTGCCGACCTTCATGCTGTCGTTCTTGAAGAAGGGGGCCAGCCGCTTGGGAATGGCGTCCGAGATCACGAATTCGTCGTCGATGCTCTGGAGCACGACCTCGCTGGGCTCGTAGTGCAGGAAGGGGTCGTAGAAGAAGGCCGCCGGATGAAAGTCCACCCGATGCGCCGCCAGGTGCGGCACGAACAGCTCCGCGAACCCCCCGTTGCGGAACAGGTTCAGGGGCCCGTCGCCGATGCAGATGCTGTAGCACAGCTTGTTGAAGTCCCTGCGGTTGTATCCGACGATGGCGTTGAAGGCGTGGCGAAGCTTGGGCAGTGTGGCCCGCCGCACGTCGAAGATGATCAGCCGCGAGGAGGCGGTCTGGGGCGCCGTTCGCTCCATCTCCTCCAGGGCATCGCGAACATTCGTCCCGCGCGGACAGATCAGCCTGCATCGCACGAGGCGTTTGTCCGCGCCGATCCTCTCGCAGACGTCGTCGGCCAGAGTTGGGTCGAGCGTCAGCACATGGATATAATCGCGTCTCCTGGGATGACTGAGGATATCCTGTTTGCTGTCGGTGATTGTGTATTTGTCTTCGTACACGTTCTTCCGCCTTTTGCGACGAAACCGCAAACACTCGTCATGGTTTCATACGTTCGTCCGGCAGAGGTGTTCGGCCCGTCGCCGGCAGGACCGAACCGGCCGGAAGGATCGATGTGATCCCGTTCATTCCCTCCACGGTTGATTCTCCTGGTCGATTGCCTTGAGCCGTTCCTTGCGGGCCCGGACCCGCAGCCGGGCGTTTTCATGGCGTCGTTTCTCTTCGGGAGTCTGCGGCGACACCGGCGAAACCGCGACGGGCCTCTTGTTCTCGTCAAGCGCCACGATCGTCAGGTGGGCCGTGGTGGCGAGCGCCTGTCGGCCGCTGTAGGGATCTTCGCGGATGACCTGGACGCCGACCTCCATCGAGGACCGGCTCACGTAGTTGACCGCCGCCTTGAGGATGACGTGGTCGCCGATGCGGATGGGCTGTCGAAAGATCAGCGAATCGATCCCGGCCGTCACGACCTCCCGGCCGCAGTGGCGCTGGGCGGCCATGGCGGCCGTCATGTCGATCCAGCCGACGATGGCCCCGCCGAAGGCGGTCCCCTGCGGATTGGCCTGCGTCGGCATCACGAGATAGCGGGTTTCCACCGCACTTTCACCGGGCGTTTTGCCTTCAGAACTCTTCATGACGACATAATGTCGCGATCCCGGCTGCCAAGTCAACAGCCTGTCGGCGGAAATCCGCCGGTGGCCCGGTGGGCAAGAAGATCATTGGCCGTCGTGTTTTCTTGTATATCAGTACCATGCCCGAAAGCGTGATATGATGGAAATGGCCATTCCATCTGTCTGGTAGACCGATGCTGGAAGACGAACTGCTGAAACTGAGGTTTCTCTGCGGGAGCTCCGCCGCTCTGGCGCGGATCTACCAGAAGTACGCAGACCGGCTTCTGGTTCTGGCAGGCCAGCTTCTGAGCGATGCGAATGCGGCCGAGGATGTTCTCCACGACGTCTTCCTCAAGTTCGCCCAGTCCGACGACACCTTCCGGATAACCGGGAGCTTGCGGAGTTACCTGGCGACTTGCGTGGCCAACCGCGCGCGGGACCTCCTCCGGCAACGCCGGTCCTCCAGGGCCGGGTCTGCTCGGACTTGGGCGGATCCTGGCGGCGTCGCCGAGCCATTTGAAGCCGTCGTAAGTGCCGAAGACGCCCGGGCGGCGGCACAGGCGCTTGCCGAGTTGCCGTATGAGCAACGCGAAGCGGTGCTGCTGCACGTCACGGCGGACATGAAGTTCCGGGAGATCGCCCGAATGCAAGGCGTGTCCCTGCGTACGGCCCAGGGCCGATACCGATATGCCATGAACAAGCTACGCTCGATGCTGGCTCAGGGGGATGAGGCATGAGCGACCGAAACTACATCGAGAAATGCATCAAGAGCCTGCGCCCTCCCACAGGCGCAGACATACAAGGCCGCATTCTGGAGGACATCCTTCGCGTGCAGGCCGAGACCAGAATCGCTCGGTCGGCGCGCCGCCATGCGGCTATAAGGAGACTCATCATGACAAACTGGATGCTGAAGATAGGCGGTCTCGGTACGATCTTCGTCGTTGCAGTTGTTCTCCTCGCGCATCTTGGCGGGGGCACGGCCGCGCTGGCCGAGGTTCTCGAACATATCCAACGGGACAGCTACAGCTTCACCTTGACCATTCGTTCCGGGCAGGCCGACAGAGTGCTGCGAGGTCTGGTGTACCCGGGCGGGCGCGTACGTTTCGACTCCGGGCACGGGACAGGAGCGTCGAGCACCATCGTGGACCTTGAGCCTGGCAGGCGCCTGCTCCTGTCTCACGGGTCGAAGACAGCACGATACGTGGAGGGACGGGACGAGTTGACCTACATGGGCTCCGACAGGCTGCTGCTGTTGTGCTCGCGGCCCATGGAGAGCCTCTGGCACCTGCGCGACGGTACGGAAAACGACCTGGGCCAGGAAACGATTGCCGGGATGAAGGCGCGGGGCTTCCACATCGTGCACGAGGACGAGTATTTCCGCAATGAGATCACCCTGTGGGCGGAGCTGCGTTCGGGCTGGCCCCTGCGTGTGGAGATCGCCTCGACAGCCCGCAAGCCTCCAAAAGATCGGTTGGACTTTGTCCTGGAAGACTTCGTGACGGAGAGCAACCTGGACGGGGAGTTGTTCCGTCTGGAGGTCCCTCCCGGTTATGCCCTGTCGGGCCAGAGGAATCCACCCGAGACGGCCTCCGAAGATCAAAGTCCCGACGAGGCCGGCAAAGTCAAGGAGAGCTTCCGCCTCTGGTCGCAGGGTCGGAACGACGAGGCCCTGGCTCTTCTCCTGAGCGTGGACTGGGATAGGCCGATGGTCTTTGCCGATGAACCCTACGTCTTCAGTCTGACGGAACAGGCGGTGGCCTCGCTGGGACAGGCAGGCAAGGACGAGTTGGTGCCTGTGATTCTTGAGCAGTGCAATCAGCTACGCAAGATCTGCTTTGCCCTGGTGGACCGGGCCAAGGAGGCCAGGTCGGCGCAGGACTATGCGCGGGCGGAAACCTGCCTCATGACCGCCTTGCACCTGGGTGAACTGGCTAATCGCGATCCCGGGGGCACATTCATCGCACAACTCACGGGCATCGCGGCCCGGAAGCTGAGCCTTGTGCGGTTGAAATCGCTCTATGAGGAGATGAACGCCAGGGAAAAACTCGTCGACACCGAGTTGAAGATCCAGCAGGTCGACGCCGAGCACCAGGCCCTCGCGGAGAAAGCTCGTGGACAGAACGCGCCCACGAAGTAGCCGAGCGTGCTTTCGACCTGCCGAATCGATGCTGTTTCACGGTCCCAGGCGCCAGTTGACACCGCGCCTGGGATCCCGTCCGGATTGACGTACAGATCCACCATTTTGCGCAGAGCCGGCTTGATTGTCGGGGCATCCTCGGATAGGATGGCGGCTTGTATCCTCAAGTGACAATGTTCACAACCGCAACCACACAGCAACAGGAGGACAACAGCATGCAACGACGCGATTTCCTCAAAACCGCCGCCATGGCCGGGACCGGATGGTCCATCGTGCCCAGCAGCGTGCTCACCGGCGCGCCCAGCAACAAGCTCAACGTGGCCCTGATCGGGACCTGGGGCCGGGGTGAAGCACATTTCGACGCCCTCAAGGACGAGAACGTGGTCGCCCTGTGCGACGTGAACGAGGATCACCTGGAGTTCGGCGCCAAGCGGTTCCCCAACGCCAAGAAATACGTCGATTGGCGCAAGTGCCTCGACCAGAAAGATCTGGACGCCGTCGTCTGCTGCACGGCGGACCACACGCACGCGTTCATCGCCAACTGGGCGCTGAATCGCGACCTGCACTGCTACATGGAGAAGCCGCTGGCCATCAGCGTCGAGGAGGCTCGCATCGTCCGCGCCAACTGGCTCAAGAGAAGGAACAGGCTGGCCACGCAGGTCGGCATGCAACGCCACGCGCACCCGAACTTCAACCGCGTGCAGGAACTGATCCGCGACGGTGCGATCGGCGAGCTCAAGGAGGCGTACGCTTGGGGCAATCGGCAGATCCGCCGGCCCGGCTACCTGCCCGCGCAGGGCGATCCGCCCAAGGGTCTCCACTACGATCTGTGGATCGGACCGTCGCCGTTCCATCCGTACAATCCAGGCTACTTCTCGGGCGGCCCCGGCGCCAACTGCCTCCAATGGAACATGTACTGGGACTTCGGCGCCGGCCAGATCGGCGACATGGGCAGCCACACGATGGACATCCTCTGGGACGCCGTCGGGTTCGCGCTGCCGACCTCGATGGAGGCCAAGGGCGAGGCCTTCAATCCTGATGTGACGCCGGTCGAGATGGAGAGCCATGGCGTGCTGCCTGCCAACGATTGGCGCGGCGAGATCGGCGTACACTGGTATCAGGGCGGCGCGATGCCCCGGACCCCGCGGGATTGGGTCGATCTAAACAAGATCGGGCACGGCGCGATGTTCAAGGGCTCCAAGGGCTACGTGATCTCCGATTTCACCTCCCGCCTGGTCATCCCGTTTGGCGACAACGCGGACATGAGTTACTACAACCGCCGGCCGAAGGAGAAGATGCTCCCGGATGTCGGGCACTTCCAGAAGGAATGGACCAACGCCTGCAAGGGCAACCTCAAGACCTCGTGCGATTTCGAGTACAGCGGCACGATGATCGAGACGATGCTCCTGGGTCTGGTGGCCTACCGTATGGGCAAGAAGCTCGAATACGACGGCGCCACGGGCCGCGTCACGAACTGCCCGGAGGCGAACGAGCTGCTCAGCCGCAAGTACCGCGAAGGCTGGACGCTCGACGGCTGAGAGTCCGCCCTGTGAAGGCATCGCCTGGAGAGTATCCGGAAACAACAAGGGGTCTCGTGTCCGATGGTCGGCGTCAGCGCCGGCAGCCCTCGGCCGGGAGGCCCCTTTCTTTCCACATTGCCAAGCCGAGCCGCCGGCCGGGACCCCCAATGCCGCCCGTGGTCCACTGCGAACGGCGCCACTGAGCGTTCCATTGCCATCCTTGTCCTTGTCTTCGATGAGGCGTTTGGCGGTGTCGTCCAAGTCGCCGGGGGGACGCGAGACATTTGCCCCATGCAGACCAAAGACTGTGTCTAAGCCGATGCTCGATACATCCATATACACCATTTCAATCCATGATCAAGCCGCCGTTTACGTCAAGGATTTCTCCCGTGATGTATCGGGCCCGGTCGGAGGCCAAAAACAAGACGGCCTGGGCCACGTCCTCAGGTTTACCATATTCCTTGAAGGGGATCTTGGCGGCAAATGTTTCGTTTTCTTCTTCGCCCCACGCATCGGTCATCTCTGTTTTGGTAGGTCCGGGGCAAACCGCGTTGACGTTGATCTTATAAGGAGCGGCCTCCAAAGCCAAGCTCTTGGTGAGACACATAACACCAGCTTTGCTCGCGGAGTAGTGCGCGCCCGCAGCAATCCCGCCGATCTTGCCCGCCGCGGAGGCGATATTGATGATTTTCCCGCTCCTTTGCGCCTGCATGTGGCGAAATACCTCTCTGCTGAACAAGAACACGCCGCGCAAGTTCACCGCCATGGTGCGGTCCCAGTCCGCCACCTCAATTTGAAGAAGGGGAATCATTTTGCAGATTCCGGCACAGTTGACCAGAATATCAATTTTGCCAAATTCCTTTAGGGTCAACGCAACCGCGTTTCTTACATCCGTCTCATCAGAGACGTCCGCGACAATGCCAACAACCGGCGTCCTTTCATTTTGCAGCCTATGGACCTCTGCATCCAACGCCGATTGATCCAAATCGACTAACGCGACCCGCACTCCTTCTTCGGCGAAGAGCTGACTGATTGAGCGGCCAATCCCGTTGGCCGCACCGGTTACGATCGCGACCTTATCTTTTAATTGCATCATATCGTCCTTCGTTGGGTTTCAATGGCAACATTCTGGCCGCATCTTTCAGGACCGCCACCGTGGCAGATGGACCGTATATTTCGAGCGCCTTTCTAAATGCCTCCTGCGGCGTTGGTGACCAGGAAAAGCCAACCTTGTGCGCCTGTTGTTTTGTAATACCTTCGGAGACTAAAATCAATCGGGCCTTTTCAATTGCCACGGCGCTGGCCTGGACCATATGTACGCCGACAACCTTGTGCCTTATTACTCCACTGTGGACCATCTTCTTGATCTGCTCGACGGGGAGATAGCCGAATTCGAGTATTTCACTGTGTGTTTGGCTGAAGCCCTCATGGCAAGGGGATACGAGGATCACGACCCCCCCTTTCTTGACGATTTCACCGGCGGTATCCAGCGCTTTATTGGCCTGCCAAAACTCGTTGTCAAAGGGAAAGCTATCGGCAATGACGATGTCAAATTCGTGGGGAATGGGTACCCCGTATACGTCTCTGGCGATGCTGCACCCATGCCGATGGGCTGTGACCATATCTCCAGCGACGGCGCCCACGATCTGATTGTTTGTATTCAAGATGACGTTTACGAGAAAAGCGAGCCCCGCTTTTCTCGCCAGCAGATCAATGGACTCTCGTATCCGATTGTCGGCTTTTCCCAAGACATGATGTGAAGGCACATCGATTCGCGTCCAATGCATCTGGTCCACGGTGACCTGACCACTCACACCGGGCACAAGGATCTTGCCTCCCCCGGTAAATCCGCAGATATCGATGGGCATAATGGAGCCAAGGCCAACCACCAGATCGGCTTGCCGCACCCGCTTGTTGATCCACACCGGGACGTCTTGGTCGGTATCCCCGATATAATCAAGACACTCCGGGTTATCCCATTGATGATTATGGACCCGGTAACCGGAGGCTGTCTTGGGCCCCAATTTGGCGGTGATTTCTTCCGGCGTCATGGCCCGATGCGTGCCCAACGCCATCAAAAACTCAATCTGTTCCGTTGAGGCCCCGGCCTGGTGCAGTTCGTCAAGGACGAGCTCGACAAACTCGTGCACCGGTGTCGGACGCGAAACATCGTCTGAGACGATCAGGATTCTTCTCTTATGAGCGGCCAACTCCCGAAGGGGTCTGGCACCCAAGGGATTCCTCAACGCGCTTTGGACCAGTTCAAAGCCATTTCCAGAAGGCTGATACGCCGGCAAAGAAAACACCCGAGGATGCATACTATCCGGTATGGTCAGCAAATCTACATTTGAATAAGGGAATTCGATTTCCACTTGGTCGTGCCTCATGATATTGGTAAGGCTTTCCTGCGAAGACGGCAGTCCAAGACCGATTTGTGCGTGGCATCGCGCTCCTCGGACCCCATGTCACGCTGGAGGTCGCTGACGTGAACCGGGTGACACACATATTCCACGATGCTCCACACCTGGTCGGCCAGGCTCAGGGCCATGGCCGGAGTAAAACCTCGCAGAGATCCGTGAGGGTGGACCCAGTTGTAGAGGTCTCGCCGGAGGTGCAGACCCTTCTGCAACAAACCGCTCCGATGAGGCCCGTTCTGGGTCCGACGAGTTAGGCGGGCTGGCTGACCCCGCAGGGTGTTGTTGAGTCGCTCCGCGTGCGAGGTGTTGATCCGCGTGCCGATGCCCACCAGCAGGCCCGGCGGCGGCTTCAAGCTCAGACGGCATTTGCTGCCATGTCGCCGCCGAAACGGTTGAACGCCTCGCCGTCGGTGTTCGGACAGACAAAAAAGCCCAGCGGCAGTTCACCGGTTGGCGGGTGCGTGTGGGCCCGTGATCGTGCGTTGTGCATCTTCGGCCTCCTTGCCGAAATCCATGATCGGACACACAACAGATCGGCAAGAGTACCCCAAGAAGCCCAAATTTCCCGCCATTCCCTGCCAAGATCATGAGGTACGACCTTCCACCTAAAAAACTCTCCATGATTCCCTTGACACACGTATCCGGATATCTTACCATAATTCCATGGACGACACAACCCCCAAAATGGTTCCCATTCAAAATCAGAACAAGATTGAGCAAATCGTCAATTCCTTGAAGAAAATGATTATCGACGGCGGGCTCAAGCCGGGCACTTCACTTCCCGCCGAAAGAGAATTGTCAGCTCAATTGGGTGTAAGTCGGTTTAGCCTGCGCGAGGCGTTCCAGGTGGCCAAGTCCCAGGGACTGATTACGGTCAGTCGCGGCAAACGGGTGCAGGTGGCCAACCCGTCTCCAGATGCGGTCGCTGAGATCATGAGTGTTGCCCTTGAGCGATCGACAACGTCATATCTGGACCTTATCGAGGCCCGGGAGTGTCTGGAGTGTCAGATTGCCCGATTCGCCGCCCAACGCGCGGATGTTTCGGATATCCACATGTTGGTAGAGAATCTGGCTGATCTGAAAAGGAACCAGGACCATCTGTCGAGTTGCGTCGAGATTGACTTGCGCTTCCATCATCTTCTGGTGAAGGCCAGCCGGAATGTGGTCTTCGAGGTCATGCTGGCCCCGTTGGCCCAGCTCTTACGGGAGTCTCGAGAACAAACAATGAAGGCCGATGGCGTCACCCGGGCCATTCAGGGACATGAAAAGATCTTGAGTTCCGTCAAGGCCCACGATGCTGAAGCAGCCGCCGCGGCGATGTCCAAACACCTGAAAATGGCGAAAAGCGATCTGAAGAGATTTGAGAGGACATGAACATGGCGAGAATTGTCGATCTGACTTTACCTATTTATCATGGGGCTCCAACCATGCCCTTGGATCCCAAATGTGCCGTCATCGTGCATCACACCATCGAATCGATGAAATACAACATTACGCAGTTGGTCATCAGTACTCATCACGGCACGCATCTGGATGCGCCGTATCATTTCTTTTGCGACGGCATAACGGTCGATAAGCTGGATTTGCACAAGTGTGTCGGGGACGCCCACGTCTTGGATCTTACGCGTGTCCCACCAAGGTACTCGTTGAAGCCCAGAGATCTCGAACCCTTTGAATCGCGCATCAATCCGGATTCCCGAATCATGCTGCGCACCGACTGGTGGCGGCGTTTTCCCAGGAAGGAATACTTTTCTGATGGACCCATGATAAGCCCGGAATTGGCCCGATGGCTGGCGAAGAAGAGAATTGCGATGCTTGGCTTGGAGACGCCCGGCGTACACCCGATCGAATGGGAAAAGGTCCACAAGATTCTCTTGGGGGCGGAAATCGTTGTCGTCGAAGGACTGGCGTATCTGAACAGAATCAAGAAAGAGAACGTGTTCTTCGTCGCCGCGCCGCTAAAACTGAAAGGCAGAGATGGTTCGCCCATCCGAGCCATGGCGATTGAAGATATTCAGTCATATCGGTAGCGTGCGGCTTCCATCGCGCTCAAACGGATAGGTGTTTATGGTGACGAACAGGAGGTGATCGTGGACCAGTTTTTTCTTGGAATCGTACTGGTGATACTGGCCGGCGCCTGTGAAGGCCTGTTTTCCCTGGGTGTCACGCGAACGCCACAGTGGAAATGGGAGAACATCTGGGGCTTGGGGGCGTTGATCGCGTTGCTTCTTGTGCCTTGGCCGGTAGCCTATTTTACCGTTCCACGCCTGGGGCAGGTTTTGGCGAATGTTCCCGATAAGATTCTTTTGCTGACGTTTGTCTTCGGAATCGGTTGGGGACTCGGCGGCATATTCTGGGGCAAGGCCATCGCCGCCGTAGGGATGGCGCTTGGCGTCTCACTTTTGATGGGATTCACCAACGTGTTTGGATCGTTAGGTCCCATGGTCATAAGAGAACCCCAGAAACTGCTTACGCCGGGAGGGCTCACGTTGTTGTTGGCCGTGGCGGTCATGGTCGTGGGCATTATTGTCATATCAAGGGCGGGGAAACTACGCGAGAAGGAACTGGCTCCGGATGCAAAGCCAAATGGCGAGAAGACCTTTGCACCTTTCGCATTTGGGCTCTTTCTGTGTTTTGTATCCGGGTTGCTTTCGGCGTGCGTCAACTTATCGCTGCATTTTGGAACAGACATCGCCCGCAATGCGACGCGGCTCGGAGCCTCGGATGCCTCGGCGAATAACGCGATGTGGGCACTGGTGTTCACCGGCAACTACCTGGTCAACTTTCTCTATGCGGCGTTTCTCATGGTTAAGAACAGAACCGTCGGTCGAATCATAACGCACGGCAAACCAGCGTACTGGTTTTGGGCCCTGTTCATGGGAATCTCATGGCCGGTGGGGATTGTCCTGATGGGGATGGCCGGCGGGAAAATGGGGGACTTCGGCAGATATGCCGCGTTTCCCATGATGCTCTTGTGCGCGGTGTTGGCCGGCAATCTGTCCGGCGTACTGACGGGCGAATGGAAAGGAACGGGGCGCACGTCGAGGACCGTCATGCTGGTCGGCGTGCTCATCCTGCTGTCGGCCTTTGTGGTACTGGGCGTGTCGGCGAAACTTGGGTGATTCCTTGTGAAACATGGTGACGTGAGAGGGCATGCAATGAACAAGAGAAAGGCAATTGCAGATCGGTTCAAAGACAAAGTGGCTCTCGTGACCGGCGGGTCTTCCGGCATCGGTCGATCGATCGTGGAAGAATTGTGCAAAGAAGGGGCTTCCGTCGCTTTTACCGGCATCAGCGAAATAGGCGAAAAGACCAGCGCGGAGCTGGGGGAGACCGGTTTCGATGTGCTGTTCTGCAGAGGCGACATGGTCGATGAAGCCTTTTGCAGGCACATTGTGGATAGAACAATCGAGGCATTCGGCAAGATCCATTATCTTGTCAACAACGCGTTTTCATTCGTCGCCAAAGGAATGGACGCGACGACGGAAGACTGGATGCGCTCCTATACCGTCGGCCCGATCGGGTATGCCAGGATGGTGCAGAATGTGGTTCCCGCAATGAAACAGGCAGGCGGCGGCGCGATCGTGAATATGTCCAGCATCTCCGCATTCCAGGCTCAGCCGAATCGCTGGACGTACAATTCCGCCAAGGGCGCCGTTCATACGATGACCAAGAATATGGCCCTGGATCTGGCGAAATACAATATTCGGGTCAATAGCGTCAGCCCAGGGTGGATTTGGACACGGGAAGTCTATAAAGCGGCCGACATGGACGGCGGCGGACGCGAAAAATGGGATCCCATCTGGGGCCAATATCATATGCTGGAACGGTGTGGTGAGCCCGTCGAATGTGCGGGCCCGGTGTTGTTCTTGTTGAGTGACGATGCCTCCTTCATCACGGGAACCGATTTGCCGATCGATGCCGGGTATCAAAGCATGGGGCCTGAGGGGCTGGGCAAGACAACGGTGATTGCCGGTTCCGAGTGATTCGGATAGCGAATGACCGCCTATACTGTTTCACAGCATTCAACATAAGAGCACCACACATCCCGGCACAAGGCTCGGGTCGCATTCTCAGAATCAAAGGGGAATCCATGCGAGAAGGAAACTATATTGACGGCAGATGGACAGCGTCAGAAGGTGGGGCTACCTATGACCATCACAATCCCGCTGATTTGACACAGGTCACAGGAACGTGGCCAAAATCCACGGTCGGAGATATCCAATCTGCAATCCGGGCGGCCCGGAAAGCGTTTGGAAGCTGGCGGCAAACAACGGTCTACCAGCGAGCCGAATGCCTTCGTAAGGCTCTTTCATTGATGCGCGAAAGGATTGACAGGATTGCCGGCGTGATTACTGCCGAAAACGGCAAGACCCTGGCCGAATCCAGAGCGGAGATTGCCTCTGCGATCAAGGAAATGGATTACCAGATCAACGAGGGGATTCGTCTGGGCGGCCAGATCATGCCGTCGGAAAGGGAGGGGGTGTTGGCGTATGGCATCAGAGTTCCGCTGGGCGTCGTGGCGGTCATATCACCATGGAACTTTCCATTCAATGTCCCTTCGCGGAAGATCACTCCCGCATTGATCACCGGCAATACCTGCGTCTTGAAACCGGCAGGCCTGACACCCGGCGTGGGCGCCGAATTCGTCGCACTGTTTGAGGGTGCCGGTCTGCCAAATGGAGTGTTGAACTTCGTCACGGGCTGCGGCACTGTTCTCGGTCCGGCGCTCGTTGAAGACCCTGCGGTCAGAGCGGTCACTTTCACCGGCTCAACGGAAATCGGGATAGGAATTCACAAAGCCGCGGCGAACAACTTGACTCGAACGCAGCTTGAGATGGGTGGGAAGAACCCGCTTGTCGTTTTGGCGGACGCGGATCTTGAAAGAGCGGTCGATGCGGCTGTGTTGGCCGCTTATGCCTGTGCCGGGCAGTGGTGCACGTCAACCAGCCGGGTGGTTGTGGAAGAAAGGATCCATGATGATTTTGTAGCGATGCTCTTGGAACGCGTCAAAGAGATCAAAGTGGGCAAAGGCACAGCCCCTGACACGACCATGGGACCGGTGTGCGGCAAGGGTCAGCTTACCGGTGTTCTTGACTATATCCAAAAAGGCAAGGATCAAGGCGCACGACTCACTATCGGAGGCAGTCAGATCAACGACAATGAGTTGGCGAGGGGCTGTTTCATAGAGCCGACGATCTTCACCGAGGTGACCCCTGATATGACCGTTGCCCAGGAAGAGATCTTCGGCCCGGTTCTTTCGGTGATCCGTGCAGCGGATTTTGACCAGGCGGTGGAAATCGCCAATCACGTCCAATTCGGGCTTTCTTCGTCAGTGTACACAAAGGATCTTCAGAAGGCCCTGACCTTTGTGGAAAGAACCGAGGTCGGGCTGACTCACGTCAACATTCCCACCGCATTCAAGGAACCTCAATTGAGCTTCGGCGGGGTGAAACGGTCCGGTTGTGGGCTCCCGGAGGCAGGCGATACCGGCGTGGAATTCTTCACGGAACATAAAGTCACATATATCAAGTATAGATAGAGCGTATGAGAAGTATTCAGGTCAACACGAATTTCGATGTGCAAAGAATATGTGCGGACGATGTTGACTACCGACAGTTGTCACGAAAACAGTTGGCCAATATCACGTTTGAGATGTTTCTCATACGAGAATTTGAGCAGACGTTGCTGAGACTGTCGGCGGAAAGTTGTATTCACGGACCAGTTCACACCAGCATCGGCCAGGAGGCCTGTGCGGCAGGGGCGATGTCGGCATTGGATGCGTCAGACAAGATATCGTCCACCCACCGTGCCCATCATCACTATCTGTCAAAAGCGGTGGAACACTACGCGCATCAAGGTTTCAATGCCCTTCAGGATGACGTTCCCCACGCGCTCCAAACGGAGATCACCAATCTGATGGGGGAGATCATGGGCCTGTCGATAGGCTGTTGCGGCGGTCGCGGCGGCTCGATGCACCTGTGCAACAAAGAGATCGGCGTCATCGGAACCAATGCCATTGTCGCAGGCGGGATACCTCTGGCGACGGGCGCTGCATTTGCCGCAAAGCACAACAAAGGCAGTGAGGTCGTTGTCTCCTTCTTTGGCGATGGAGCAGTGAATCAGGGCGCTTTCCACGAAGCGATGAATCTGGCCGGGATATGGAAACTCCCTGTCGTGTACTTCGTTGAAAACAACCTCTACGCAGTTGCCACTTCCATCAGCAATACTACCGCTACCGGCGATCTGGCTGTAAAAGCGATCGCCTATGGATTCGAGGGGATGATTGTAGACGGCATGGACCCTGTGTCCGTGCATGCAGGAGTGCTGAAGGCGATTCAGAGGGCTCGCGAGGGTCGTGGCGCCACCCTGATCGAGGCCAAGTGCTATCGCTACTTGCACCATGCCGGTCCCGTTCCCGGCAGCAACTATGGCTATCGGGAACAGGAGGAAGAGTCGAACTGGCGGTGTTTTGATCCCACAGTGACGTTTCCCCAGAAACTGATCGAACTGGAACTCATGTCCAACGCGCAAATCCAACAGGTGAGACAGAAAGCAATGGACGTCGTATGTGAGGCACTTGCGTTCTGCACGGTAAACAACAATGACGCGCTGCGTGTTCGCGAGACTCTGTGGCCGGATATCTCAACCATTGAAGAAGGATTACGGAGTTCCGGGAAGGAGTTCGACGGCCTGGCGTTCAGTGAAATAGAGAACTATCCGGAACGTAAACAAATCAAATATGTGGAGGGTATTGCATCGGTCACAGGCCGGTGGCTGGAGAAAGATGATCGTGTGTTTGTCCTGGGTGAAGAAGTCGCCAACTTTGGCGGCGGGCCGTATGGGGCGACGAAGGGACTGCTGCCCCGATACTCGGATCGGGTCCTGAATACCCCGATTTCAGAAGCGGGATTCGCGGGGCTTGCCGGCGGTGCGGCGATGAGTGGTCTCAGACCTGTTGTGGAAATCATGTTCCCGGATTTTGCTCTTGTTGCGGCCGATCAACTGTTCAATCAGATTGGCAGACTGCGTTATATGTATGGTAATTCGATTGATATGCCGGTCGTCGTTCGGACGAGAATTGCCATCGGTTGCGGTTATGGCGGTCAGCATTCGATGGACCCGGCCGGCGTGTTTTCCTTATTCAGTGGCTGGACGGTTGTCGCTCCCTCCAATGCGTTTGATTATATCGGCCTTTTCAATTCCGCCATGACGGGAAGAGATCCCGTGTTGATGGTTGAGCATCACGCGCTGTACTCGGTTCAATCCGATGTCCCCCGGGACAATCTGGATTACTTCGTTCCTTTTGGAAAAGCGAAGGTTATCAAGCCGGGCAGCGATGTTACGGTTTTAAGCTACTCCAAGATGATCGACGACTGTCAAAAGGCCGCCCAGAATCTCCAGCAGCAGGGAGTCAGTGTTGAGCTGATCGATCTGCGCACCATCAGTCCTCGGGATATTGACTATGAAACGATTGGCCGGTCTTTTCGAAAGACAAATATCATAGTGATCGTAGAGCAGGCCCCCAAAGGCCTTTCTATCGGTCCCAGAATAGCGGAGCACTGCCAGGCAGCCTTCTTTGACTATCTGGATGGGCCGATCACGACCATTGCGGGTCGTGACATTCCCAGTCCCGTTTCCAAGAAATTGGAACAAGCGGCTGTGCCGTCCCTGGATGAGATCCAGCAAACCATATTCAAAGCTGCAAGAAGGCAATTGTAAGTGCTTGACGGCAACCCACCCACGAATGGGAAAGCAAAACGCATGGGCTCATCGGCAACGATACGGAAGGGATATTCCTCGAGACGCACTATGGTAAGTGCAAAAACATGTGTGTTGCTCGCGAAAGGTATTTCTATGCGAAGAATGTTCTGCTATTGCCTGGGGGGCGCGATAATTCTGACCTCGAGTGCCGCCGGTGTAATCCATCCCGTCAACCTTCGGTGCGAGTATCGCGCCAACCCGCTGGGTATCGACGTCCTGCGACCGCGACTGAGTTGGCATTTCACCGCCGATCGCCGTGCTGAATACCAACGTGCCTATCAGGTCCAGGTCGCCACCACGTCCGAGGCATTACTTGTGGATGCGCCGGATCTGTGGGATAGCGGCAAGGTCGTGTCCGGGCAATCCATTCACGTCGAATATGACGGCAGGCCGCTGCTTTCCCGGCAACACTGCTTCTGGCGGGTGCGGGTCTGGGATCGCGACGATCAACCCTCCGGCTGGAGCGCAACGGCTCATTGGTCGATGGGCATCTTTCGACCTCAGGACTGGCGCAGTCTTTGGATTGCCGCCCATAACGATTGGACCTCCCCCGGCAGGAGATACAATGGCTACCACAGCCAACCGGCCGGCCAGGCCGACACTGAAAAATGGGTGCAGATCGACTTGCAGCAAACCGCCGAAATCGAACAGATCAATCTCCACCCCGCCAGTCTGCGTAACCCGCTGAATCCACAAAGCTTTGGTTTTCCCCCGCGGTTTCGCATTGAAGTGGCCGATGATCCGGCGTTTCCCGCGTCCCGCAGGGTCGCCGACCATACCGAGAGCGATTATGGGCCGGTTGCCTATGCTCCACACGTCTTCCCAGCCAAGAACGCCCGGGGACGCTATGTTCGCATCACGGCCACGCGGCTTTGGAACCGCGACACGGAGGAAAAGCCTTTTTACTGTTTTGCTTTGGGGGCGGTGGAAGTTATCGTCAACGGCCAAAACCTCGCCCTGAACAAGCCCGTTACCGCCCTGGATGCTGTTGACCATATCCACTGGAACCTGCGAGGTCTGACGGATTATCGCAATCTTCTCGATGAGAGTATCCCTTACAACCTCACCCCCACGCCTTATGCGGCCGTTCTGTTACGTAAGGCGGCGACGCTGGATCAGGACGTCGCCCGCGCCACCGCGACGGTGTGCGGGTTGGGCTATTGCGAACTGTATCTCAACGGCGAAAAGGTGGGTGACCACGTCATGGATCCGGGCTTTACCGACTACCGCAAACGGGTGCAGTACGTCAGCTATGACGTCACCGAACATCTCCGCCGGGGTGAAAACGCCGTCGGCGCCATTCTGGGCAACGGCTGGTACAGCGGTCCGGTGTCTGATGCGGCGGCGCCGTGGGCCGCGGCGCCAATGCTCCGGCTCGAAATCGACGTCGAGTTTGCCAACGGAGAGCGCACCCGAATTGTCTCCGATGAGACCTGGAAATTCTCGCCCAGTGAAATTCTCAATAACTGCATTCGCGCCGGCGAGGTGATCGACGCCCGCCAGAGGCAACCGGGCTGGAACAGCCCCGGCTTTGACGACAAGGCCTGGGGACCGGTGAAAAGGATCGCCCCGCCGGCGGGCAAACTCGTCTCCCAGGACCAACCCCCGATTCGCATGGTTGAGTCGATCCGGCCCGTCACCGTCACCGAACCCAGACCCAACATTTACGTCGTGGATATGGGCATCAACATGACCGGTTGGGCACGACTTAAAATCACCGGCCGACGCGGCCAGATGATTACTCTGCATTACAACGAACGGCTCAATCCCGACGGAACATTGAGTCCCATCAATTGCGAGTTCACCCTCGGTCCCTTCCAGCGTGAAGTCTTCCTGTGTTCCGGCGGCGCAGAGGTTTTCGAACCGCGGTTTACCTATCACGGTTTTCGCTACATTCAGATCGAAGGGCTTGACAAGCAACCGGATCTCGACGCCATTACCGGCCAATTCGTCCACACCGATCCGGAACCGGCCGGGACGTTCGCCTGCTCGAACGAGTTGATCAATCGCCAACATGCCATGTGTCTGCAGACCGTGCACTGCAACATGCACAGCATTCCCACGGACTGTCCCCAGCGCGAAAAGCTCGGCTGGATGCAAGACGGCTGCGTGGCCCAGGAGGCGGCCATCTTCAACATGGCTATGGCCACATTCTACGCCAAATGGTTCCGCGACATGGTCGGCACGCAGGAATCCAGCGGCTATGTCGCTCCCATCGCCCCCGATACGGGCGGGAGCGGCTCCGCCCCTGATGACGCGCCGTCCTGGGCGTCGGGCCCGTGGTGGTCCGGCGCGATCGTCCGTACGCCGTGGAATCTGTATCAATACTACGGTGACCGGCGAATTCTCGAAGAAGGCTATGAACCGATGAGAAAGTATGTCGATTACCTCACCTCCCGCGCCGAGAAGGGCTGCATCAATTTCGGCCTGGGCGACTGGCTCGAGGAAGGCACCCCCAACTACCCCAAACGCACGCCCCCGGCCCTCTCGAACACCGCCGCATACGCGTGGTATACGCGGATCATCGCGGACGCCGCAACGCTGCTGGGCAATCAGCGCGACGCGGAGCACTACGGAAAACTGGCCGAGTCGATCCGCGCGGCATTTAACCGACGGTTCCTCGATCCTGACAAAGGCTTGAAAGTTGAAGACAGCCAGACCGGCCCGGCGTTGGCGTTGTATCTCGACGTCGCCCAATCCGATAAACACTCGCTACTGGAAGAACAGCTCCGTCACAACATCCGCCAGACGCGCAACAACCACGTCAGTTCCGGCATCGTCGGCACGCTCTATGTGTTCTACCAGCTCACCGAACAGGGCGACAGCGACCTGGCCTACATGATGGCCGCGCAGGAAGATTATCCCGGGTGGGGTTATATGCTCAGCAAAGGCGCGACCACTGTCTGGGAACAATGGCCGGGCATCGAGGCCTCGCACAACCACCCCGCTTTCGCTGGCGTGGATGCGTGGTTTTATAGGGCATTGGCGGGCATTCGGCCCGATCCCGCCGGCCCGGGCTTCAAGCGATTTATCATCAAGCCCGAAGTTGTCGGCGATTTGACCTGGGTGAAGGCCTCCTACAACTCTATCCACGGCACGATCAACAGCCATTGGATCCGCGATGGAGATGCCTTTACGCTCAATGTCACGGTTCCGGTCAACACCCAGGCTCGAGTTTTTCTACCGGCTACCAGTGCCGACCGGGTTCGAGAATCGAACCAGCCACTCGATCAGCACCCCGAGATCACCGTGCAATCAAGCCCGCCCGGTTGGGTGGTCCTCACAATCGGGTCCGGCCACTATCGTTTTACGGCGAATCGTGGGTTGGGACCCGAGCCGTAGGATCGACGCCACCCTGGGCCGTAAAGAGCGATGGCGATATTCGCCGGCTATTTCTGAGACTGCTGCTTCGTTACAGTTTCCGTCGTAAACTGTTTTGAAACAAGATTTTATGAATTACTGTGTATGCTGCCGCCCAACGATAAGTGTTACCCTGTTCTGAACCATGCCATGATCTGGGCAACCCCACGTCCGGCCAGCCACGAGAGCCGGAGGCAACCTGCCGACAACATCGCCGTCCAGCCTGCGGACACTATTTCAGCGCCGGAATGCCGCCCCTGGCCTTGCCGAATGGCATCTGACCGCCACGGAACGGGGATAATCATGCTCTGTAATACTGCTGCAGTAAAAAAAAATGTCTTGACAGACATATATGCATATGTTACCATTTGAGTATGGCACCAGTAGAAGAATTCGTTAGAAAGCTACCCAGTTCCCACAAAACGGAATCCCTCATCCGGGCCTTGCAGAATTACATCATCGATAGTGGTCTGGAGCCGGGCATGCCCATCATGCCGGAACGGGAAATGGCCAACCGCTTCGGGGTGGGCCGATACAGCTTGCGTGAGGCCCTGCGTGTGGCCCAGTCCCAGGGCCTGATCGAAATCAACCAGGGATGCAGGCCCAGAGTCGCCAAACCCTCTCCCCAAGCCGCCGCTCAAGTCCTCTCACTAAACATCAGGAGATCCGCGCAGACCTTCACCCATTTGATTGAAGCACGTATCTACATTGAATGTGGCATTGCCCGCTATGCGGCCCAGCGTAGAACCGAGGCGCATGTGAGAGCGTTGAGCAAAACCATCGCGGATATGCAGAGTCACAAGGGAGACACGAAGCTCTGTGTGGATAGAGACCTCGAATTCCACAATATCCTGTTGGAGGCAGCAGGCAACGAGGTGTTTGAAATCATGTTACAGCCGGTCGCGGAACTGTTGCGCAAATCCCGCGACAAGACGATGGCCGTGGATGTTGAAAGAGCCATTTCTGGACACCAAGCCATACTTGACGCCGTTCGTGCTGGGAATCCCGGTCAAGCGGAACACGCCATGCGAAACCATCTCGTAATGGCGCAGGAAGATATAGGAGAACGATAACCGGGCACAATGCTGGAGTAAGAATAGTACCACGTCGCGCGGTAAGCTCGCAGAGAAAGGGGGGGCCGATAACTCCTCGGAGGCGTGTCATTCCTCAGGAGGATCGGCATGAGTGTGCGTTAGATTAGATCAAAGGGACGGGGCGACCGTTGGGAAGGGTTCTGTGGGAATTCGTTGACTGCCTTGGTCTGAGCGGGTTGCGGGGCCGCCGCCGGACGTACGTGCGGGGTCAACGGTCGAATCGGCCTCGCAGGAGCGTCGAGCCGATCGCATTATCGGCCAAGGTCGCCCCGCGAACATTCCGGGACTTCTTCTCCTGTCTGTCCTCGGGCGCACCACATCTGCGCGACTCCAGGCAGTGGATCGTGGCGCGGGATCATGCCGATCCGGGCGCCATCGGGGTTATCGACGAGAGCGACAATTCCACGAAGGGCAAGCACACCACCTGCGTTCAGCACCATCCCTCGCCGCAGGAACGGCGCAAACAAAGGCATACACGCCGGTATCCTCGGCTCGCGCGGCACGTGCCGGCGGCCTGTGCCTGGGTGAAGATCCAAGGGTATGCGCTGTCGGCGCGGACCGTCGTACGCGAGCAGGCTGCTGAACGGATTCATTGCTGTCGGCAGCAAAACCGACGGGCGCGTCGTTCTCGCTGGAAGACCGCTCTGCGAGAGCTCAAGAAACTCGGAATCGACATGAGCAGACTCAAGTCTCGCATAGCGGAGAATCCATGAACAAGCCGTGCTATGGTACGGAGGACTGGGTAAGACAAACGCCGTTGCGGAATCACAATAGTCACCATGGCGACGATATGGAAGGAGCATAGAAGATGAGCAGAAAACAGTCCAAAGCCTTTACGCTGATCGAATTACTTGTCGTTATCTCCGTCCTCGCGATTCTGATGGCAATCATGTTGCCCGCCCTCAATAAGGCGAGGAGAAGTGGTTGGCGCACTTTTTGTGCGAACAACGAGCGTCAGTGGGGGATCGCCCTGCAAATGTATGCCACGGACAATGACGGTTTCTTTCCTGACAACATGGACGGCTACGATATCAGTTGGCTGGGAACCAGGATGGCGGTTTTCTGGAAGAGGTACCTGATCGAATCCGTAAAGACGGCGGACGAAAAAGACCGGGCACACGTGCTTTTCTGCCCCACCGACAAATGGCATCGGCTCGCCGACCTGTGGCGAAACACCGATCCGGCGGCCGATCGGAACCCCGTCCTTACCGGCTATTTCTATTTGCCGCATCGGGACTTGACCAAGGCTTGCGAATACAATTGCAATGGCATCGGTGAGTGGCATGCACGCAAGAAATTCGGAGGCAAGTATCAGGCCGCACCCGTGATGAGCGATCGGTTGCAGGGTATCGGAACGTGGTCGCTTTCCGCCAACGATGGTACCGTGAACTGGGAAGTAACAGATAGCGCGACTCAGAGCACGGTCTTTTCGGCGACGCATGCCAGACCAGCCACCGGTGTGCCGGAGGGGGGGAATTTCCTGTTCGAAGATGGTCGAGTGGAGTGGCGCGCGTGGGACCGTAAGGATGCCCAAGGCACGATAGACCTTGGCTCCAAGATCGGAACCTGGTTGTTTTTCTATAAGCTCCCCGGTATTGCCACGGGAAGCAAGCAAGGCTGAGGAGGAAGATTGATGAGTGAAGTGTGGTTTCGTTGTAGGCATTCTGCGGTAGAAATCGTTTGTGCAGGAGCTCTGCTCCAAAGGAGGATGATCATGAGGTTTGTGACTTTATGTGTTGTCTTAGGAACGCTGCTGCTGATCGGGATTCCGGTCCAGGCGGAGAACACCGGCGTCACCGTCGGTTCGTCACGCCTTGTCGTCGACATCGATTACAGCGACACCTTCACCGGCACGGATGTGGGGGGAATCGCCGGCAGATCATGGGGGACCTATCCGGTGCCCATCGAGGGGCTGGCCGTCGAGAACTGCTACGGCAATCCGCAAGTCCAGTGGTCCGAGAAGATGTGGTCGATCAACGCCGATGACAACGCACTTCCCGGCAATACCCCATGGCCCGGCGGCAACGGGGCCGGCTCTGACACGGGTATGACCCAAACCGGCGGCGCAGGTGGTGACTGGACGATTCCCTACGGCCTGCGGAGTGACTTCGTCGTGCAGGTGGATGGCGTGCAATGTGACGATCGTTTTGACATCTACATATCTGCCAATGAGTCCTTTTTTGACACCCAGGCCCTGGCCGTGTTCTTTCGCGGCAGCGACCATACGGGAGGCTGGGGCGACATCGGCATATTCCACAACGGGGAGTACGATAGCGGTCTTGTGTCCATCGCGCCAATTGGAGAGTGGCACAACTTCGCGGTCCATTTCATGCTGGACGACAATAAGCTCGAGATATTTACGGATGAGATATCGCTCGGCGTAGTGGATCTGAAGGAACTCCTTCCTGATACGGATTTCTCCAATGCAGTGGTTGGCTGTGGATATTGGGGTAATGATAGTGACCGGATGTGGACGGACAACTTCCAAGTCGGCTCAAGGGAAGGAGCGACCAAGGCCTCCAAGCCATATCCGAGAGATGGGACCGAAGACGTGCTGCGGGACGTGGTCCTGAGCTGGACGCCGGCAGGGTCGGCGGACACACACGATGTATACTTCGGTACCGATTTTAACGGTGTCAGCGGTGCTGACAGGGGCAATCCGCTCGATGTGTTGGTAAGTCGGGACCAGAACCCGAACAGCTACAGTCCCGCCGGACATCTTCAGTTCGGCCAGACCTACTACTGGCGCGTCGATGAGGTCGCAGGCAACGCGATCTACAAGGGGAGTGTCTGGTGCTTCACAGTGGAGCCATACTCGATCCCAATCGAGGAGGGTGTCCAAGCCAGGGCCTCCAGCCAGGATTCCGAAGAACGCGGCCCCGAAAATACCATCGACGGTTCCGGGCTCAATAACGCGGGGCAACACTCGAGAGAAGACGGGACCATGTGGCGCACTGTCGTGGGTGATGCCTCGCCCTGGATCCAATACGAATTCGACAAGGTGTATAAGCTCGATAAGATGTTGGTGTGGAATTTCAATGACAGCTCGGAATCCGCTGCGGGCTTCGGTGTCAAAGACGTGAACATTGTGGTCAGCGCCGACGGCGCCACCTGGACTTCATTGGAGGATGTGCCGGCATTTGCGCAGGCGCCCGGTGAAGACGGCTACGAGGCGAATACGGTCGTTGATTTTGGCGGTGCCATGGCCAGGATGGTCAAGATCAGCATCGAGAGCAACCATCTGGGTCTGGCTGAGGTGTATGGTCTCAGCGAAGTGCGTTTCTTCGCTGTTCCCACCTATGCCAGAGAACCTCAACCGGCAGTTGGTGATACGGCCGGCGGCATCGAGGTCGAGCTGAGATGGCGCGCGGGCCGAGAGGCCGTGTCGCATGAGGTCTACCTGGGTACGGATGTCAACGACCTGACGCGGATCGATGTAGTGACTGAGAACACCTGCGCCGTGAGCACACTGCTGTATGGTATGACGTACTACTGGTCCGTCACCGAGGTGAACGACGCAGAGACACCCGCGTCCTATGCCGGTGACGTTTGGAACTTTGCCACACTGCCCTATAGTGTCGTAGATAACTTTGAAGCCTATAACGACGAAGAGGGGCAGGGTACCCGGATCTACGAGTCCTGGATCGATGGTTGGGGCGACGACAACAACGGCTCGTTGGTCAGCTACGATATAGCCCCGTTTGCCGAGAAAACGGTTGTCTATACCGGCAAACAATCCATGCCTCTTTCGTATGACAACAGTAGTGCAGGCATGTCGGAAGCGACACTGTCCTTTGACGCTCAGGACTGGACCGTCAGGGGCATCCAGACGTTGTCCCTCATGTTCCACGGCACAACGGGCAACACCGGCCAACTGTATGCCAAGATCAACAGCACCAAAATCGTCTATGACGGTGATGCGGCAGACATTGGCTACCCCCAGTGGCAGGCCTGGAATATAGACCTGTCAACGGTGATCGCCGATCTACGCAGCGTTACCAGTCTGACCATCGGTGTGGACGGCGCCGGCGCCGAGGGCTTGCTCTATATTGACGCGGTATGCTTGTATCCCCAGGCCGGCGAGCTGGCCACGCCGGTCGAGCCCGACACAACGGGCCTGATCGTGCATTATAAGTTTGACGGCAACGCCAACGACAGTTCGGGCCAGGGTCACCACGGCACAGCGATTGGCGATCCTGTCTATGTCGCCGGCAAAGAGGGGCAGGGTATCGACTTGAATGGTTGGAGCCAAACCGTCAGCATCGCTTATTCTTCGGAGCTTAAACCTGAGAGCCAAATCACCATCAGTGCCTGGGTGAAGCCTGACGACATCACCTTCAACCAATACAGCGAAATCTACAGAAAGGAAGATGGAAGTGCCCGTCACCTTCTTTCGTTCCAGGAGTATGGCACTATTCTGTCTCTTGGCCTGGGTATTGGCGGACGGTACGCTGAATTGGACACAGCCATCAAGCCCGCAGACTACACCGATGGGGAGTGGCATCTGGTTACGGCGACCTACGATGGTTCATACAAGAGAGTCTACGCCGACGGCGGACTGCTCGGCGTGGCGGCGGCAAGCGGACCGATCATGACGACTGGGACAGCAGATGGTTATATCGGCTCGTGGAATGGTGGTTCGGAATTCCTGGATGCCCAGATTGACGATTTCCGGCTCTATTCGCGCGCCTTGTCTCTTGGAGAGATCCTCTGGCTGGCCGGCAGGACAACACCCGTTCACAAACCGTTCTGAGACAACGAAGAGGTTTCTCTTGTGGGGGGACCTCATCCTGATGAGGTCCCCCCCAGAGGGTACTAAGTCTGATGATGGTTCAAGCGATCCAGGAGGTTGGCACTATTCACGGTTTTGCCGATTCTGAGTATCTCTTGATCGCACACCTGACAAGAGAGTATGAGGTCCTCCTATGAGCGGCACACCCCCGGGTGTGCCGCTGTCATGATGTACAGTGCAGCCCGAAGATGACGGATCGCATGAAAACACAGCTTCTCATTGGTATCACATTGTCACTGGTTGCTTCATCGGCGGCGTCTTCTGGTGTAGCGCTGACTGTGCAGGATCCTCAGTGTGAATACCGTACCAATCCTCTGGGGATCGACACACTCAAGCCCCGTCTCAGTTGGATTCTCAAGTCGGAGGTCCGTGGCCAGAGACAGACCGCCTATCAGGTTCTCGCAGCCACCCACGAGGACGAACTGAGCCAAGACAGGGCCGATCTTTGGGATAGCGGCAAAGTCGAATCGGATCAGTCGGTCCACATAGTGTACCAGGGCCGGCCGCTCCAGTCCGGCATGCGGTGTTACTGGAAGGTTCGTGTGTGGGACAGGGAGAACAGAGCCTCGGCGTGGAGCACGCCGACCTCGTGGTCGATGGGGATATTGCGTTCCGGCGATTGGCAGGGGCAATGGATCGGTGCCACAGACCAACGGGGTCGGACATCTTCGTCCCGCTTGACCGGTTACCATGCGGCCGAGGCCGCCAAGGGCGACGAACTGAAGTGGGTGCAGGTTGACTTGGGTGCGGTACATCGGCTTGACAAAGTGACGTTGTATCCACCGACGCCGCCTGGTTTCGAGGACGTCGAAGGGTTCGGTTTTCCTCTGCGGTTTCGCATTGAGGCCTCCGGAGATTCGGATTTCAGTCAGAGCTGGACTCTGGTGGATTTCACCGAGAAAGACTATCCCAACCCAGGCAACGAACCCTGCACATTTGCCGCCGGAGACATACGAGCTCGCTATGTGCGGATCACGGCCACGCGGCTTTGGAATCGCGCAAGGGGGTCGCACCCGTTCTGCTTCGCTCTGGCCGAACTCGAAGTGTGGTCCGAAGGCGCCAATGTTGCCTTGCACGCACCGGTACGCGCCAAGGACAGCGTAGAGGCATCCGGCTGGAGTCACAAACGATTGACCGATGGTGAACGCCTCTTCCACAAAGACGAGGCGAATACGAACCAACCGGGCCATGCGGCCGTGTTGTTGCGGAAGGAGATTCGACTCGACAAGCCAATACGCCGGGCCACCGCATTCCTTTGCGGACTTGGATACTCCGAGTTCGAGATCAACGGGCGCCGGATTGCCGATGCCGTTCTCGATCCGGGTTTTACCGACTTCAGTCGCCGAGTTCTGTACCGCACCTACGATGTGACCGACGCACTTCAGCGCGGGCCGAATGTGTTGGGTGTCACATTGGGCGGAGGTTGGTTTGACCTGGCAACGCCCGACTTGTTTGGTTTCGAGAACGCCCCGTGGGCCGCTACGCCGCGCGTGCTGTGCCAGTTGTGCATCGAGTTCGCAGACGGGATGACGCGGACGGTGGTTTCCGACAAGTCCTGGAAATGGTCCACCGGCGCGATTACGTTCAACTGTGTCCGGGGCGGTGAGACAATCGATGCACGCCAGGACAAACCGGGTTGGAGCAGCATCGGATATGACGATGCGGCTTGGTACCCTGCCATGCGTCTCGATCCTCCCAGGGGCAGGCTGGTTTCGCAGCAGCATCCGGCCATCCGCGTCACGGCATCCCTCCGACCAGTCAAGCTCACGGAACCACAGCCCGGCGTATACGTCTTCGACCTGGGCGTGAACGTCGCCGGCTGGGCGAGGCTGATCACAAGCGGCCCGCGGGGCACACGGGTGAAACTGGAATACAACGAATTGCTCAATCCGGATGGAACCCTGAACACACGCCAGAATACCAGCCACACCCATGGACGCTTCCAAACGGAGGAGTTCATCCTGAGAGGAGAAGGCAAGGAGACCTTCGAGCCTCGTTTCACCTACCATGGCTTCCGTTATGTGCAAGTGACCGGCCTGGCCGAGAGACCCACGCTCGATTCGCTAACCGGACGTTGGGTGACGACCGACCTCGAGCGAGCGGGTGAGTTCTCGTGTTCGAACAGGCGAATCAATACGATCCAGGATCTGATCGTTCGTACTTATCTGAACAATATGCACGGCATTCCGACCGACTGTCCGCAGCGCGAGAAGATGGGATGGATGGACGACGGATGTGTCTGTATGGAAACAGGCTTCTATAACCTGGACACCCCCGTGCTGTATCGCAAGTGGCTCCGTGACATGATGGACGCCCAGGAGCAGAACGGCCATGTACCCGATTTCGTTCCTACGTGCGGTTGGGGGCGAAGTGGGGCCGATGGCTCGCCCGGCGCGATGGCCGATCCCTGGTGGGGCGGTGCGATTGTCATGGCGCCGTGGAAGCTCCACCTTCATTACGGTGACATTCGCGTGCTTGAGGAAGGCTACCCCGCCATGAAAGCCTATGTGGACTACCTCGGCACCCGAGCGAAAGGCCACCTCATCGACTGGGGGTTGTGTGACTGGTTGGCCAACAGTGCCGGCGCGGACACCCCACCACAGACGCATCTATCCACCGCGGCCTATGGATATCAGGCACGGCTCGTCAGCCAGACCGCCGCTTTGCTCGATCGCAAGGACGAGGCAAGCCGCTATGCAGCCCTTGCCGAACAGATTCGGGATGCTTTCAACCAGAAGAATCTCAATGCGGCAACGGGCTGGTATGTCTCCAACAGTCAGACCGGTCAGGCTGTGCCGTTGGCGCTCAACCTGGTCCCAAAGGATCTTCGTCATCAGGTCTTCGAGCGGCTGGTCGACAGCATCACGGACTCGCGCGATGGGCACGTTGCCGCCGGCATCGTGGGGCTTGCCAATTTGTTCCGGGCGCTGATGGAAGACGGACGCGATGACCTTGCGTATTGTATGGTGGTCCAGGAGGAGTATCCCGGCTGGCTCCATATGGTCAATAACGGCGCCACGAGCATCTGGGAGGCATGGAATGGGGATGCATCTCGCAATCATCCGACCCTCGGCTGTATTGGATCTTGGTTCTACGAGGGTTTGGCCGGTATCCGTCCGGATCCCGCCGAGCCGGGGTTTAAGCACATTCTCATCAAGCCAGCGGTGGTCGGGGACTTGACGTGGGTCAGGGCGCACTACGATTCACCCTACGGACGGATTGTCAGCCATTGGAAACGGCTGGGTGAGACATTGACGATGCATGTCACGATCCCCGCCAACACCACCGCTACGGTGTATGTCCCCACCTCTCGACCCGAAGCCGTTCAAGAGAGCGGTCGGGCAGCGGCGCAAGCCGAGGCGGTGCAGTTTCACAGGGCAGAGGGAGGCATAGCGGTGTACGAGGTTGGCTCGGGTCGCTACATCTTTGAGACGCCTCTTTACTTTCGAGGCAGCATCACAGCAATGAAGATCATCGGATGCATGCCGTCCTTCATCGCTGCTGCAGTGCCGATATACTGAGGATTCCACTTCAGAGGAGAAAGGAAACTGTATGAAATGGAAGGAGACACCCATGACACATCACGGCCCAGTTCAATTTGCCCACATTCTCGTCACCTTGGTGATACTGTGTTGGAGTCAGGTCGCCGGCGCAGCCAGCGTTACGAATCTACGGTGCGAGTATCTCCACGACCCGCTCGGGATCGGTACCACCGAACCCCGGCTGAGCTGGGTCTTTGAATCCGACGAACGCGGGCAGAACCAGAGCGCCTACCAAGTCCTGGTGGCCGACAACAAGAAGACGCTCGATGCGAACCACGGCGATCTCTGGGACAGCGGAAAGGTCGAGTCCGACCGGACGATTCACGTGGTCTATGCGGGCAAGCCGTTGACCAGCCGTATGCGCTGCTACTGGAAAGTTCGCGCGTGGGACAAAGACGGCAAGCCCTCGGGTTGGTCCGAGCCGGCGCTGTGGTCCATGGGATTGCTCAAGCCGTCGGACTGGAAGGCGCAGTGGATCGCGCATGAAGGACCTGCATCGTATCGATCGCCGCACAACGGTTATCACAGCCAATTCGCCGATTCGGCCGATACGACGAAATGGGTGGCTGTCGATCTCGGCGAATCGAAGCAGATGGACGCAGTACGCCTGTCTCCCGCGCGACCGTTCGACTATCAGCCGGATACGCCGGGCTTCCTGTTCCCGGCACGGTTCAAGATCGAGATTGCACAGAAGCCGGATTTCTCGGACGCAAAGACAGTGATCGATCGTACGGACCAGGATGTGGCAAATCCCGGCGCCGATGCGCTGATCTGTCGCTTCGCGCCAATCGGCGCTCGCTATGTGCGATTGACCGTGACGAAACTGCGTCCACTCGGCACAAACAACTTTGGCCTTGCATTGGCGGAGATGCATATCCTGGCCGGCGATACGAACGTTGCGCAGGGCGCCGCCGTGACGGCTCTGGATTCGATTGAGAGTGGGGGCTGGTCGCAGAAGAAGCTCGTGGATGGCCGCGAGAAGCCCGATCCCGGCGACATCGAGCCGAAGCCGGCCACGATGGTGCGCAAGTCATTCACCGTGCGCGGGCAGGTCCGTCGGGCAACCGCGTACGTCACCGGTCTGGGCCTGTACGAACTGCACCTGAACGGCAAGCGCGTGGGGGATCATATCCTGGCGCCGGAGTATACGGTGTATGACAGGCGGGTTCAGTATCAGACGTTCGACGTGACCGATCTGATTGTCTCCGGAGACAACGCGGTGGGCGCGATTCTCGGGGATGGTTGGCATGGCGGCCGGTTCTTTGGATCCCCTGCGCCTGATGCCCGGCCCTTTCACAGTCACAGGGGTTTTGTGATGCAGTTGGATCTCGAGCTGGCCGGCGGAGAAAGGCAGACGATCGTCACGGACCCATCGTGGCGATGTATGAGCGACGGGCCGATCCGGTCGGGCAGCATTTACGACGGCGAAGTTTATGATGCGCGAAAGGAAATGCCTGGGTGGGACAGATCAGGTTTCGATGACAGCGAATGGCATGCCGCGCGCACCATCGATGATTTGGCCCGGGCCAACCTGGTATGGCAGCGCAACGAGCCGATTCGAGTGGTCCAGGAGCTCAAGCCCGTGAAGATGACGGAGCCCAAGCCCGGCGTATACGTGTTCGATATGGCCCAGAACATGGTCGGCTGGTGTCGGCTCAAGGTGCGCGGTCCGGCAGGCAGCACCGTCAAGTTGCGTCACGCGGAAATGCTCAACGATGACGGCACCCTCTATACCGACAATATACGCGGCGCAGACCAAACGGAGATATACACCAAGCGCACGGATGACGAGGAGATATACGAGCCGCGTTTCACCTATCATGGTTTTCGTTATGCGGAACTGACCGGGGTATTCTATACGCCTAAGATTAACGATATATTGGGACGGGTATTTCATTCGGCCGCGCCTGACGCCGGTCGTTTCGAATGTTCGAGCGAGCTCATCAATCAGATCATGCACATGATTGTCTGGGTACAGCGCGGCAATATGCACGGCATACCCACCGACTGCCCGCAGCGTAATGAACGCGCAGGGTGGATGGGAGACATTCAGGCGTTCGGGCAAACGGCAATATTCAATATGGATATGGCCGGATTCTTCAGCAAGTGGGTGCCGGACGTACGTGATTCTCAGGCCGACGACGGACGCTATCCGGATTATGCTCCTATGCTACAGAACTCATGGTCGGGTGGGACACCGGCCTGGGCTGACGCCGGCACCGTGGTGCCCTGGCGCATGTACCAGAATTATGCGGATACGCGCATGCTCAAGGAGCATTTTGAGTCGGCCCGGCGCTGGGTGGATTTCGTCCATAGCAAGAACCCCAACATGCTTTGGGAGGAAGCCCTGGGCAACAAGTACAATGACTGGCTGAACGGCGACACCATACGCCTGGAGGGCTGGCCGAAAACAGGCGGCGCAGTGCCGCCCCACGTACTCGCTACCGCCTTCTTTGCTCACTCCACGGAGATCGTGGCCAAGATGGCCGCTGTCATCGGCCGCGAAGACGAGGCGCCCAAGTATGGGCGGATGTTCGAGGATATCAAGGCCGCCTTCAACGAGAAATAGGTCACTCCCGATGGTCGGATTGAAGGCGACACGCAGGCGGGCTATGCCCTGGCCCTGCGGTTCAACCTGTTGCCTGAGAAGCTGCGGCCCATCGCTGCAAAGCACATGGTCGAAGGGTTCGAACGCTACGACGGCCACCTGTCCACCGGCATCCAGACGACCCATCGGCTGATGCTGGAGCTGTCGCGCAACGGTTACGACGGCGAAGCGTACCGCTTGCTGAACTTGCGATCCTTCCCCTCGTGGGGATTCATGCTGGAGCAGGGCGCGACCACGATCTGGGAACGCTGGGACGGTTATGTCAAAGGTCGAGGCTTCCAGAATCCCGGCATGAATTCGTTCAACCACTGGGCCTTAGGGGCCGTGGGCGAATGGATATGGCGAAACATCATTGGGATCAATCCCGACGAGGCATACCCCGCCTACAAGCGCTTTGCGATTCGGCCGCGCCCGGGCGGCGGGCTGAGATGGGCGAAGGGCACCTACAAGTCGATTCGTGGCCCGATCACCAGCGACTGGAAGATTGCGGACAACACCTTCACGCTGGATATCGCAATCCCTGCCAACACCACCGCCACGGTGTATGTGCCGACGACAAACCCGGAATCCGTCAGAGAAAGCGGCAAGCTGCCCCGTCAAGCCAAGGGCGTCAAATTCCTTCGCGTGGAAGACGGCAATGCCGTCTTTGCCGTTGAGTCGGGACGTTACGCCTTTGTGTCGGAATGGAAGACAGCCGATCTACGTGCTTCAACAGACGAACACAAGCCACGCCGCTGATTCGGCCGTTGGCCTTGACTGTGTATATTCGGTGTTGCGTATGTGTACGAGGCGCACTGCGCTTGTCAAGCGGCCGTGGGACCGCCTCGCAGCAGTTGAATTCGCAGAGGATCGGTCGATCTTTAGAGGTTCCCCGACTATGATCATGGGTGCCTCTTGCTGTGACTCGCTGTTCAGAAAGAAGAGTCTGCGGTGATGGTCGCATCCAGCTTCTGCAGCGGGCTCGGCTCCTTGAAGAGTCCGGCCAACTGCGGGATCGTCATGCCGAACTGGGGCGAGAACTTCTTCTCGGCCATGTAGGCCAATAGGCTGCGGCGCATCTGCCGCGCGACCGGACGCTTGTCCAGATCGCTTGTCAGGTCGCAACTGCACGCGATCAGCTTGCCCGCACCCACGCGGGCCTCAAACACGAGGGCCATCTTCCTCGCCGTCACCCAGTCATCGATAACCTGGACGACGGGCTTGAGATCACGATGTTCCGTGAGGATGAACGGCGCCGCGCCGTGTACCAGTTCCCACCACTGCCAATTCGAATGATACTCCGTGGGGAACTGCCGGAGCGCGGGATGCTCCGGGTCGCACAGAATGCCCAGCGTATGGGGGGCCTGCCAATTGGTCCAGGCCGTATTCCAGAAGATGCTCGAAAAGCCCATCTGGACCGGGCGTTTCTCGTCGTTCTTGATCGTTTGCGGCGAGAGCAGCAGCAAGACCTTGCCGCCGGCGTCCAGATGCTTGACCGCTTCGGCGCTCAGCTCATGTGCAATCAGGATATCCTGGGCGGGTTCCGCGGGCTCGGCTTTGGGGAAGACCCAGAGATCCCAATCGTTCACCGCGTCCGTGCCGCAGATGGCGACCTCGAGATTGAACTTTTCAGCTCGCCTGGCGCTATACAGTCGGACCTGCACCTTACCCAATGTGCTCAGCTCTCCGGCTCTGAGGGTCTGCCGCGCGAGATGGCCATCTTCTATGATCTCGCCTGCGGAATCCCGCAAGGTCCACGCAGGCGTGGTGTCCTTCAGGTCGGCCGGACCGAAGTGAGCGATGTCGATGCGGGCGGTGAGCACGTCGCCGGACTCGAAAATCCGCCGCTCCAGGCGCGCCAGCGGGACCGTCGGTCCACAGAAGCGGTGGTACTCTTGCGGTGTGATGTAGGGCTTGGAATCCCAGAAGGGATCCAGGACGCCGACCAGAGCGGTGCCCTGGCCGGGGAAATCGTGCAGGTCGAGCAACTGGAACCCGCCGAAGCCTGGCGTCCGCAGGGCCGACTCGATGTCCTCCTTGTACAGGAGGGCCTGGAGCTTACCCGAGGCCATGAGGAAATCGCGGGCTTGGGCCAACATGCCGTTGCGGTCGAGCTGCTCGCGGAAGATCTCGAAGTTCTTCGCCTTCAGGAGGCCCGTGTACTTCTTCATCTCGTCGAAGTCCGGGTAGACGCACCACTGTCCGATCTCATGACTGATCACCGGAGCGTCGCTGTGCTGTTTGATGAAATCGCTGTAGTCGGTCATTGTCTCGGCGGGCCTGGCGTTGACGCGGCTGCCCAGACCCTGGCCCCATTGCTGGATTCGCGGCGCCGGCGTGCTATGGAAGTCGTTTTCCGGGATTAGCGGCCAGCCCGCCGCGGAGGTGTACAGCCGTCGCGGGTCCTTCTTCTTCCAGTAGGCCACGAAATCGCCGAGGAAGCGGTTCTGGTTCGGCCCGCCGGGCTCGTTGCCGTAGGCCATCATCGTGAACGAGGGATGATTGCCGTAAGCCCTGACCATGGCCTCGCTCTCCTGGTAGAGCCATTTGTCGAATGGCCCGCCGCTGCCGACCGTCGTCCAGGCGGAGCATTCGACGTGATAGTAGAACCCCAACTCATCGGCTGCGGTGAAAGCTGCCTCCGGCGGGCACCAGGAGTGGAACCGGATGTGGTTCAAGCCATGGGCTTTGCAGACCTTGATGATCCGCTTCCACGAGTCCACGTCGGTCGGCGGATGCCCGGTCAGCGGGAAGATGCAACATTCGAGTGTGCCTCGAATGAACGTCGATTTGCCGTTGACGGCGATCCGTGTGCCCTGGGTGCCCATCTGACGCACGCCGAACTGGACGCTCGCCTGGTCCCTGCGATCCCCCTCCAACTCGACCGTCATTCGGTACGTGACGGGCTGGAACTCGTCCCACAGTTGGCAGTCATCGCCCATCTTATAGTTGCATACGGCCTCGCCGCCCTGGGCTGTCCACGACACGGAGACGGACTGGGGTTGGCCGCTTCCGGGGACCTGGATTGACAGGCTGCCGTTGCCCGGCTTCTGTGTCGCGTTCCCGATGCGGATTGTCACCTTGGCTGTTTTGTCCTCGATGTTCGGGTAGACACGCACATCGTCGATCCAGACCGGATCGGTCGCGCGCAACTCGATCCGACCGGCGATGCCGTTCCAGTTGCCTTGCGTATGGTCCGATGCGCTGTGGGCGTCGATGCCGACGGGTACAATCATGCGGTTGTCCACACGGATCGTCAGGCGGTGTGTCCCTGGTTTCACATTGACGCCAAGTTCATGCATGTGAGGCGTGCCCAGGCTGTCGCTGGAGCCGATGAGTTGCCCGTCGAGCCAGACGGTCGTCTTCCAGTGGCACCGTTCCAGGAACAGGACGATGCGCTTGTCTCGCCAGTCCTGTGGGATGTCGATCCGCCGCTGGTACCACGCCGCCCCGGCATAATACCGCTCCGGCTGGAGCCAGAACGGCATCTTGAAATTCTCCGGCGCCTGGTACTGCCTGTAGTAGGGGTTGTTGAACCAGACCTGGTTGATGTTGCCCACCCACGGCGTCTGCATGGCCGGCGGATCTCCGTATCCCTGAGCCGTCAGTACGCCGGGCAGGGTAATCTTCTCCGGCAGGTCCCGCTCGAACCATCTTTCCGCCTCGCCGCGGTCCTGACGATCCAGTTGGACCGACCACGTCCCGGCCAGATCGCTCACATCCGCCCACGTGGTCATGGGGGCAAACCAGAACGCCACCAGCAACAATGCAGATACCGTCCGTTTCATCATTTGCGACTCCTTGCTACGGTGAGCGTTAGCTTTCAAACCACTCTTGCTCAACTCGGGGTGGCAGCGGCAAGCGTGAGCTTGCCGATGATTTCTCACGAATACGGCAGAGCCCTCGGCAAACGGAGTTTGCTGATGCCACCCAGAGGATGCAGAGACCGCTGCTCTATCTATGGTCTTACGATCTTCACGCCTCCGGGTGCTTCGATGGTGCTTTCGATGCTGTCATCGGTATTCTTGGCGTGCCTGATCTTGATGACCCCCATCGGCGTGGGGAAGGTCCCTTCGGCCCAGTCGAGGTCGGCTAAGTGTGGCTCAATGCTGACGACGCGGCAGCCCGGCTCGACCACTTTGACGCCGAGCACGTGCTCCGAGAGCCACGCGGTGGGGCCGGAGGCCCAGCCGTGACAGAGGCTGTGCCGGAAGCCCTTGTAGCAGTAATTCCCGAAGTCGCCGTGGATGTCCTTCTTGCCCTCGGGGACAAGCTCGTCGATCCGCCCGGCGTTGGCGGTCCAGTCGAGGTCGAAATCCTCCCAGAACGTTGTGGCGCCCAGGTCCAGCATGGCCCCCCAGTACTGCCGGATGCAGTCCATTGCTCCCTGGTGGTCACGTGCCATTGCCATCGCCTGGAGCACATAGTATCCGTAGAAAGTGGACATGCGATGGGCCCCGTCCACGGCCATAACCTCGCGGTTGAGCCGTTTGGGGTCGTCCAGACCCGCCAATGCGATCAGCGCCGCCGCCTGCTTGCTGCCGGCGGGGTCGGGTGTGTGTTTCTTGAGTTTCTCGACGGCCGCCAGGCACTTGCCCCGGGTCACCGGCTCGTCGATGATCTCGCAGAGCTCTGCCCCCGCCCCAAGGGTCATCACGAGCAGCGAGTGCAGGCCCGCGTGAATGACCGGCTGATTCTCGCTGCTGGGCCAGTCTAAGAAGCGGTGGGGCGGCAGCGTCTCGCGATTGTCCGGCCCCACGCGGCTTGCCAGCAGGTCCAGCAGGCCGGTGAGGTAACCTCGCTGCTGCTGGAGGTACGCCTTATCCCCTGTGTGCAGATACCACGAGTGATGGATCAGGACCCACCACATGGAGTACGAACTGATCCCGTTCATCCACTTCGGCAAGGGAGTCTCATCGCGGATCAGATCGAGGCTCTTGGGCACCACGTCCGCCGCGCCGAAGACCGCGCAGAGGCTCATCGTCTCGGGGTGCATGTCGCCGATCCAGACGAGCCGGTCCCTCTTGATGCCGTCCCAGAGGTAGTCCTGCATGTTTAGATGGACCGTATAGGCCCCGGTTTGCCAGATGCGGTTGAGCCGCTCGTCGCTGCATCGGAACGACCCCAGGTAAGGCAGGTCGCGATACAGGAACACCGCCCGCACCATCTTGAGTTGTGCGAAGCTCCCCTCGCCCTCCAGATCGATTCGCATGAATCGAAAACCCGTATTGCCGACTTCCGCCGTGCCCAGCCAGGGGACAAGGACGCTCTGGTCGCGGATCGCGTGGTCGTTCGTGGTGTTCTTCTCGCCGCCGAACTCGGCCATCGCCTCGCTGACCGATTCGCCAAAGCGGACTCGCAGCCGGACAGGCTTATTGTCCTTCGTATGCCAGACCATGATCTGGACGCCGCCGTGCAACTCTTTGCCGAAATCCAGCAGGAGGCCGGCCTGCTCGGTTTTGCCGTTTCGCAACACGCATGGATTCGAGGCGTCGAGCGTGACCTGCCCACTGCGACGCACCAGCAGGGCCTGTGGATTTTCGACGGTCGTGTCACCACTGTGCCACACAACGCGGGCGGGCAAGACATACCGCCGAACCCGCGGGTCCACGTCGGTGCGGGCCGCCATCTGTGAATCGTTCACCGGCAGGCGGAAAATCCCTTGTGTGTTCGTCTGCGCCAATGTCGTTTTGGAGCCGCACCAAACCGACAATAGCCCGATCATCACCGCGCCCGACGCGCTCAATCTCATAACGGCCTCCATGTATGCGTCATTCTCATTCGATTCGCAGGACTGACGACGCGGACCCAATCCCCGTCCGGTCGAGCCTGCGAAGTTTGTCGGGGGCCATTATACAGCGGGATGCGTTGAAAGTGCACCCCCATGCCATGCCCTTGCGTTCGATACCGCTGTTGTTCAGGCCGTGCCGCAACTCTCGGGACTCTGATTGCGATGCCTATTTCAACTGGCCGCGGATTTCGCCCGCCGGGAATTGTTCCGTGTGCACGTTTACATAGGCCCTGTTCTCTTGGATCGCGGCCAGCAGGTCCGCAACCGTCATGCCGGCCAGAGGCCCGACGAAGTCGGCGGCCGTGAAGTCGCCCTCGCCCAGCACGCCTGTGACCTCGCCGGTGATCCACACCGCCGGCGGAGCCGCCGGATACAGCCAGACGGCCACTGGGCCGTTTGTGGTGGGCTCGGTCGAGACGTGGATGTGCGCCTGAAGGACATTCTCGATTCCCTGCATCTTGAGTTGATATGAGATCATGTTGCGATCCGAGTCGGGTTTCAGGATCGCCAGACCGGTCGCCGTCGAATCCGTGCCGGCGCTAGCCCCAGTAAGTACGGCGGCGATCGGAGGCTCGACGCCGACCGAGTTTGGCTCCGCCACGATCTTCATGACGACGCCCGTATCGCCGACCGGACCCAGCGCTGTGCTGGCCATGAGGTAGATTTCCCCCTCATGGTCCTGGCCGAATCCTTTGACGAACAGGCCCAATGGATCGCCCGCCGGGCCGATCAGCAATTCCTGGATCTCGCCCGCGAACAGGTCAGCTACGAACAGGCGGCCTTCGGGCAGGGAGAACTGCCGGGAGAAATCCCCGCAGACGTACTGCCCCCAAAGCTCCGGCACTGCGGTCCCGTAGTACGTATAGCCCCCGATTACCGACAACCCGTCGTCGTGATCATACTGGACCACCGGATCGGACAGGCTCGGATCATCCAGCGGCAGCCCTACGGTCCCCGTCGCCGAATCGAACCTGAATGTACCTTCCTTGATATTCCACCCGTAGTTGCGGCCTTTGCGGACGACGTTGACCTCCTCGACGCGGTTCTGCCCCACGTCGGGGGCGATTAGCGCCCCGCTGCGGGCGTCGAAGCTGAAGCGGTACGGATTGCGGAACCCGTAGGCGAAGATCTCATCGACCCCGTCGACGCCGACAAAGGGATTGTCCACCGGCACGCGATAAGCACCATTGGCGCTGGCGAGATCGGTACTATCGGGTGTCAGGGCCGGGTCCAATGGATCGATACGCACAAGGCTGCCCAGGATGGTGTTGATATTCTGACCGTTGCCTATCGTACCATGTCCGGCGGGGGTGTCGTTGGCGCCGCCTCCGTCGCCCAGGGCGATGTACAGATAGCCGTCCGGGCCGAACTCCATGTGTCCGGCGTTGTGGTTGGACTGGGGCTCGTCGATCCGCAGCAGCTCACGCGACGAATTCGGATCGACCTGCTCGCTGACGCCGTCCCAGTACCATTCCCGGACTACGCTCTGGTGGTTCATCGTACTGCCGACGGGCAGCTCGACCGTGAAATCGGCCGGACCCTGGATTGGTTCGCTCGTGTATGTGTAGAATCGCCCGAATCCCGGACTGTTCGGATCGGTATAGCCCGGATGAAAGGCCAGGCCGAGGAAGCCTCGCTCGTCGTAGTTGACGCGCACGGGCACCACAAGATGTGTGACATTCAGAAATGGCTCATCCAGGAGTTGGCCGTGTTCGATCACGCGAATTATCCCTGCTTGGTCCACGATGTGGAGCCGATCCGAGCGCACCGGATCAGGCACCAGGAGGACCGGCGCTGCCAGTCCCGTGGCGACCGCCTGCAACTCGACGCGGATGGGTGAGGGCGCGATGCGTTGGGCGATAGGTGCGCCCGCCACTGTGAAGTCGCCCCGCATCAGGGATGCATGGGGCTGGCAGCGATAGCCGGGATTTCGGCCCCCCTCGATCATGGCCTCATAAAGAGCTGCGGTAAGCGTGAAGCGAACGGTGCCCTGCTTGTTGTCTTCCCAGGCCACGCCCGGATCGGATTCGAACGGGCCCTGGATCGCCATGGAGAGAAGCACCTTGTCCTGAGAAGCGAAAGAAGCCTTCGCGATGACTTCGAAAGGATGAAAAGAGAAGTTTGTCACCTTGACTTGATAGCGCTTTCCCAGCTCCAGGGGCAGAGTCGGATTCTCGCTCCCGAGCGGCGGAAACTGGATCGTCGGGGCCTCGAAAGCGTCGAGCCGGTAGGCAGACATGTCGACGTTTCCGAAGGTCCAGGCAACGTCATACGACTGTGCGTAAGCCGCTGCCGACGCAAAGGCCAATACCCCCAGCAGAAGGTACGGCAATTTCGTAATCTGCGTGGAATTCATATCATTTCTCCTCAGAAAGACGTAGATAGGAGTGAACTGTGAAAGAGCTTGTGCAAGAACGTTCTTGCACCTGACTCAAAGAAGGCTACTGTGGAAAATGGTCCCGGTTCACGCATAGAGGCATTTCCTATTTCCTGGATAGGATGTGACTGGCATGTCCGAAACACCTGGTCTTGCAGGGGGGAATGTGCTGAGGTCGGCTCGCGAGTGATTCCATGACTTTGCGAAGTAGACACCGGCAAAGGGCATGCCTTCGATAGAGGCAGAGATCTCAGGTTGCATGCAGCCGGGCCTTGACCCAGAAAGCGTCCGGTCGGAAAGTCGTACGATTGTGTCGAACACAAGCTTTGAAAACCTGGTGAACGAGCACGGCCGGCAGGTCCTGGGCACGGCGATGCGCGTTCTGCCCGATGTGAGCCTGGCGCACGACGTGCATCAGGAAGTTGTAACCATTCACGAGGTGCGACGAAAAAGTATTTTGGCCTCGTCAAAAGAATTTGTGGGCCGCTACGGGCTCCGGTAAGGCCCCGAGGTTGTGATACAGGGCCAATTCCAGCGTTGGGAAGGTCTTGAAGCCATAGGCTTTTCTGGTGGTCACTTTCGCCTTGGCATTCAGGCCCTCGACCACGCCGCTGGAAAACGCCTTCTTCGCCTGAAACCAGTTCAGGATCAACTCGCGATGCCCCCGCAGCATCCGAGCCACCTTCTGCATCGGCTCGATACGAGAACGCATCACCCGCGTGCGCCAGCGATCCAGAAAGCGACCCGCCCAAGTTCAGATGACTCAGGATGTGAAACCGATCCAGAATGTGGATCACTTGCGAGGCCTTCTTGGCCACCCCCTTCAAATAGGCCCGCCACAGGTCGCTGCACACATACCGCAGACCCGCCGTCCGCAGGATGCCCCAGAAGGGGATGAACTCGAACCGATGAGACGGCAACGTATCATACGCACGGCTGTTCTTACGGGGCTCAATCATGATGTTCAACACCCACTGCTCCTTCTCCTGGGTCAATTCCATGTCCGTGTACACAAATCCCTGGTGCTTCTGGACCCGATGGAGTATCCTCTTGACCTGCATCCCCAAAATCCAAACAAGGCGATTCTTTTGTCCCTGGAACTTCGTCGGTTCGGCGTCGGCCCTCACCCAAAACGGGCCGGCGACCTTCGGGGCTGTTCCAAGGCCGCCTCCCCCGCGAGCCTGCACTGGGAAGTAGACGCCATGGAGAGATAATACACCCTCCTCGAAAACCGGGGTTTATCAGCGGAATCCACATTTCATATTCTGCATGAGTTTTAGCGGGTTGGTCCGTCGAGGCCGGGTCAAGAATGGAGTGGTGGTGTTGGATGTTCCAAATCAATGGAATGTGGCGGGAGAACATGCTATGATGTCCCACGTGCCGTATGCCGGGTCGGACGGATTCAGGAACAGGTCATGAGGACTACGGTCGTGCTTTTCGTCGTCGCGGTGTGCGTGGCGATGGATGCGATCCCGGCGAAGTTCATCAAAACAGAGTAGGAATGGGCCAAAGCCAGGACCCACGTGGGTGTGTCATCCTGAGCGAAGCGAAGGATCTGGGTTGAGAAGGGGAAGCTGCCGTGTGACGAGTGATGCCTCTCCTTCGCAGGCCGGATGCTTTACTGTACTTCGTTCCGCTCAGCATGACAAAGCTGTGGCCGCGACGGACTGGTTGGCGCAATTGAGTGGTGGAGCAGCACAATGGATTCTCACGTTCGCACGCGTCGTGACTTTCTGAAAACCGCCGGCGTTTGTGCCGCAGGCGCGACCCTCGCGGGGTGTGTGGAGGACGGACCCCGGTATGCAACGCCGCTGACACAGGTGTATCTTCCGCCGAAGCCGAACATTCTCTGGATCACTTGCGAGGACATCAGCCCGTACCTGGGCTGCTATGGCGACCCGCTCGCGATCACGCCCAACCTGGATCGGCTTGCCGGCCGCTCAATTCTGTATACGAACGCGTACGCAACGGCGCCGGTCTGTTCTCCGTCGCGGTCGTGCATCATCACGGGGGTCTACGCCACCTCGCTCGGGACGCAGCACCTGCGCTCGGAGATTGCGATTCCCAGGCGGATCGAGCCTTTCCCCAAGCTGCTTCGAGCCGCCGGGTACTACTGCTCGAACAACTACAAGGAGGACTACAATTTCAAGGACCCGACAATCTGGGACGATTCGAGCCGGACCGCCCATTGGCGCAATCGTGCGGCGGGCCAGCCGTTCTTCAGCGTCTTCAATATCATGGCCACGCACCAGAGCCAGATCAACGGACCCGATGAACAGTTCGAAGCAAAGTACGGCTCGAAGCTCAAGGCCGAGGAACGTCACGATCCCCGGAAGATGATCCTGCCGCCGTACTATCCGGATACGCCGATGGTGCGCACGATGTGGGCCCGCTACTACGACCTCATCACGTACATGGACAAGCAGGCGGGCGAGATTCTGGACCAGATTGAAACCGACGCGGTGGCCGAGAGCACGATCGTGTTCTTCTACTCCGATCACGGCATGGGACTGCCGCGATTCAAGAGGACGCTGTATGATTCCGGCCTCCGCGTCCCGCTGCTGGTCCGCGTGCCCGCGCGATACCAGCACCTGGCGGCTTTTGCACCTGGCGGGCGCGTCGATCAGCTTGTCAGCTTCGTGGACTTTGCTCCGACCGTACTTTCGCTGGCCGGTGTGTCGGTCCCGCCGCACATGCAGGGCCGGCCCTTCCTGGGCAACGCATCGTCGCCCGGCGAGTACATCGTCGGCGCGGCAAGCCGGGTCGATGAAGCATACGAGATGTCCCGCTGTGTGCGCGACAAGCGGTTCAAGTACATCCGGAATTTCCTGCCGCACCTGCCCTACGTGCAGCCGAGCGACTATTGCGATCAGGCCGAGATCATGCAGGAGTTGCGAAGCGTGGCCGCCTCGGGCGGGCTGGCCGGGATGGAGAAGCTGTTCTGGGAGCCGGCCAGGCCGGCGGAGGAGTTGTATGACACGATGACCGATCCGCACGAAGTGCGGAACCTGGCCGGCTCGCCCGAGCATCAGGGAACACTCGACCAGATGCGCACGCGCCTGCGCGACTGGATGCTCGACACGAAGGACACCGGGCTGCTGCCGGAAGCGGAGATGCACATTCGTGCCGCCGGGGCAACGCCCTACGAGACGGCTCGCGATCCCGCGAAGTACCCGTTGTCGAGCATTCTTGGTGGGGCCGAGCTGGTAGGCGCGGACGCGAACCTCCTGCCGGCGATGGTGGAGTCTCTTGCGGAGGCCGACAGTGCCGTGCGCTACTGGGCGGTTGTCTACTTCGCATCGCTCGGCGCCGAGGCGGCCCCGGCGGCCGATGCACTGAAGAAGGCGTTGGAAGACCCGAGCCCGGATGTGCGATTCGCGGCGGCCGACGTGCTGTGCCGACTCGGACCGTGCGACGAGGCCCTGCCTGTCCTGGCCGCCGGGCTGCTGGATTTGCGGGAGCCCGTCGTATTGCACGCCGCACGGACCGTCCAACGGCTGGGCGGCAGGGCCGGTCCCCTCGTCGGTCAGATGAGGCTGGCCCGCGAGAAGTGCAAGAACCTCGACGGAAGCTACCGCAACGACAACTATGCCATGTTCATCGATTGGGCGTTGAAGCATGCAATCGAGAGTTGCAGACAGTAGCCACAAGGACGTTGAATCCTGGAGCAGAAGTTTCTTGCAGAGAGTCCTGTGCCGGGGAATCGTCCTGAGCGCAGCGAAAGATCTGGCCTGCGACCGAGAGAAACGTCTCGTACGATGTCCAGATTCCTTCGAGGCTCAAGGCGGGCTCTTCGGCTTCGTCTCAGGATGACAGAGTAGGAATCGCACAGAAGTTTTCCCAGATTCGTATGAGAGGACATATCGACAATGAGCCGGAGTTTTGATTCTGCAGATCGTCGCCTTGGCAGCATGACCTATGTCCTCATGGTGACTCTCGTGGCTGCACTGGGCGGCTTGTTGTTCGGCTACGATACCGGGGTCATCAACGGCGCGATCGGGCCGCTCAAGGCCCACTTCTCATTTAATCCCAGGCAGGAGGGCTGGGCGATGGGGTGCGCCTTGCTTGGCTGCGCCCTGGGAGCAGCCGGCGCTGGGCCGCTGAGCGACCGTTTCGGCCGCAAGAAGGCCCTGATTGTCTCGGCCATGCTATTCTTCATCTCGGCGGTCGGGACGGCCATGCCGCGCACGCTCACGACGTTCATCCTTTATCGCATTCTGGGCGGCCTCGGCGTCGGGGCGGCCTCGATCATCTCGCCCATGTACATCGCGGAGATCAGTCCGGCCCGGATCCGCGGGCGAATGGTCTCCATCAACCAGTTCGCCATCGTCAGCGGTTTCCTCGTCGTGTACTTCGTCAACTACTTGATCGCCTTGCAGGGTGACGAAGCCTGGAATCAACGGATCGGTTGGCGCTGGATGTTCGGATCGGAGGCGCTGCCGGCCCTCGGACTGATGATCTTGTCGCTGGTGGTGCCCGAGAGCCCGCGATGGCTGACGAAGCAGGGCCGCGCCGACGAAGCTCTCCACATCCTCACTCGCGTGGACGGCGACGCCTACGCCCAGGCGGAACTGGCCGAGATCAAGGAGGCCCTCAGCCACGAGAGCGGCTCGCTGCGACAACTCTTCCTGCCGGGCATGAGGATCGTCCTGGTCATTGGGGTCGTCCTGGCCGTGCTGCAACAGGTCACCGGGATCAACGTGTTTCTCTATTTCGGCACGGAGATCTTCAAGAAGATGGGGTCCGGGACGAACGCCGCGCTTTTGCAGACCATCGTGGTCGGGGCCGTGAATCTCACCTTCACGGTCATCGCGATCTGGACGGTGGATCGGATCGGCCGAAAGCCGCTGATGATGATCGGCTCGGCCGGCATGGGGATCTCGCTGGCGGCGATGGGGCTGGCTGCGTACATGCAATCGACCGGCCTATGGATGCTGCTATTTATCCTCGGTTATATCGCTTGCTTTGCGCTTTCCGTCGGGCCGGTGACTTGGGTGATCCTCTCGGAGATCTTTCCCACGCGAATTCGCGGCCAAGTGATGGGCATCGCCACGATCTGCCTGTGGATCGCCAATTACATCGTGTCGCAGACCTTCCCCATGATGGACGAGAACCCGTGGCTGGTCGCGACGTTCCATCGAGGCTTTCCCTTCTGGCTCTATGGAGCGTTCTGCATCATACTGCTGGTCTTCGTGCGGGTGTATGTTCCCGAGACCAAGGGCAAGAGCCTCGAACAGATTGAGCGGCATTGGATGCGGTAGCACGGCATGGCGATGCGTCCGCCTCATGGATGGCATGGATGTCTGCCTTTGTCGATGGCGGTGGGCAAGCCGCCCAAGACCTCTCTCGATAGGTGAATCCCTTTTAGTCCTCTGGGTATTCGGGGAAACCATTCTGAAAATGCCGCCGGAGATACGAAGAAGCCCCTGCGCGGCGGAGGGAGAGGAAAAGCGAGATAACACGCAGGGGCTTGAGGGCTATACCTGCATCATCACTATACCTGCCTTGGACAACTGCGTAAAGAGAATTCCCTCATATTTTTCCTGAAAATTCTAAAGTTTTTGTGCGGGCACGCAAACTTTGCACTTGCCGAGAGATATGGTATCCTTGCCGCTGACTGACATGAGTTTTCCCGAACGGATGACAATTCAGAGCTACACGATCCCGGTGGTTCCCCGGTACGCCGAGACGGACAAAGGCGGCGTGATCCATCATAGCGTCTACCCGGTCTGGTTCGAAATGGGACGGACCGAACTGCTCCGCGCCAACGGCGTCGCCTACAAGGATCTGGAGGCCGAGGGTATCTTCTTTGTGGTGGCCGAACTGCGAGTCAAGTACCGCCGGCCCGCCTTCTATGACGAAGAGCTGCTCCTGGAAACTACTTGCTCGAATGTCACAGCCGGCAAGGTCGAGCACGCGTACAGGCTTACCCGCAAGGCCACCGGCCTGCTCCTGGCCGAAGGCTCCAGCATTCTGGCTTGCGCGACGGCCGAAGGAAACATTCGTCGCATCCCAGGCTTCTTGTTCCCACAAGCACAACAATCGGGGAGGTGATTTTATCCTCGCCGGCGACTTGCAGCTTTTTTGAGTACTTCTGAACACATCGTTATCTCATACAGCCTGTCCATCAGGTTGTTTGGGGGGGTGCCTGGAGATCTCTGACCTTGTCCAGGCTGGCTGCGAATTGCTCTCTGGCCCTATCCAAGTAGTCATTGATTTCATCAATATAGCCGTCCGCCGAGGCAGACCAGACGCGGTTGAGATAGCGTTCGCCGGCGGCGAAGCAGTTCATCACCTCGGCGTAGGCGCTGAGGCCGTAGGAGTGCGCGATGCTTTCACGGGCCTCAACGAAGCTGTTCAGATCATCCGTGAACAACTCCTCGATCCGGTGTCGCACGTCGTAGGGGTCGATCGTATCCTTGTCGGCGTTCAGACGGGTCATGTTCTCTGCGATCCGTCGGAGACTCTCCTCGATGGTCTGCATGTTGAAGACGATCCGCTCGGTCGATCGCACGTGTTCTCTGTGGCTCATTCGGATAATCGCCAGGCCGACGCCGCCGACCGCTACGGCCGCGGCAAACCATGCCCAGTATACCACCGCCTCATCGACCACGGATGCCAGAGCGCCGCCGAGAAAGCCGACGGCCACGAGCACGAATCCTAATCCTTTCATGTGATTACGCCCCTCACTTTGCCAAGCCCGCAATGATGGAATACACGGCGAAAGCAACGCCCATCAGGCCCTCGCCCACGATGAAACCGGCCGCGATGGGGATGCCCACCTCTTCGCTGTAGCGCGGTCCTTTGCGCCAATCGATAAAGATGCGCAGAAGCATTCCGATCGTATAGGTCAGCACGATGTTGAACGGCAGATAGAATCCCAGGCCCACCTGGATGCCGAGCCCGCCGATGCCGGTGGCGCTGAGCAGGACGCCCAGGATCGCCCCGGCGGCATATTTCGGGACGGGAACGTCGCCGCCCAGAATGCCCTCGATCACTCCAGCCAGCGCCTGGGCCTGGGGCGCCGGCAGTCGCTCGCTGCCCATCCCGTAGGCGTGGTGGAGCACATAGATGAGGACCATGATGACGATGGGACCCAGCCAGGTGGCGAGGAACTGCCCCGTCTGCTGCTTTCGGGGCGTGGCGCCGACGAGATAGCCGGTCTTCAAGTCGAGCATCAGATCGGTGGCCTGGGCCATGGCGCAGCAGGTGGCCGCCCCGACGACGACGGCGGAGATAATCCTGGCGCTATCCCCGAGCCCGCTGGTGATCAGGATCAGGATCGTCACGCCGATCATGGTCATGCCGCTCATGGGCGACCAGTTGGTCCGGCCGATGCACTCCGAGAGGATCACGCCGGCCATCCAGATCCAGACCGTCCCGAGCAGGGCCATGAGGAGGCCGCGAGCCAGGCCCAATTGATCCACGGAGCGGACGGCCACAATCGAAAGAACGATCACCGCCCCGACAATGCCGAAGTATAGGAATCGAATCGGCATCTCATCGGCGGACAGGCGTGTCCGGGCCTGGGCGGCATTCTGCATGCTGCGGATCGCATTGACGATCAGGGGCAGCGCGAAGGCAATGCCGGTGAGCGCTCCGCCGACGAGCATGCCGATTCCAACCGGGCGAAACAGGTGCAATCGCAGGTATTCAGGCATCTCCGCACTCATGGTTTCGAGTTGTCCGGCCGACGGCAGCAGACCCATCCGGGCCAGGATCGGCGACAGCGCCCAATAGCAGACGAACCCGCCGATAATAAAGGCGACGCCGCCCCGGCCGGCGATGTAGCCCACCCCGACCGTCAGCAGCGAGATGAACCATACACCGTTCATGTAGGTCGGCATCCCGATGTACCGGCCCACGTTCCAGTCCTCGAACCCCGTGACGTGGCTGGCAACGCTCACCACGGCGCTTAATCCGATGCCGATCAGCAGCAGGACCGCTTTGTGTGTACTGGCCCCGGGTGATTTGAGCACCGTGGCGACCGCGACGCCGCCGGGGTAGGTCAGCCGCTCGAAGTCGATCATCTGCTTGCGAAGCGGGATAATGAACGCGACGCCCAGGAAACTGCCGGCGATGCAGGCGAAGACCATCAGGACCGGACTGAAGCCCGTCTCATTGAGGATGAACAGAGCGGGAATCGAGAACATCATGCCGGCCGAGGCGGAGTTGACGCCGCTGGCGATGGTCTGGTTGATGTTGTTCTCGACGATGCTGGTCCGGCCCAGGATGCCTCGCAGGACGCCGAAGCCGAGAATCGCCGCCAATTCCGAGCCCTCGTGGGAGAAGCCCAGGATCAGCGCCGCATATCCAAGGCTGACGGTGATGAGGATGCCGATGGCGTACCCGAGCAGCACGGCGGTCCATGTCAGCTCCGGATACGGCCCGTGGCGGACCGGTCGATGTTTTGGGATTGGCTCTTCAGGCAATGTGACTCTCCATGATATAAGTGCGACTGTTGATTCTTGATCGTTGATTCCAAGAGGCCGATCCGGCGTGTCTCTCGAATCAACAATCAACCCTCTTCTTCTGGTTCCGGCTCTGCGGACCACCCGATGATTTCATCGAGCCACTCGGCAGCCCCGGCGGTTTCGTGCCAGGCGCCGGCCAGCACCTCGGCACAGAATGCGGCTTCGTCATTATAGAACAGCGAACGGCCGTCGGCTGTCGGCTTCGGGAATACCTTGCCGTTCGTGAGGTATTCCGCACAGATTGGGTTGTTCTGGATCGCCTGGTCCAGGTGTCTGCGGGCCGTGACGGTATCACCCTTTTGCCGGAAGGTCAGCAGAGCGCGGGTGTAGTCCCAGGTGCAGCCGCCTCGATCGCCTTTGTTCTGCTTGAGGAGTCGTTCCACCTCCTGGTCTTTGCCCAATCGCAGCAGGCAGGGCCAGAACCAGAACCGGGCGCCTTGTTCGTCATCGGGATTCAGGCGAAGCAAATCTCGGAAATGCTCCGCCGCCTCTTGCAGCCTGCTCATTTTGTTGAGGCATTCCGCCAGCCTGAATCTCGCACGCACGTAGGGACGGGTCTGGACGACCTCCCAGAAATGGCCGGCCTCTGTCTCGAAGATCTCCGGGGCCAGTGTTCGCTCAGCCGCTCGCAGGGCCTGGGTGTAGTATTCGAGCTGCTTGTCCCGCGCGGGTGTCCGCTCGGCCAAGAGGATGTATGCATCGGCGCAGTTGGGATCGACCTGCAGAGCCTTGCGGGCCATGTGGATCTGCTTGCGGCCCTTGACGCTGTAGGCCCGGAACACGATGTCCTGGGCCTCCTCCAGAGAGGTTTCCGGAACGAAATCTTCGATCCGCTTGCCGATGAAGTTCCCCTGGATAAAGGCCTCGTACTCTTCGCGGCTCTTGAAGTCCTTCCCCTCCATCGCGCGCTCCATGTGCGCCGCGATCCTGTCCATGACCAACGGGCTGGCCAGAGGGAGAGCGGGGTCCCTGGGCTCTTCCGGGGCCAGCACATCGGGCAGCGTAAATACGAAATCCATCGGGTCCTCGAACGTGTCCACCTGCTTGCGCCAGCGGCCGGAATCGAACTCCTGCTCGGTGGATTGTGCCAAGGCCCGCATGAAACCTTCGAAATGGGCCAGTTCCTTCGGTCCGGGGCGGTGGTACGGGCTCTTGGTCTCGTAGCAGACCGCAAAGGGATACGCATCGGGACCGGCGACGGGCAGGTCGTACCGCTCCCAGAGGTCCACGTCACCGAAGGAGATGCTCGTACTCGGACCGAAACGCAGGAGCCAGTGCCGCCCGTACATCATCCATTCCGGGCCGGGGTTCGCCGCGAACCACTCGAAGTCGGCTCGCGATTGGTGGAAGCCCAGACCGATGATCTCGCCACGGGCCCCGAGGACGGACACATGTTGCAGGCCCGGCTCGACGGCGGGAGACTCGAGCACGATCAGATCGTCATTGGCCAGCAGCTCCCAGGGCCGGGCGCGGTAGAACTCGGCCGCTGCCGCCGCATAGGCCCGCATCATCTCGACCGTGACGCCCTCGGTGTCCATCGGGCCGCAAGGCATGGGGTACTGCGATCGGCTCTCCTCGGCGGCGTCTGCGAGCGTGCGGTCCAGGAGGAACAACTTGTCGCGCAGCTCGACGGTAATGCCGGTGTCCTTGAGCCTGCCGCGGAGATATTCGGCCAGTGCGGCGTCACAAACCTGGACCTTTCCGGGCCGGTAGCCTGCCAGTTCCCTGTTGTAGGCCAGATCGACGAGGGTATCGAGGATCACTTCGAATTGCCCCTCGGATTCCGTGTGCGCCTCGGACAGGCAGACGGCTCGTGTCTCCAGACTGACCCAGCCGGCGGCCCACGAGCGAACCGGCTCGATGAGGCCGCCCTGGTCTTCTCGCACCCAGATGGGCAGCCTGGTAATCCCACCCTGCCAGATCTCCCCCGGTCGCTGGGGAAGGCGTCTCAATCGTTCTGCCTGGAAATCTATCATGCAGAAGTCCACAACCAATGGAGAGGACAGGATTCGATTTGCCCTCTCTCTCCAAGATCCCGCAAAGACTGTGTTTACAGCTTAACTCGTTATACCCCAAAGACTTGGAATCTCTCGTTGACTTACTGTATTCGCACGGTTTCTTGCTGTCTCGTGGCCCGTTTTGAGGGCAATTTGAGGGCAACACATCTGTACCCTATCACGAGGCGCATCAGACCCGGCCGGTCATGGACTCCTCAAAGCCGGTCTGTATCTTGGTCTCTTCTTACAGTTCTTGGCCACATTCGTCAATCAGATTGCCCTGCTTGAATCGAACGATTTCAGAGATGCGTGGGCCTGGGCCCAATAGTGTTCGGCGTGGGATTTGCTCTTTGGCAAGTGCATGAAGTGGTGGAGCAAGGGGGCAAGGCGCTCCCTGATGGACGGACGGACCGTTGTGCGCGCCGCATCGATCCGGACCGGTTTGCGAGGCTGTCCGGCCTGTGCCTGCCTCATCGCGAAACAGGCGGTTGGTGGCCGCCACCCTATTTTAGCAGGTCCACGAGAATTCCTCCGAATCCGTATCACTTCCTCAAAGCCCCACGCCTCCGGCACATCGGTTTGCCTCGGCAGTTCTTGGCAAAACACAACCTGCTGGGATAGGCTCTAAGTCGATGGCCCACACCCTGCAACACCGGACAGTCGGTCCTCAGTACCAGCCATACTCGCGTCCGGCCTCTGCGAAGGCTTTGATGTTCTCGTACGGGGTCCCGTCAAAAAAGAAGTCGGTTGTGGACAGGATGAAGTTCCCCCGCTCCCTGGCTCGGAGAACGACCTCACGGGTCCGTTCTTTGACCTCGGCCGGCGTGGCCTTGACCATGAACTCGACCTGGTCGATGTTGCCGCGTAAGGCGATGTCCGGCCGGATCACTCTCAACGCCTCATCCAGATCCACGTCGCCGAAAGGCGGCGGCGTCAGATACCCCCAGCAATCCATCTCCATCTCGTTGTAGAGATGCATGATGGTCTTGGCCCGACCGCAGTTGTGGAACACGACCAGGCCGCCGGCCTCGTGGATCCCCCGGAGCAGCCGGTTCTCGTATTCCAGGATGTATCGGCGGTAGAACGCCGGCCCCACGGAACTGCCTGCCAGTTGAGCAGCCACCTCGATCACGTCGGCGCCGGCCTCGATCATCTTCTCGGCCCGTCGAATGAGCCGAGGCAGAAAGAACTCCATCATCGCCCGATAGAATCCCTCGTCCTGGAGCGGATCCATCATGAGCTGCTCCACGTTGCGGAACATACTGACGATGTTGAATGCTCCGTGGGTATTGGTGTCGGTCAGACCCTTGTCGCCACACGCCCGGCGGGCGCGGGTGATGAGACTACAGTCCATCTTCTCCGCGGGCGGCATGTATCTCTGGAGAATCTCAAAGTCCCCCCTGGTTTTGATCAGCGGCTCATCGATATTCTGCACGATCAGATAGGTGGACGTGCGCTTGTAGCTTTCCTTCTGCCGCAATCGGCCCGCCGGCGTCTCGATGGTCAGGGTCCTGTGAATGTCGTCCGCCTGGCCCTCATCAACCACCTTCACGTCCCAGTTTTCGTCCGATTCGCTGATGCTGCGATCCCGCAACGTGCTGTGCAGATACTGGTCCCACACGCTGCCGGGAACGTGCATCACGTCAAAACCGAAGTAGTCACAGTACTCGACGAACTTCTCGATCACGTCAAAGTCCGGTGGGTCGTAGAAATGATAGATATCCGGCCTGTAACCGAACATTTCATACACGGCGTTGTAGTAGAGAAATGGTGCGATGGGCATCCGGTCGACCGGCTGGCCCCGCAACGTCCGAAGCAGCCGCTCCCGGCCAGTCAAGGGGTTGGCTTCATTTGCTGTCCGACTGGTTGACATGGGTTGAACTCCCGAGAAATCGCAGTTTGCACATTTCACACGTCTTCATGCGCCGATGCCTTCACCGAGCGTGGTAATTCGCCTCGACGGCCACTTCTCCTTTCAGGTCGTGCAGATTGATCGTTTCTGCCGACGCGTCGAAATCCCTCCAGGGTCGGCCATTGACCGTCACCGCCGTCAGACGGGCGCCATCGGGATGCCGCAGCCGAAGCCGCAGCGGCTTCGGCGACTTCCGCTGCGGCCATTGAATCGTGGCGACGATCCGGCCTGCATCCACGTCGGCGCGGATCTCGTAGCCAACGGAGCCGAAAAACGTCGGCGCGTTCGCCACCCGGATGGCGTTGCCCTGACGCAGCCAGGCCCGAGGGGTGCCTTTCGCCAGCCACAGCGAGTCGCCGTCTTCCATCACCAGGAGACACCGCAGCCGTTCCAGGAACGCCGCCTCCTCAAAGGTCTTGTCCTTGACGGGGAAACGCGGTGGCGTGATCTCCCGGAATGTGTATTCGCCCGGCTCGACCTCGGACGCATACTGGTTGTAGAACGCACGCAGGAAGGCCGGCACCTCGTCCCGCCAGAGGTACAACAGCGGCGTCACCATATACGCATGCTGGTAATGCTGGCTTCCCAGGTCAAACCAGTCGCGTTGCGGCAGATAGTCGTTCTTCAGTGAGTACAGGAACTGATTGTCGCACAGGAACCGGTCCTCCAGCACGTCCAGAAAGGCATCGACCCGGTGGTCCACCAGCGACAGAACCCTCCTGTCTACAAGGGTTAGCGCTCCGAATTCAATGTCGGCCCATAGTGGACCACCATGCCCGCTGCTGTACGGATCGATAATCTCGGCGGCCAGTCCGCGAACGAAGGGCCCGAGCGGCATGACCGGCCGCCAGGTCCCGTCCGCCAGCTTCATGACCGGACTAGAGCTGACGGATCGGTCTACTGCCCGAAGAATGTCTTTGCGATACGCTGCCGCCTCGGCCAGCAATCGTTTCGCGCCGTCGTGTTCGATGTCCAGCAGCGCCCGGCCGCATTCTTCCAGTCCGGCCCAGTAACCGGCGTTGACCATGTACCAGCAGCGAAAATCGCCCGCGTCTCCGATCTGACAGGGAGGGACCAGGCCCGACGCCCACGATTGTCCTGCCTCCGTCGTCGTTCGTTCCGTCCACAACCGGCGCTGGCGAATGATCCATTCGCACGCGGCTTGAATCCTGTCGGCCACGCTGCCCAGCCATTGCCGGTCGCCGGTCAGCTTGTAGTGCTCGGCCGCATTCCACAGCAGCACGCCCGGCCCAACGCCGTGCGCAACATCGAAGGTCCCCTTGAGCGTCGGACAACCGGCAGAGTCGAAGAATAGACCCGTAGGGGCAACCTGGCCCTGTTCATTGAGCCAGTGCTGAATACCCTGGCACGCCAGGTCCTGCATCCCCATGAAGTCGATCGCCCGCACGATCAAGTACGACTCCTGTGCCAGAGGGGAGTAAGGAAAAGCCGGGATCGTCCAGGTCCCGTCGGCGTTCTCCGTGCAATGCCGTTTCATGTGCCACGCCCCCAGACGCCATGCCTCATTCAACGGCCGCTCAGGAACGTCGATCTCCATGGGAGGGTCATACGGACTCTGCGGATATTCGGGCAGTTGCTTGTCGCCGTGCATCGCGCGCATCGCACCTTGCCAGCTTTGTTCCGGTAGACAGGCCACCCGCCGGCGAATCGTCTCACGACGGCCGGCCGCCAACCGTGCGATGTATTCTTCTGCTCGCTCGCCACTGCCGGAGCGTGTGATGAAGAAGCCATAGTCCGGGAGGTAGATGGCCGGATTCACCCGCAGGTCCGAAGGCAAGAACGAAAACGACCCACCGCTCGTCTCGACTGTCACCACGGTGCGGTCCACCGGCAGACGGTACAGCGGATTGTCCCAGAGCACAAGCTCGTCGAGGCGAATGGTCTTGCCATTTGCGGTCGTGAGCGTCGGATCGGCCCAATTGCCGTAGTTGGCCCAGAGGAATTCCCCGCCGTCATTGGTGAACAGATCGATCGTCCTGGCTCCGTGCATGGCGATGTCCACGCGGACGGCTTTGTCGTCGAGCTGGAGCACGTCTGAACGAAAACGCTCCCTTCCTCCTGCGACCACGATGAAACGGGTGGACGTGATACCCTTCCACGATTGCGTAGACGTGCCGTTTTGCACCCCCACCCAGCATGTAAAACGTTGGATCGGCTCCGCTGAGTGCACCCGAATCTGACTGTTGGCGGTCGTGCCCAGCCCGTGCTCGTAGGTCTGCGTGCCGATCGCCAACGGAGCGCCGTCGGCGCCTTTGCCGATTTGCACATCCCGCCGGCCCGGATCGACCACCTCAAGGTAAGAATCCGGAATACGCACCCTGCCCAGATCATCCACGCCGTAGAGGATTTCAGCCGTAATCCCCCCTCGGTCCGCAGCACTCCTCCACCCGCCGGA
>DCUI01000081.1:0-49674 GCA_002327785.1 Phycisphaerales bacterium UBA2218
TTACTTCTTCAACCTTTTAGGGACATGAAGGAAAGGTTGCGAATCGCGTGAATCCCGCCTGGAAGCTCACATTGAGGTTTCTCTCCGCAATATATTCGTGGTTGCCCAGCGCATCGGATGCCTGCGTGTTTACGGGCCTTATACCGAAGGATTCCAGTCTCGTTTCCTGGGCCAGATTGCCGATCTCGTAGGCCAGTTCCGGCGCACTTTCGAATCGCACGAGGAAATCCGCGATGCGACGGTGCAGGCCGTCAACCTGTTCGGTCAGGCGGGCCTGGCGTTCCGGTCGGGCGGCCTCCACTGCACGGGCATAGAACTCTTTTGCCTGTGCGATCTCGGCCTCGATGTCGTGTCTGCCGTCCATCTGTGGACGCAGGACCAACACGTAGGATGCCACCGCCAGTGCTGGTCTTTCGCAGGATCATGGGCAGCGATCCGCTTTCCTCGCCGACCTGGGCCATCCTGATGACCATGTTGGGGAAAAAGCCCGCCACGGTCATGCCCAGTGCGACGTTCGATCCGCCCATGACGTGCTGCTTGACTCTCGCGATGGCGGAGATGATGACGTCGTTGGCGCTCATGCCGCGCAGGATCTCGAACACTTCGAGCACAGGCACGCCCGCGATGACGATGACCACGTACAGCGCGTTGTGGCACAGGAGGTCGTAGAATCCCATGAAGGCGCGGGTGAATGCCGGCAGTGTGCCGCCGATCTGGGCGAAGATCATCTGAAACCGCGGGACGATCAGCGTCATGATGCTGGTGACGATCCCGGTGATCAAGACCAGGACGAAGATCGGGTAGGCGATGGCGCTTCGGACCTTCTTGGCGATGCGATCGCGGCTGTCGAAGTATTCCGCGAGCGTTCGCAGGGCCTGGCCCAGGTCTCCGCTGGTCTCGCCCGCGATGACGATGGCCAGTGCGAGCCGGTTGAACACGTGGGGGAAGGCGCTCAAACCGTCGGAGAGGAGCTTGCCTTCGCTGACTTTCGTGAGGGTCTGCTGCAGGATGTGGCGGAGCCGCAGGTTGTCGGTATCCTCGGCGATGATCTCCAACGCCGTGGTGATCGTCAGGCCGCCCTCGAGCATCGTGCTCAACTGCCAGCACACGGCGCCCAGGTCGCCGGACCGAATCCGGCCATGGTGCACGGTCTTGCGCTTTCTGCCGCCTCGGGCAAGAGTCTCGTGGATTTCGATGGGGGTCAGGTGTCTCTGGTGGAGGATCTCCAGGGCCTCATTGTCGGAATTGGCCGCCAGCATCCCCTCGTGTCGCGAGCCTGTGCGGTCACGGGCAGTGTATGTGTAGCTTTTCATCGTTCTCAGTTCTCACCCATGGATGCCACTCTGATTGCTTCATCGGCCGTCGTCAGGCCCCGCAGGACGGCTTGTGCTCCGCTCTCGAGGAGACTGCCGTAGCCTTTGCTGCGCACGGCGTCTTTGATTTGCGCCTCGCTTTGACCGGTGATGATCCGCTCGGCAATGTCCTCGTCCACGACCAGGAACTCGAAAATGGGAAGCCGGCCATGGTAGCCCGTGTTGCCGCAAATGGGGCAGCCTCTTCCCCGATAACACGTCGTTCCGGCGGCGTGCGTCGGATCGATTTGCAGGCGTCTGAGGATCTCCTCCTCCAGTTGTACGGGCTCCTTGCAGTTCTCGCAGATCTTTCGTACGAGTCTTTGGGCCACGATCATGTTCAGCGTGGAGGCTCAAGGCGAAATCCAATCCGATCTCCGGCTTCACCTGGATCTGATTGATGCCCCCCAGGCGGTATTCCACGGGGTCTTCCACCGTCGTGATGTTGACCCCCGGACTCTTGAGGTAGTTCAACACCGCGTAGAGCGTCGTGCTCTTGCCGCTGCCGGTGGGACCCGTGACGAGGATGATGCCGTGCGGCCGCGCGAGCATGGATTTCAACTCGATCAGCGCCGCAGGCTCGATGCCGAGTCAGTTCAGATCGTGGCTGACCGCCGCGGTGTCGAGGATTCGCATGACCACCTTCTCGCCATAGATGGTGGGGATGGTCGAGACGCGCACGTCGATATCCCGTCCGGAAGTCCGGATCCGCAGGCGGCCGTCCTGTGGAAGGCGACGCTCCGCGATGTTCATCTGGGCCAGGATTTTGACTCGGGCGACCACTGCCGCGTGCATTCTCTTGGGGGGCGGCACGACCTCGCGCAGCACGCCGTCCACGCGAATTCGCACCGCGGTTGACTCTGCCTGCGGCTCGATGTGCACGTCGCTGGCGCGGTGCTTGACCGCTTGTCTCAACAGCAGATCGACGAAGCGAATGACCGGGGCCTGATTCGCCGCTTCTTCGCCGCCGGACTCCGCGTCGGAACGATCCTCGACGGCGATGTTTGCGGCGATCTCGTCATCGGCGTCGTTCTCGGTCGCGACGAGGTCGCGGAGCTGGCGTTCCTCGATATCCGAGCCATGATAGATCATCTCGATCGCCCGGCGGATTTCGCCCGGGGCGCCGATGACCGGCTTGATCGCCCGCTGCATTTTCAGCATCACCGTGTCGATGGCGACCACGTCGAGGGGATCGGCCATCACCGTCACCAGCTTGCCGTCCTCCTCGCGCAGGGCCAGCAGGCAGAACCGCTTCGCGATGCTCTCCGGCAGGGCGCGGGCGATCTTCAGATCGATCGTCGAATGATCGTCCAGGCCGATGTATTCCATACACAGATGCTCAGCCAGCACGGTGCTGAGGGTCAGGTCGTCGAGGATGCGGCGTCGAATAAGCACCTCGCCCAGACGGCCGCCTTTCTCCCGCTGCTCGTCGAGCGCCTGCAGCAGCTCATCCTGGGTAATCATGCCCTTGCTTACGAGCAACTCGCCGAACTGGCGGCGGCCGTTGGTCTTGGGAACGGAGGGATTTGATGCGGTTGTCTTCATGGCGTTCTCTACACTGCCAACAACACTTTTTTTCTCTTCGACGGTGGCGTCCCGGGCAGCAGTTCACCCTCGGTCGGATCGATCGACAGTGTGTTCATCCACTGCTCAGCGAGGGCGGCGGCCGGACACCCAACCAGAATGGTCATTCCGCACCCGCCCTTCCGATTGGCAACTACGATTGTCTTCATGATTCAGTGATCCTCTGTTTGCCGTCCCTATCGGTCGTATCGAGGGTCTTCTTTAGCAAATGCTGCCGGGAGCTGCCACCGGCCAAGGCGGGCGCAAAAAAAAGGCTGCGCAGATTCTCGCAGCCCCTTGGGATACAGTCTTATGAAAGGTGGTTTTACAGTGCCCGACGCCTTCGCAGCCAGCCCACGACGCCGGTGCCCAGAGCACCCAGCACGATGGCGCCGGGCGCCGGAATCGTCTGCGTGAGGGTGAGCATATCCTGTCTGAGGCAGTTCGGACTGCCGGCACAGCCCAGGATGTAGACGTTCAGGACGCCGACGTTGCCCAGGTCATTCCATCCCGAGCTATTCGCGGCCTTGTAGAAGGCATCCTGGAGCGAGCCGTCGTCGTCGACCCACGTCTTGCCAATCTCATCCTCCAGATACCAGATCACTTCCTGAAGGGCCTTGGCCGAATCTTCCCGGCCTGTACCTGCGGTATAGACATAACCGTGGGCCGCCAGCGTGCCGTCCCGGAAACTCGAGTACAGATAGGCCGTACGCGGGTCCAGGAGGTCGCCACCCTGGTCGCCTGTCGGTCCGGTGTTGACGCCGCCTTCAACGGCTTCGTCGTTAAGGATGACACTGTACGTTATGCCTGTGTCGATGAACTCTTGGATCTCCAGGCAGAAGCTCTGGAAGGCCGCGGTGTCTCCCGTGATGGCCGCGAAATCTGCATTGGGCGTGAGGGTGAACTCCCCGCCGGTGCCGCTCCAGCAGCCGGCGGTCCGGCTCACGGAAACCGTGGGTCCCGCAATCGCCGAGCCGGTCATCAACAAACCCGCCAGCAATACACAAACACTTGTCTTTGTCATTTCATCACCTCCAAAAACCATGGTTTTGTACATCCGAAGTCAACTGACCTCGACGATATCTCCGATTGGATTGTCTCTTCAAATTGCCTGGTTCATCCCCAGGAAATCCGACTCATCCGTGGTGATCCTGCGTGCTGCTGAGACTTCCCCCATGTCGGACGCCGATTGCCATCGGGCAACGACATTACAGAGGTGAGTATACCGGATTGAGACGGCGATGTCAAGGAGAAATGAATAAAACTTGAATCTCTGGGTCTATTATCTTCGGTTGCTTGATTGTAGGGCCCGCGCTCGCGTTCTTATCGGAAGCGGGACATTTGTGCAGGGCAAAGAAATCAGTTCTTCCAGACAAGCGGGCATTCCATGCGGTATTGCCGCGAGAACGAGGAAAGTCGCGGGCTGCCCTGCCGGGTCCGCTCGCGTCGTGCGATCAGAGAATACCCGCCAGCATGCATGCTCCCGCGACTACCGCGGAAAGCATCAGAAGAAGGAAGCCGCAGAGGAGGGCGAGTGTTATGGGACGGTCTTGGGTCAGGCCGATCCAGAACCATTCCCGGATTGAAAGGCCGGGTCGTTGAGATGCGGTTTGCGGTTGCGTCCGCCGTCTCGCCGCGCTTCGACCTCTCGACGGTGCGGATCGCTTCCCGAAGCGGGACGACGCCGGTTTCTGCATGGGGACTCTTGCCGCAACAATCGCGGCGACATCCGCCGCTCTCAGCAACCTGTGCGAACCGTCTCGGAACTCTCGGAGAATCCCCTTTCTCAGCAGGTGCTCGATCTGTTCTTGTGTGGCAGCGAGTTGTTCAGCCGCCTCCTTGAGCGTACAGAACTTGCGGACCATCGTGTTGTTCATGCCTGTCCCTATTTGCCTGGATTGCGGCCATTCGATTCTCGTGGATTCCACGATCGTTGAGGAACCGCGTTTGATCTGTTCGGCGGTTTGACAGGCGGACTGTAGGAAATGCGGCGTGCCGGTGCGTCGCCTTGCCACGGAGCTGACGGCATTGTTCGATTTGAAGAAGCCGCGTCACCTTATCGGACTGACCTTCGTTGTCCTGCGAAGTCGCACAGTGGCCTACGAGGGTTTGCTCTTGATCCATATCGGTCCATGAAAAACCGGCCTCAATCAATCAGTCCAACGGTCGATAATGCCGGGGATGGATTTAGACGGATTGCGCGCGGTTGCGTCTGTGATGTGCCTCGCCGGTGAAGTTGACAGGCGGGGGAACGAGTGATAAAATGCCTCATTCAAGCGTGTTTGCGGCTGGCCTCCAGGGGGGCGCCCAGCGCAGGACAATGCGTTGGAGAACACAGCCCCTGTTCGGCGGAAGGCTTTGACGGGCACGACCGAGAACCTGGGGGGCGGGTGAGACGGCGGCATAGACGCTCACGACATCAGGCGGATGTCGCGCATTGTATGGGGTTCGGGTATCCATGGAGTCCTCGGGCGAGGGCTGCAAGCACTTGTGGGCCGGGATTTATGCTGAGTGTTCGTATAGATGGTCGCGAGGTGGAGACGACGCCGGCCTCTCTGGCGAGGCTCGTGTTCGACGGGAAGGTGGACCGTCACAGTCCATCGAAAGCGCCGGGCACAACCACAGAGAGATCGTTGGAGCAATCCCTCGAATCCTCGCACTGTGAGGCCCTGAGCGACGAACTGCTCTGCCGGCTGAGATCGATGTATGCGTCGGGATCGCCTGCTGTCGATATCCATGTGCTATGCGAGCAGGTCGAGCGCTTGTGTCAGTGGCGCTGGCCGATCCCCCACGTCGGCGCACGGTTTTTCTGGGCAGCCGCGTGGCTCAACGACGTGATGGGTTGTCTGGAGACTGCGGCGGAATTCTACGATGCCTTTCTTCAGACCTCGTGTCGAGAAGGGCACCTGCGTCTGTCGGCCTACAATAACCGGGGCGTGTTGCGTATCCGGCTCGGCCGGCTCGAAGGGGTCCCGGATTTGTTGCGGGCGGCAGTCTCCCAGTGCGAAGCGGGGGATGAGAATGGCCGGCCCGGAGCGAATTCCGTGACGACGGACCCGCAATTCGCGGGATTGCCGGCGGCATGCTTCAACCTCTTGAATCTCGTCAATGTCTCGCTCGAATCCGGACACCTCACAGGGGTAGTGGATGAAGAGTTGGTCGATTTTTTCTCCCAACTCCCGGAAGACGTAAGGATCTCATGGCTCGGACCGGAGATTCCGGGCCAAAGCGATGGGCCGCCGGGAGACGAGAACGGCGAAGACGATTCCCATGAGAGCCCTGCGATTCTTCGCGATCCAACATACCGGCGTCTTAACACGTTGACTACTCATTTGGCGGCGCGAGCCGGCAAACTTGTCGGCGGCGAGCCGGCCTCGGCAACAGGCCGCCTGTCGGCCGCTGCGTCGCAACTGGCCCTGTGGGAGTCTCGCACCAACGGTGACAGTCTCGTCGGCGATGTGAATCAGTCGATTGAGGGGGGATACGGCTATTGTTCCGAAGCGGCGAGCCTGCTCCTGAGCGAAGACATTCCCTCCTCGCTGACGAGGTTGGAGAGTCCGCTGGCCCGGGCCGAGCAGGCGGCGAGGGAGGAATTGGCAAGTATCGAGAGCCGTTTGGTTCTGAATCAGTTCGAGCTGGTGAGATCACGTCTGCAGGTGCAGCGAAGAATTCTTGCCTCGCTCAACCGGCGGGGACGGCTTGCCGGCCTGATCGCTCGCATCGACGCCCAGCTCGAGCGAGTGGCCTACCGGCAATCGCAGAGTGAGCAGCTCGATCTCCAGAGGGCGTGCGCCGGCCTGATTGCCGGCGTGGAGCAGTTTGACAGGCTCACCGACCTGTGCCGGGCCGAGCAGCAGTACGACGACCTCATGAGCAGATTCTCTCACGTCAGGTCCGGCCTGGAACCGCAGATCGGCAGCGAAGTGGCCACGCTTTTCGACGAACTGACGGCTCGTCTCGATCGCCACCTCCGCAGACTGAGGCGGTTGGAGATTCGCCGGGGGATTCGCAGCCCGTTGCGCTTCCTTCGTCAGAATTGGCCTGGAGACTGGAAGATGCCGGTCCCGGAATCGGTGTACCGGGCGTTGGCCCAGTGCCACCTGAGCGATCCGCAGGGCTGGGTCGAAGATTGGCCCACTCTCAAGGATCGGCTCGATGGGCACCAGGGACAATACTATTGGCACAAGGCGTTTGCCGTCTTACAGGCGGAGCAGGTCCCGTGGGACTCGGTGGACGAGGACTTGATGAAGGCGCTGGTCTTCAAGCCGGACCTGTGGCTGACGATGGCGCCGCTGTTCGGATTGTTCGGCCCGTTGGGCGAGAACGATTTGTGTGGGGCGGCCGTTGGACGCGATGGTCCCATGCGCCGAGCTGCAGGGTTGCTGGAACGTGTTTTCCAGCAGATGGGAGGTCAGGCGAGCCGGTGCATGGAATTGTGGCGGCGCGTGGCGGCCACGCTGTCGCCCGTTCTGGAGAGAGAAGACCTCGACGCCATTGCACAGGCCAGAGATTTGGCCGGGCGATGCCTCGACCGGTGGCCGATTGGGATGGCCGGGTTCGCAGGACGTGCGGACCCTCGCAACCCGGTGCGTGTGTTTCTGGAATCGTGCGAGAAAGCCCGGCGTCTGGTCGAGGCCCGGCAACAGCTCAATGCCCATCCTCCGCTGTGGCAGGAGGCGAGGATTGCCTATAGCGATCTTTTGGGTCTCGGGCTTGACACGCGCGGTCAGCTCCGGCGAGCCGCGACGGGATTCTATCTTGCCGCATGTCACGAGGAGGATGCTCCGGATGTGCAGAGGCACGTGTTGGCCGGCCTGGAGGCATGGGTGGATGGAGAATCACAAGAGGAAGTGTGCCAGGTGCGAGAGCAGGATGTCGTTCAGCAGATCAAACGATTGAGGGCGGAAACTTCCGCAGGATGATATGTGCACGTTGTTACTGAAAACGATGTGGATCGGAGCGTTGCTCTCGGCCCAGAGTGCCGACGCGGCGGGTTCCGGAACCGTCACCGACCGACCCGAGCCGTGCTACGTGGCTATTGCCGTCGATGTCTCCGGGAGTATGGAAAGCAGTGATGCGCCCGCGGCGGACGCCGGGGGAAGACGCCAGACGTTGCGAGATGATGGGCAGTTGGTCTTTCTGCAGTTGCTGCCATACTTTCGGTCCGATCTCTACGTCGGAGTGGCGCACTTCTCGGACAAGATCCGCTATGCACTGCCCAGCGTGGGGACCGGCCCTCTGCTGTCGTGGGGGCAGACGTTCCTGACGGAATCGGCCTGCCGGAACATGGTACGGTCCGTGGAATTCCAGGGGACCTTTCGCGCCGACATCGCGGAGAGCATGGGTTGGGCTGTGAGTCGCATCGAAACCGCACGAAGGCAGTACGGCCAGGGTCCGGGCAAGCTGATCGTGCTGACCAATGGGGCGCCCCGCGACAGCGCGCGGGAATTGGATCGCGGCCGCGGTCCCCTGCTGGACATGGCGAAACGCGTGGCCGAGCACGGTATCCAGGTGTACCCCGTCCTGATCAACGGCGCATCGTTTCGGTCCTCCGACAGGCAATCGCGGCTCTCGGCCGACGAGGTCGCCGCCGAGGACCTGATGCACTCGCTCGCGTCGATGACGGGGGGCAAGGCCTATCGGCTTGCACCGGAGTTTGGCTTTGCGGATATTCTTATGGATGTCTTCGGTCTCGGGATGCAGGTCCGTGACGATCTGGTCGTCGGACGGTACGACTGGGCCATCGTCGCGGTGGGTGATCCGGTGAAATCGGCGACGGTGGTGCCGGTCGACGGGCCGGATAAGGGACCGCGCGCACTGACGATAGATAGCAGCATGGAGGCCGCCTCGGGGATTCGAGCCGGCGTGATCGCGTCCCCATGGTATCAGACAACCGTCGTGCGTCGGCCCGACGCCGAGGATTTCATCCATCGCTTCTGGCAGGGCAAGTGGACGCTCGGTTCGGCGGACGGGAAGTCACAGCCCGCGGTACGAATCTATCGGATCCCCGATTTCCTGATGCAGTTGGAGCTCAAGCCCGATTTACCCTGGTGGCTCCACGAGCAGGTGCAGGTGAAGGCGCATCTGTTGGAGCGGCACAAGAAAGGACCGGGTTCGCGAGCCGCAGCATCCGTCGCACGCGGGAAGGAGTTGTCGGTTTGCGTCCAGGCGAGTCCCTCGGACGAAACGAATTCCGTTCTCGTGGATCAGGGTCGCTGGATCTCGCCGGCACGGCAGTATGAAACGGAGCCCTTCACGATCGGTACGGCGGGGTTGTACAAGCTTGGCTGCGAGTTGCGGCACGCGATAGGCGATGTGAACGTGCCGATCCTGCGAGTGACGAACGATGTGTACGTGCACTCGGAATGCGTGGGCATCCAGGTGGTGAACGCCGCCACGAACGAAGCGCTCGGGGAAGTGCCGCCGACGGCATGGGCAACGGTGAACGTCAGCTTGCCGGGTGGCCGGGATGTCTATTTCAAGATCTTGGGCAAAGGGGAGTTCAAGGTCGAGCCAGCTTCGGGCGTGCTGCACTTGGAGCCGCTGTCGCAGACGGATTGGCCGTTCCGCAAGGATGACCAGGGCAACCTGCTGGCCGGCCCTGTTCGCCTGATCGAGCGGGAAGAGCAGCTTGTCGGATGGGCCGAGCTGGAGGTGCGAACACATGCCGGAGTCCGCCGCATTCTCGTTCCGCGATTCAACTTGACCTATCTGCCGGCGCCGATGCGGATCGAGTGCAGGTTCACCGATCCTCGCGAAGCGCTGTGGGTGGGCGAGTTCCACAAACAGCCGTTGGTGATCTCGGCGTTTCCGGTTTTCGAGCGGTTCCGGGGCGCGACCTTGCGTCTGTTTCCGGAGGCGCTGCCGCAGACGCGGATTCGGACGGTGGACATGCGGTCTGGACTGACGCAGACGACGGGACCCGAGAGCCGCCTGCTCGAGCCACCGCGGGCACAGGGGTATGAAGGCAGGACCATTACGGCGACGTACTTTGTGGAGTCTACGATCGCGATCCCCCCGGCGGACAGGTGCGAGATCGACCTCGGTCAGGCTATGGAGAACCTCCAGGGAGCCACGAAGACCTATGCCATTGTTGATCCGGCGGCGCAAGGGCTTTTCAGGTGGACCGTGACGCAGCCGGGACAACCCGCATCACGACAGGGATCGATTTCTGAGACCCTGTTCTGCGGCGAGCCGATTCAATTCCATGCCGAGTGGCGGGCGGACCAGAATGTCTCCGTCGTTCGCTTTGAGATCCCGCAGGCCGACTCGAACGAGCCCGCACTTGTGAACATGCCCGTGACTGCCGGCACGGTCAGCACAGACCTGGAGCAGGTCGTGAGCAGTCTGAGCCGGGGGCAGAGTATCCCCGTGTATGTGCATGTGACGATGCAGCCTTCCGGGGCGGATCGCGCCCTGCAGATCAAGCTCAAGGGCGGGCAGTTCCGCGCGGAGGATCGACGGGTGACTTTGGAGGACCTTAAGGCCGGCCAGGGCGCCCTGACGGACTTGACGTCTTATACGTGGGAGCCGGTCGAGATCCCGCTGCGGGCGGTGTTCATCGGCTACACGGCCACGGACCCCCGGCACAACGCCGCCATCGATCAATTCAAGAAATCGTGTGTTGTCACGGTTACGGCCAAGACGGGCGATGTGAGGAATGTGTCGGAGACGATCGAGTGGACCTCCGTGACACCCGCCGGAGGGCCGGACCGCAGGTGTGAGTTGATCGGGCACGCCACGTACACGCCCGACACGCCGGGGCGGGCCACCGTCGAGCTGACTGCTGAGACTCCGGCCGTGCAGGGCGCAAGCACGTCGTCGCCTCGACGCGTCTACGCGCATCTCCTGGCGAAGTCGCCGCGACTGGCCGTCACGATTCGCAAGCTCACCGCTACGGGTGAGGAGCCCATTTTCGATTCTCGCCGGTGGGTCGCGGGCGACGGCGGCATTTCCGCTCTGTTGACGCGTTTCTCCGCCCGGTTGCGGGTGGAAGTCCGAGGCAGTGACTGGGCCGCCACGGGGCAGTCGCGACCATGGCGAACCGCGATCCGTATGCTGCGGCGTCCGACCTCGAACGCCGACTGGGTCGCCGAGTTTTCAGACACAGGTGAGCTGACGGGCGAGGGTTCGTTCCTGCGAGAGCTCCAGATCGCCGCCAACGGCGAGTACGCCCTGGAAGTGGCGGGATACGATTCGCAGTCCGGACGCCGGATGGTGTTCTTCCAGACGCCGGTCGTTGCGTTGATCCAGCCGCACGAGATCAAGCCGACGGCGGCACCGCCTGCGTGGTTGACTTCGCGGGTCCGGCAATGGCCTTTCGAATACCAAGTGACGCTCCACCAGGAGTCCGTCGATGGCAGCCAGCCGCAGGCCCTGGCGTTTCAGTTCCAATTGCCGGGACAGACTGAGGCTTGGATGGATGGGTCTTCCACGGTTCTGTCGCAGACGACGGAGGCTCGGCAACTCCTGGTCAAGGGCCCGCGGTTCCTGCCGGCAGCGCAGGGATTGCGCGACGGCATGGTGCAGTTCAAGCTCTCTTCGCAGGGGCTCGATCTATTGCGATGGGATTGTCCGGATATCCGTGTGATCCCACCGGTCCTCGATAGGCTGGCGCTGAGCCATCAGAACAACGCCAATCCGATCGCCCTGGAGAATGCGGAGTTGGCCTTCGATGGCTCCGCGGAGCTTTGGGTGAGGCCGCAGTTCCGGGCGGCGCCGGAGTTGGAGGGACAATGGGTCCCGTCGGAATCGACCATCTATCTGTGGCGTCATCGAGAAGGCGAGTCCGCGGGCGGCCCGGTAAACGTGCGCACCCTGGAGGGCCTGCAGGACCAGGCGGGAACAGCGACGGCCGGATCGAGCATTCAGGTATTCAAGAGTGAGAGCGCAGGAGCGAATCGTGCGGTGCGAGTGATGCCGCGGCGCGTTCGCCTGCGAATTCTGGGCTGGCCGAGGCGTCCTGCCAGCGAGCAGTATTCCATGGTCGCATCGGTCGTCTATCGGCCCAGAGGAACCGCTTCGTCACGGGGCCAGGATACGCTTGACGTGGTCGAAGAACGAGGGCAAGATGTCCTCGCCACGATGATTGCCGAGTGGAGTGATCTCTACGCCGTGCAACTGGATATGCCCTGGGTGGTTCCGCTGTGCTGGTGGCCGATCGCGGCGTTCGTGGTTCTTGCCGTCCTGACGGCGGTGCTCAAGCTGCTTGTCCCCAGTCCGAGCCGGTTGGCCCTGGACATGAGGTTGGAAGAGAACATCGCCGTGGTGGAGCCGACCCGGCTCGACAATCCCGTTCTGGTCGATCTGCAGGAGACCTCTGTCGCGAAGGATATGCAGTTGTACACGCGATACTTGCGGAGTTGCTGGAACGGCAGCGCTGCGGGGCAGGTCCTGGCCATGATCGTGGGTCCTGTCCGGGTCCTCCTGCGTCGTGCGCTGTATCCGCGTCGGTGGGCGTGGACGGCCGTGATCCCGAGAATCCGGGGCGACGCCCGATCCGCCCGAACGGGACTGATGTGCGTGTGGACCGGACTGGGCGCGCGGCGTGGGCGCATGTGGTCCTGCCAGGACGGCTCGGTGGCTCTGCCGCCGGAGGGGCAGGTCAAGACGATGTATCTCGACCTCCCCTATCGTGCGGACCACGTCAATAGAACGATGCGCGTGGCCATCCGAATCGGGAGGGTGGGCCGCAGGGCAATATAGGATATGAGTGGCAGCCGCTTCCGGGCAGGGGGATGTGCAGGGAACACCCTATGGCTCCGGAGGCTGAGTTTGTCGAGAGACAGTAGAGGAACATAGAATGCGACTGAGCAATAGTCCAATCGTCGTGCGGCCGACACTCATCGTCGGGCTGGGCGGCACCGGGGGCCTGGTCTGCCAGTGGGCGGAGCATTACATCCGCGAGCTGTTCGGGCACGTCCCGTCTTTCATCCGTTTTCTGAAACTGGATACGGACGCTTCGGACGATGGGGGGCCGCCGGAGGGGATTCTCTCCGACTTCATCAACCTGTTTCATTATGTCGATGTCGGCGAGGTTGTCCGGGACAACGTGAGTTTTCCCGAGTTCCACCCTCATCTGGACTGGATGCGAGGGTTCCGCGAGGACGCGACATTCGCCGACTACGGGTGCCAGGGCATTCCACGGCTCGGACGGCTGGTCTTCTTTGAATTACGCGAGACGGTCATCCACGAGGCGGTCGCGACGCGATTCAGCAGTCTTCGGACGAGCACACAGCAACTCGTGGAAGAGCAGCCGGACCAGTTCGTTCTGGCCGCTGACGGCGCTCCGGCAGTGCACATCGCCAGCAGCGTCTGCGGCGGGACCGGCGCGGGCATGCTCATCGACATGGCCTACAATCTTCGTTGGTGGTCGCGTGAGTCGTTCCCCAAGCCGGCCGAGGTCGTCGGGCATTTGCTGTTGCCCGATGCGTTCCGGGTCGATCCCATGCTCCGGCCCAAGCTCGAAGCAACGGCCAGCGCCACGCTGGACCAGATCGAATTCCTCAGCGATGAGCGCAGGCCGGACATCCGGGTCCGATACCGCAGCGATCGCGCCGGCGAGGATTGCTTCCGACGGGACACGGCGCCGTTCAATTTCCTGTATCTGCTCAACGGCCAGGTCGATATGGGCAGCGGCGACCGCAAGCACCTGGTCCGACTCATCGCTCGTGTAATCCGAGCGATGGCGTTCGAGCCCCTCGGGCAGCAGGTCCGATCCGACGCCAACAACAAGCTCGCGGAGATCCTGCCCCAGCGGGATCCGGTGAACAATCATCGGCAGTGCTTCTCGAGCTACGGTCTGTGGTGCGGGACACCCGGGCACAGGCGGGCGAACATCGAATCGCGGATCTTGTCCGAGCTGGAGACTCTCGGCGAGGACCGACAGCAGGCTCGTGCGGATTACCGCCAGGAGGTGCAGAGAAGAATTGCGACCGTTCTCGACGCATCTCCCGGGATCAACGAATTCATCCAGCCGACGGTGCCGTTCGCCTGGGACCCGCCCGGCAGAGGGACCTCGCAGGAGGTCGTATCGAACGTCTTGCAGAGCGTCCGCCGATACATCGAGAGTTCCGTGTTGCCGGCGGCGCGTAAGGAAGGCGAGAGAGTCCACGACCCGAACAAGCCCATCGACAGCCTGTTGGAGGCGGCCGATGAGATGTTCGGCCGGGATTTCTTCAATGCCGAGCAACTCAAGCCCGTCAGCCAGATCGGCGCATGCCTGGACGCCTGGGTGGAGGGCCTGGAGACGCTGCTGGGCCACCGGCAGACCGCGGCGACGCCCAAGGTCAACGCGATCGTCACGGAAATTCTCGCGGGCATCCGGCAGGGTTTGGAGAGCCTGGAGCAGAGAGTCCCTCCGCTCTCGTGGACCAGTTCGGATATCGCGCCGCTTGTGAGCGACGCATTGGACGCCCGGTGGGCCGCCTGCGCCGAGGCGCTGCTCCATGAAAACGCCGTCGGGGCAATCAAAACGACGTTGCGGGTGTTTTCGATTCGAAAGCAGGCCATGGAAGCTCTGATTGAACTGGCTTGGCGACGCCGAGCCGGCAGCGAGCGGGGGCTGACCGCCGGGGGACGCTCCAATGGAACGCCTCGCCTGGCGGATTTCTTCACGACGCCCCTGTGCGCGTCGCTGGAATCCACGAACGCGTTGGACAACGTCTCGGCGCGGGACCTTCGTCAGAGCCTGATCAAGCCGGTCTTGTTCGGCACGGTCCTGTCCATCCGCGAGGTCAGGCCCGAGATGGCGGACGTTCGCGCGGTGGAAGAACGGCTCGCACAGAACCTCGGCCAGTTGGCGGGGGAAATGAAGCGCTTCCTGCGCGACATCGAGAACCACGGGTGGGAGGTGTTCCGCAACGGTCTGGCGGAGCACCAGGCGTCGAACGAGCATCCCTACTACCGGAGCATTTGCGAGATCTGGCGGCTGGCCGAGCCGAAGATCGATCTGTCCAAATCCCGCAAGTACGCGGCGCCGCTCGATGTCACCGTGGCCCAGCAGGTGCCCAGTTCCTGCGTCCCGCAACTGCTGACCCACAACTGCGAGATGAGTCTGCGAGAAGCGAACGTGGACGAGAACTTTCGGCATATCACCGGGGAATGGCTTCAGATCCTGCGTCTTCGGTACGGCTTCTGCCTTGAAGCGATCAGCCGGTACGGCAAGTATGCTGCGGCCACCGACGAATACGTCCGGCGGATGGGGTTCGAGTTCTCCGATCTGTGGCTGGACAAGAGCTGGTATGTTTCGTATCAGAATGCATTGGCGGAGTGGCGCAGTCAGGCCGGGTCGCAGAACGATACGATGGAGCGGCGAACCTACGAGGCCAACGCCGCCAAAGCGGGCTCCCTGCGGAGACTGCTTGAGTCCGTGAGCGACCGGCTGCACCAACAGATGCGTTCGGTGACGGACCCGGAGGTGGGTATCCGGATGGCTGAGCTGCACGGAGGGACAAGCTCGCGGATCGACTTGATGCTGCACAACATGCCGCTGGCGGATTCCGACGCGGTTCGGCAAGGACTGGGGCGATGTCTGGCGCTCGTGGATACGCTGATCCAGAGCGTGAACCAGTGCGCGACCGGCCTGCCCGAGAAGGAACGGCACGCCATCGGCGACGTGCTCGAAGGATGTCGCGGCGACGTCCAGGCGTTTCGAGAAGGGTTGTCCAATTGACGATTGACGATTTACTATTTGCTACTTGCGATGCAGCAACGTGTGTACGTTTCGCACACGACATAAATCGTCAATTGAAAATCGTAACTCGTAAATGACAGAGGGTTTCGTGGGCGGCAAGAACAGCCAGAAGAGAATGCTGGGGCCATTGCCGACCTTGTTCGTCGGGGTCGGGCCTTGCGCCGAGAGAACACTGGCGGAGTTCTCTCGTCTGGCTCGCCGTCTGACCGTGGGCGTCCAGGGGCCGTTCGGTCTGGTGCTCGTGGACTCCCATTGCAAGGACCTGTTCCAGTGCGACTGGTCCTGGGTCTGCGATTTCAAGATTCCCGAGCCCTCGGTGTTTCGTCAGCGGTCTGAGTTTGTCGGCCTGGACGACGGCAAGCTCCTGACTTCACTGTCATCTCTGGTTCGTCGTTTGCGGTCGGTCAGTCCGGCTGCCGATCCGGCGAGTCCGGGGCGTCTGCGGATGAGTTGCACGATGCTGTTGGATCTGTCCGATCCCGGGGTCGTCCCCTCGGCAGTTCGGCTCGCGAGGACGCTTCGCAAGGCCGACCCGGCGCTGGATGTAACGGTCCTGGGATTGACCGCCAGGACGGCCTCGACGGACTCCACATGCGACAGCAAATGGTTCGAGGTCTGGACACTGGTGCTGGCGGAGTTACAGAACGAGCCCCTTGCGCAACGGATCTACCTGCTCGACGGCTGCGACGCAGACAAGACCTGGTTTGAGCGGCCCGAGCAGTTGCATCGGCTTGGCGCCGAATTCCTCCTCTACCATGGGCTGGCCTGCCGCGGTTTGCTGAAGCAGGGGGAGCGAGCCCGGACCTCGCTGGGCGAGAACCTGCTGAACGTGTGCGGCTCGTTCGGTTGTCGGACGATTGCGGGGGATCTGTCCATCGTGGCCGAGAGGATCGCCGAGCGGGTGGCGGGGGAGGACCTTGTGGATCTGTACAAGCGGCCGCTGCCGGACGGCTGGCCCGAGAGTGTCGACGAGCAGGCGCAATCCCTGGTCGATCGGATCGCCAGCATATCCGAGAAGACCCATCAGGCGAGGGGCGCAGTCTCCGGCGAGCGACGCGATCGTGCGGGTGTTCTTCTGCCGGGCAGTGCTGAAGTGGACGAGGCGGTCGGCAAGGCCGTCAAGCACGTCTGTTCGCGCGAGCCGTTGGCGAGCCTGTGCCATTTCTTCCGGTGTCTCGGGCCGCGGCTGGGCAAGCTGCTAACCCGGCAGCGGTTGTGCGAACGGATGAGCATTCGCCGGTCCGCGGCGGAGGCTTTTCGTCAACAGGACAGCACAACCTACGAGCCGATGAGAACCTGGTTGTCGCAGCCCCAGACCCGGTGGACGGACCGCTTCACGCCCGAGCAGGGAGAAGTCTCCTACGTGGCGGTAGGTCGACCCGCCGGCAGGATAGGGTATTATGCGGGACTGGTTTTTCTCGTGATCGGGCTGGTCAGCATCACGGCAGGATTGCTGACGTGCGAAAGACTTTTTGTGCTCGGAGGCGGGCTGTTGTCCCTGGCGGCGTCGGTCCTCATGACGTTGCCGACCGGATGGGTCCGGCATCCTCGCCATCGCATTCGCGAAGGGCAGGAAGTCTCTTCCTCGATCCGCCCGGCTCTGTATCGAAAATGCCCGAGCAGGCGAGTATTTTGCGTCGCGATGGTCTTGATCGTCGCAGGCCTGGCCGGCCTCGTGTGGCCGCTCTGGCCCCAGGGATGGACGTCGATCACCGTCGTATGGGCTATTGCATTGACCGTGATTGCCGGGGTCGGCGTGGCCTCTGTGATCGGATGTCCTTCGCAGGCACATCCGGACCGTGTGAGCGAGCAGGATGCGCCGGGCCACGTGAGTCCTCCCGCGTGGCGGTGCCGCGCCGCAGGATTGTTCTGCCTGGCGTTGGCTTGGCTCATTTTCTGCCTGGGAATCCCTTTACCGGCGGTTCCTCAAACCGCCGTTCTGTGGATCGTCCACCTGACGGGATTGGTGCTGGCGGGCGCGGGCGTCGGCTGGGTCCTGCTGCCGCGGGCGGGGCGCGCCTATTTCATCGAACGCGTCCCCAAGATGCCGTTGCCTTTGACCGGCGGGATCGGCCGCCCCATCCAGGATTATGATCTCGGACATCAAATCACGGCCATGGCCGGCTGGATCGACCGTTTGTCGCTGGAGCCCGGTCCCGGTCTGGGCCGGTCCCAGGCGACAAGCGTGCCGCCGGATCGCGAGACCCTGCTTGACTTCCTGGCGGCCGACTGGGAGGAGCAGTTGGCGAGAGCTTTTCGGCTCGCGTTGGAGACTCGATCCGGGAAGTCCCTGACTGCTCTGGCCCTCCAGCCGGTGCTGTGGGCCGAGTGCGTGACGAAGGAGCTTCAGAATCCTCATGTGAAGTGTCGCGACCTGACCTCTCTATTCGTGTTACAGGCCGTCAATGCCTGGATCGAGTCACACACGCTGGCGGAATTGCTGTCTTTCCTGCAGGTGGACATCGAGAGGTTCGGCCGTCTCACCGCCCGGCTGGCATCCCCGCACTGGCCTACCCCGCGTGTGGAACCCGAGATGAGCGCCGGCGTCGTTGCCGTCGCCAAGCCGTTGTGGGATGTGCTGGAGCCGCTGGCTCAAACCGCCGGCGCCGTGCCGATTGTGCCTCTCGATTGGGATATCCGCAGTGATGCGGTTGTTGTGATGCGGATCGTCCAGGGGCTGTCCGAGGGATGGCGGGGGTTCCCGGGGATGCCGGGACAGCCGCAGGCAGGCATCGCAAAGGGCAGCGAGACACGAGGGCCGCAATGATGCAAGTGACGTAAGGCTTGCTGCCTTGTCTTTCGTCATGGAACAAGTCCTTTCCGTCCCCTGGGTCCTTCCCATCTTTTCACGAGATTTCTTGAATACTTCTTCCGGAGTGCCAACCGTACTGTAAGGGAATTGCCTTGCCTTTGTGTCGGTCTTTCATGACAATGCGTGGGCCGCTGCAGTGGCGGCGTGTGCAATCGGTACAAACGTTCGGGACAACCGGAATCACTGATGGCGGCGATTGAGGTCAGGTCATTGACAAAATGGTACGGCGGGTCGCGGGGGGTCGAGGACGTCACTTTTGCCATCGAAGCCGGCGAGATCTTCGGATACCTCGGGCCCAACGGCGCGGGCAAGACCACGACGATCCGGTGCATCATGGGCTTATTGCGACCGAGCGGCGGAGAGGTTCGTGTCCTCGGGCATCGCGTGACGCCGGGTGGCGGCACGCAGCACGCAAGGATCGGCTATCTGCCCGGCGAGTTCCGCATCTGGGGCAGTCCCAAAGCAAGGAGATCACTGAGCGTGCTCGCTGCTCTGGGCGGGGATCGCGGCACGGCGGCGCGACGCAAGGCGCTGGCAGAACGGCTCGATTTGAACCTGGGCCGGCCGGTCGGAGATCTGTCCAAGGGCAATCGGCAGAAGGTGGCCGTGATCTTCGCCTTTCAGCATGAGCCGGACGTTCTGATCCTGGACGAGCCGACGGCCGGTCTGGATCCGCTCATGCGGCAGGTCGTGCTGGACATGATCTGCGAGGCGGCACATGCCGGAGCGGCGGTCCTGCTGTCGTCGCACGATCTGAGCGAAGTGTCGGCCATCTGCGGGCGCGCCGCGATTCTTCGCGAGGGCCGCCTCGTGGAGATGGCGCCGATCTCCCAGATCGTTCAGCAGGGCGAGCACCGTCTGAAGGTTTGGTTCCGGGATGCCACCCTGCTTCCCGATGTACCGTCGGCTCAACTGCCGGGCATACGGATCGTTGAACGAGAGCCGGGTATTCTGCACGTCGCTTATCAGGGCACGGCCGATCCCATCCTGAAGTGGGTCGGTCAGTTTCCCGTGGATCGCATCACCACGCCCCAGACTTCCTTGCAGGAGGCCTTCATCCAGTACTATCAGCAGGAGCCCGGTTCCGCCGGACGGGCCGGCGACGGTTTGAAAGGGATGTGCCTATGACCCGGTCATCCCGCCCGCCGTTTCCGCTGACGTTGTTGTGGTTCTGGTTCCTTCGCCTCCTGCCTGCATGGCTCGGGATTGCGGCGATCATTTTTCTCATGCAGATTGCAATCGCTGCGATTGTTCACGACAACGCGAACGTCAGAACTTTCCTGGGATTTCTCAGGATGCTCCCTTCGATTGTCAGGACCGCCCTCGGCGGCGACATGCTGGAATCGGGGAGCATGACGGCCCTGCTGACGGTTGGATACCAACACCCGTTCATCATGTTTCTGTACATGGTCTTCGCCGTGGGGACGCCCACCGGGCTGCTTGCCGGCGAGGTGCAGCGGGGGACCATGGAGCTGATTCTCAGCCGTCCGATAACGAAGGCGCAGGTCTATGTCTGTGCGGCCGTCCTGACGCTCGTCGGGATGTTCTCTCTCGTTATGGTCATGTTCCTGGGGACGGTCTCGGCCGTGCACATCTACACGTTCAGTGAGCCGATCGATCTGAATCTGTTCCTGCGTCTCGCGATGAATGGCGGATTGCTCGCCAGCACGTTCGGCGCCTTTGCCTTGCTCTGTGCCGCATCGCTCGGGCGACTCTACTCCGCTATCGGTGTCGCTGTCGGTTTTTTGACGCTCAACTATTTCGTCGCCATCGTGGCTGCGTGGTGGCCTCGCCTGGAGTTCATGCGTAAAGCCACGCTCTTCTACCTGATTTACTACTCCGACCTCTGGCAAAGGTGGCCCCTTGAAAACATGGCCAAGCTCGCGGCCATTCTCATCGGCACCGTAATCGTCGGCGGCGTCATCTGGCACCGTCGTGATCTGCCCTTATAGGCTCGATCACGGCGCGACGGGGGATTGCGTCTGAATCCCAATTGTCTCAGGCGATCGGCGCCGGCCCGTGGACGCGACGCAGGTAGGCACTGGAGATCTCGCGACGTCGCACCATGCCGACGACCTGACGCTGCTCCAAGTCATTCACAACGGGCAGCGCCAATAGATCGCTTTCCACGAACAGCTCCAGCGCATAGTCCAGTGTGCTGTCCGGCGTGAGGGGCCGAACATCGACCCTTAGGAGGTCCTCCGCAAGAACCAGGGATTTCAGAGCCGGTTCGCCGGATGCGGGATGGACTTCCTCCAGGCCGATGACGCCCCGAAGGCGGCCTTGGGGATCTACCACAGGCAGCACTTCGTATGGAGACCCGGTCAGTCGTTCAAGCACCATGTCGAGCGAATCGTCCGGATGGAGCCACGCGGTGCTCCGCTGGGGTGAGAAGAACTCGCTGATGCGAACCTCAGCCAGGACCTCCCGCACGTAGCTGCCCTGATGGGCGGGCGAGCGAGAGCGGCTCGTCACCTGGGAAGAATAGATCGATTCTTCGTCCGAGAGGATGAAGGACAGGGTGCAGACCCACAGCGAGGGAAGCAGCAGACTGTAGCCGCCGGTCAACTCACTGACGATGATGAGCGTGGAGAATGGGGTCTTCGCGGCGGCGGCGAAGAAGCCGGCCATCCCGACAATGACGAAACTCGCCGGATGGGGGACCAGCCCCGGCCAGAGGTTGTGGAGCATCACGCCCAGGGCGCCGCCCCCGCAACCGCCGATGACGATGGAGGGTCCGAACACGCCGCCGGAGCCGCCGCTGCCGATCGTCAGGCTGGTCGTGAGAATCTTGCCCAGGGCGATGGCCAGCAGCAGGACCGCACTGATTTGTGTGTCCTCCGTCATGGCCCCTTGGATGGCGGAGTACCCGAAGGCCAGGACCGCCAGCACCTTCTCCTGCCGGCCCAGCAGGAAGTACAGTGCCAGGCCCACGAGCCCGGTCAGAAAAGCCCCGATGGCGGGCCGGAAGTGGCGGCCGACGGGCAAATGGTTGAACGCACGTTTACAGCCATAGAAGGATCGCGTATAGAGCAGGGCCAGGAAGGCCATGAACATCGCCAGGAGCAGGTATGGGCCCAGCGCCATTGGGCCGCTGAACGCCAGACTGGGTATGCGAAAGAGCGGTTCCCACCCGGCAAAAGCGCCGAAAACACAGTAGGAGACGACGCTGGCGATTCCCGCGGGAATGATGACTTCGGGTTCGAACTCGGGGGAGCGGTACAAGACTTCCGCGGCAAACATCGTCCCGGCCAGAGGCGCGCGGAAGATCGCCGCAATGCCGGCGCCCATGCCCGCCGCCATGAGCACGCGACGGTCGGCGGGGCGTAGTCGAAGAATGTTCGCCAGCAGGGAGCCGAAGCCGGCCCCGATCTGTGCGATAGGGCCTTCCCGTCCACCGGACCCGCCCGTCCCCAGGGTTACGGCGCTGGCAACGATCTTGACAAGCGGCACTCGGGGCCGAATCTGTCCCTGCTGGTGATGGTACGCCCCGATGACGGCGTCGGTGCCGTGTCCCTCGGCCTCCGGAGCCAGTTTGAAGACGAGAATCCCGCTGATGAGGCCGCCCAACGTGGGGATCAGGAGCAGAAGCCACGGATAGAAGGGATGTGCCACTTCCGCGAGCCAGGCAAAAGAAGGCTCGCCAAGCGGATGAGGCTCGGGACAATATCCGGCCCACACCCCGAGCGCATAGTGCTCTACAACTCGTGTAGCGACATAAAAGGCAATTCCGGCCAGTCCTGCGACGATGCCAACCAGGGCGGCAAACCCCAGCAATCGCACCTGGCCCCGGATGCGACGGCCGCCGAGTGCGGGGACTTCGCGAAACCGCCCGAGGAGGGAACGCATGAATGGGAATCGCAACTTCGTCATTTCTCCCTGTCAATCCTAAACCACGAGTTTTCTCAACCTGTTGTACGATTCGCCTCCCGGCAACGCCGTTGATCTCCATCGATCATCGGTTCCTGAGCAGATCGATCAGCTCGTCGGCGGTGAGGGTATGGGCGGTGTCTGTGCCTTCGAGGAGGGAGTCGGCCAGGTCGCGTTTGGCGTGATGGAGCTGGACGATCTTTTCCTCGATTGTGTCGGCGGCGACGAGGCGGTACACCGTGACCGGACGCGTCTGGCCGATGCGGTGGGCGCGGTCGGAGGCCTGGTCCTCGACCGCCGGGTTCCACCAGGGGTCCATGTGGATCACGTAGTCGGCCGCCGTGAGGTTCAGACCCAGGCCGCCGGCCTTGAGCGAGATCAAGAACAGGTCGCCCTCCCCGTTTTGGAATGCATCGATCCGCTTTTGGCGGGTCTTGACCGGGGTCTGGCCGTCCAGATACTGGTAGCGGATTCTTCGCTCGTCCAGGTGCTCGCGGAGCAACGTCAGGTGGTCCACGAACTGGGAGAAGACCAGGGCCTTGTGCTGGTTGTCGAGCAGCTCGTCCACCAGCTCGGCGAAGGCCTCGAGCTTGGAACCGGTCAGGCCGCAGTTCGGCATCACGAGCCGTGGATTGCAGCAACATCGCCGCAACTTCATCAACTCCGCCAGGACCTGGATGTGGGCCTGGCCCTTGTCCATGTTCCGCACGCCTTCGAGCCGCTCCAGGGCGCGTTGGCGCAGGGATTCGTGCAGGGCCCGCTCCTCAGGGCTCAGCTCGACCAGACGCATCATCTCGGTCCGCGGCGGCAGATCCTCGAGCACCTGGGACTTGGTCCGCCGGAGAATGAACGGCTGGACCAGGGCCTTGAGAATGTGGCTGGCGTGCAAGTCGTGGCCGCCCTCGATGGGCCGCACGAACCGCTCGCGGAAACGATCCTCGGAGCCGAGCAGGCCCGGATTGATGAAACGAAACAGATTCCAGAGTTCCGCGAGCCGGTTTTCAATGGGCGTGCCCGTGCAGATCATGCGAAAGCCGCCGGTCAGGTTCATGGCGGCCGACGACCGCTTCGTGGCGGCGTTCTTGATTGCCTGGGCCTCGTCCAGGACGATCGTCGCGAACTGCACGTCCTTGATCGCCTCGGTTTCCTGCTGGAGCAGCGTATACGAGCAGATCACCAGGTCGAACGGCCCCAGCGCCTTCAAGACGTCCTCTCGACGGCCGAGATCGCCGATGCCGAAGCGAATCGGCCGCAGCGTCGGCGCGAAACGCTGCGCCTCGGAGACCCAGTTGGCGCAGACGCTGGTGGGGGCTGCGACCAGTGTCGGCCCCTGTGACGCCCGGTGCAGGATCAGGGCCAGAGCCTCGATGGTTTTGCCCAGACCCATGTCGTCGGCCAGGCAGGCGCCGACGCCCCATTCGGCCAGGCGGGCCAGCCAGGTGAAACCATCCACCTGGTACGGGCGCAGGGTCGCCTGAAGGGTAGAGGGGATTACGGGCTGGTAGGACTCGACCGCCCGAATCCGGTCGATGTGCGTATCGAAAGTTGTATCCGCCTGGAATTCGCCGATTTCATCCTTCCATTGCTCCAGGCCGATGGCCGCCAGCGGATGCACACGCAACGTATTGCTTCTGCCCACGTACTGGCCGCCCGCCGAGAGCCACTGAAGCTGTTTTTGCAGTTGTCGGGTCAGGGCCACGTATTGGCCCTTGCCCAGGGAGATAAACCGCTTCTCGCCGGCCTCGATCTCGTCCAGCAGGGTCCGCATCTGGATCACGAGGTCCCGATCCACCTGCACCTCGCCCTTGACTTCGAACCAGTCTTGGGCCGAGTGAATCGAGAGGCGAAACTGCTGCGGCGAGAGCGACCGCACGGTGATCGGATCGCCCTTGGGCCATTCCACGGTCAAGGCCTCTTCCGAAACCCCCTGGAGCTTCTCTATGAGCTCCAACGCGATTTCGGGATCGTCCAGGGTCCAGATGTAGCTTCCGTGGCCCTCGGCATCCAGGATCTCGATGGCATCCAACGCCTGAGAGGCTCGTTCGGCCTCTTCTGAAATTCGCCGACGGGTTTGGAGGGTCTTGCCTCCCGTGAATTCGACCAGGTGCGGATTGCCGATGCCGGGCGGAAATGCCCGCTGTGACTGGCCACCCAACGGAACCACGACCATTTCGGCCCGCAGGCCCTGCTCCAGACGCTGGAGCCGCAGACGCGGACGGCAGTCCGGCTCGACGACCTCGGCGTCCGCGGCCGCCAGGGCAACGTCCGACTGGATGGCAACGTGCCTGGAGAGTCCTCGCAGCCGATTCAGGGCCCCCTCCGAATGATCTTTCGGGACCGAGACCCCATCCGGACCGAGGATCTCGGCCATCCTCAAGTGCATTGGCTCGAACACCACGACCCGCACGCGAGTCGGCGACTCCCTGACGATGAAGCTGGCGGTCGCCGCATCATGCAGGTCCGGATCGGGATACGGATCCATGCAGATGCAGAGCCTCTTGCCCTTGGGCACGATCTGTACCTCCGGCTTTCCCGACACGATCTCCACCGGCAGGTGAGGAGCATCCTCCCAGAAGACATTGGGGTGCCCCGCCAGGGCCCGCAGGGCGAGGCCGGGGTCCAAGCGGTAGATCATGTCATAGTAGTCCCGCTTGACCATGATGCCCGCCAGGACGGCCTTGTCCTGGTCCGTCAGAAAGTCCAGGTCTTCTCGGTCCCGGTCAACCAATCGATGGATAGCGACTTCGCGGCCTTTCGTCCACGCCCCGGTCTTGGTCCGCTTCTGCTCGACCGGAATCACCGCAACCCGGCGTCCCCAGTCGCGTAGCTTCCATGCCAGACGGCGGGAGGCATCCGGGGGCCGGTTCTCAGCTTGCTCGGCATCGTGGAGGAGCTGCTCCAGGGCTGTCACCCGACTCTCCCAGATCTCCTTCACGGCCCAGAGCTCGGACAGATCCTTGACCCCGGTGTCCAGGAAGAAGGCATCGGCCTTAGCCGTATAGACCGGTAGACTCACGCCCAGCTTGCTCATCAAACGCGTGATCTGCATCACAGGCCAATGCGCCCCGTTTTCCTCACACTCTCGCAGACAGCCCTCGATTTCGCCTCGGATTGTGCCCTTGTGGGTTTTCATCGCTTTGGTCTGTGAGGTGTAGAACCAGTACAGCAACTGCATCAGATGGGTACAAACGCGAATCAACGGGGCCTCGCCATGGTAGACGTTCATACCCACGTCAAACAAGTCACCGGCGGCGTTATGGCCTTCGTACCACATCAGCAGCTCTGCCAGAAGGCGGTAGGCCTGACGGTAACTTGTGTAGCTCCTGCCCGCCTCCAGCCATGTCAGCCAGGTTCGGGCCTGCTGGTGGTCCTTGGATCGTTCGGATTGAACCAACAGCAGGATGTGCAGGAAGGCCGGGAAGCTCGTGAAGTGGTCCACCTGGGCGCTCTTGCTCTTTCCTGCACGACACTGTGCCCATTCATAAGCCTGTCGAGCCTCATCGATTCGTCCTGACAGCAACTCCATCATGCCCCGGCTGATCCAGGTTTCCAGATCGGAGAACTCCGCCAGCATGGCCCGAGCCGCAGGCAAATCGCCCGCCAGGAGATCCCGCTCCGTTATGTGAACGACGCATCGCTCCAGGAGGGATTTGTCGAGAATCTTGCGGTTGGCCGCAAGCCAGGTTCGCGCATACTCGAAGACGGGGTGATTCAGCCGCAACCGCATGGTTTGCTGATGCAGGCCCGCGGATAGAACCAGGTCGCGATACTGGGGGATCAGTCGCTCCAGGCAGGCGGGCTGGAACGGGTCCATGCACACGACGAACAGAACATCGACCAGGGAGGGAACCCGTTCGTCCTGACCGCACAGCCCGGCCAGGCGTTTGAGCTCGTCCTGATCGTTGTCCTCCAGGGCGAGAAAGACGTCCCGGCACGCGTGAAAGAACGAGACGAATCGCCTCCTGCCCCACTTGTACTCCCAGGAATCCTGTCCAAGCCGGCCGGGCACGGACCTTTGCAGTGCCACGGCGAATCGGCGAAGCCATCCCTTGTTGCGGGCCGCCTCGATGACGGTACTGCGGACCTCGGGCGGACAGGTCGCCGGGTCCGAGCCGACCGAAACAATCTGGCCCCTTTCCTTCAGACGTTGGATGCACACCGCCAGTTTCTGGATCGTGATCCCCGAGCCGTCGCGCATGCTCATTCCCACCTGCTTGAGCGCCCGGGCCAGATCGTTCTTCGACAACGGCCCAAAGGAAAGGGCATACATCAGCAGGGCCGCTTCTTCCAGACTGGAGGGCTGCCCCCTATCGAACAATTGCGACTTGTTCTGCACGGGCTCCAATTGTGGTTTTCCGTTGCGGAGTCGATCTGTCGCCGCATCCATTGCGAGATCACCTCCTGCGCCAAGGACCTTCCGAGGGACAGCCCGGACATCGAACACCGTTATCAGGTCCGAACCGGGACTCGTCGATCCCGAAAACCATCAGTTTACCCGATGTCGCTTCATCTCCGCAAGCTCCAATCGGTCCTGCAAAGCATTTCAGATCTTCCGGGTGGAATGATTGCAGCCGCAAGCGAGTTGCGGTCGAAAGATAAAGGTGGTAATTGGGTGGCGCGTACTCTCCAGCAAGTTGGGAAAGATGGTGTAATTCCGACGTGTGAAATTTTGCAATTGACACAGAATGTGCTAAAATACGGATTTATGTCGGTCGGGCATGCGCTTTCGCACGACGACCGGTGACGAAGGATGGAAGATCACAGGTTTGGATTATGAGAAAGAGCAGCAACAACGAGGAATACCGAATCGAACCGGCGCAGCGGATCACCCGCCTGCCGCCTTATTTGTTTGGGCGCCTCAATGCACTCAGACATGCCCGCAGGCAGCAAGGGGAAGACATCATCGATCTGGGGATGGGCAACCCCATGGACAGCGCCCCACAAATCGTGATCGACAAGCTCTGCGAGGCCGCCAAGGACCCACGAAACCATCGCTACAGCGCCTCCAAGGGCATCAAGAACCTCCGGGGCGAGATGGCCAAGAAGTACGCCCGCAAATGGGGCGTCGATCTCGATCCGGATACCGAGGTCCTCGCCTGCATCGGGTCAAAAGAGGGGTTCAGCCATCTGTGCTTAGCCATGCTCGGCTCCGGTGATACGGCCATCGTCCCCGACCCGGCGTTCCCTATTCACAACTACGGCGTCGTCCTGGCCGGCGCGAACGTCATCACGGTCCCGCTGGGCAACGACCAGAAGTTCCTCGACACCATCGCGATGGTCTGCGAGCACCTGTTCCCCAAGCCCAAGCTGCTGATCCTGAACTATCCGCACAATCCGACCGCCATGACGGTCGATCCGGGTTTCTTCGAGCCGGTGGTCGATCTGGCCAAGCACTTCAAGTTCCAGGTCATCCATGATTTCGCCTATGGCGAGACCCTGTTCGACGGCTACAAGGCCCCCAGTTTCTTAGCCACCAAGGGGGCGAAAGACGTCGGCGTCGAGCTCACGACGATGAGCAAGCCCTATAATATGGCGGGGTTTCGCATCGGATTCATGGCCGGCAACAAGCAGATGATCGACTACTTAGCCACGATCAAGGGTTATTACGACTACGGCATCTTCCAGGCAGTCCAAATCGCGGGCATCATCGCCATGCGCCATTGCGAGAAGGACATCATCGCCCAGAACGCCAAGTATCAGCTCCGGCGGGACGTCGTCTGCGACGGCCTTCAACGACTCGGCTGGCACGTGGACAGGCCCCGCGCCAGCATGTTCGTCTGGACAAGGGCCGCGGAAGAGCACCTCAACGGCAGAGGCTCGATCGACTATGCGATGGACCTCATGGAGCACGCGGAGGTCGCCATCTCGCCAGGCCGGGCCTTCGGCGAAAATGGCGAAGGCTGCTTCCGAATCGCCCTGGTTGAGAACGAGCAGCGCCTCCGCCAGGCGATCCGGAACATCAGCCGCTACGTCCAGCAAAGGCCTATCCGAAAGGCCAAAGCCGCCAAATAGCAGGGTGCGCGTGGGGACTCTGATCGCCGTCATCCACCATCCTGGAGGAACGGACACGTGAAGACGTTCTTTGATTCCTCCGCATTTGCAGAGCGATACATTGAGGAGCCGGGCAGTGAGACCGTGAACACGCTCTGTGCGACAGCCACGGAGCTTGCTCTGAGCATCGTTTGCATCCCGGAGATCATCTCAGCCCTGAACCGGCGCCTGCGAGAACGGAGCCTGACGGCTCGGCAGTACAAAGCGGCCAAGGAGAGTCTGTCCGAGGACCTCCGCGACGCCTTGATTGTCAACCTCACGCCGGACGTCATCTCGGCCTGCACAGGCATTCTCGACGCCAGTCCGGTACGCGCGATGGGTGCATTGCACGTTGCCTGTGTGCTCCAGTGGGGAGCGGAGCTATTCGTCTCCGCGGACGAGAGGCAGGTCTCTGCAGCCGAGAAAGCCGGGCTGCAGACCAAGCTCCTCTGAATCGGACAAAGTGTCACGATCCCCGCCCCCACCGAGCCAGGTCCCCTTTCTTCTGTTGAATTTCGCACACTGGCGTGTTGTAATTTCCCTGTCGGCGAAAACTGGGTCTCGATCAACGACACTTTGAGAGGACGTGATATGAGTCGCAAATCCATCCTGGCGTGGTCGTTCGTCACCAGCGTCGTTCTTTCGCCGGGGCTTCTCAATGCGGCCTCGTTCTACTCCGTCCGGCTGGACGACCCGGCGGCGGTTTACCTGACACGGCCGGAGTTTCCTGTGAATGGGGATGGGGTTGGGGATGATGCCCCGGCTCTACAGCAGGCGATCGACAAGGTCGCGTCGAGCACCGGTGCGGGCATTCTGTTCATCCCGAAGGGGACCTATCGTCTCGCGAAGACCGTCTACGTCTGGCCCGGCGTCCGCCTGATCGGCTACGGGAACAGTCGCCCCATCTTCACGTTGGCCGAGAACACGCCGGGATTCCAGGAAGGAACCGACAAGTACATGTTCTTCTTCTCCGGGGGGCGAGGGTTCGGCCGAAATGCCGGCGGACCCCCGCAAGACGGCAACCCAGGTACGTTCTATAGCGCGATGAGCAACATCGACATCGAGATCGGGCTGGGCAATCCCGCCGCCGTTGGCGTTCGCTTTCACGTCGCACAGCATTGCTATCTCGCCCATATCGACTTGCGGCTCGGCTCGGCCAGGGCGGGGCTGGAGGACATCGGCAACGAGGTCGAGGACCTTCATTTTCACGGCGGGCAGTACGGCATCAGCACAAGAAGGTCCGCGCCGGGCTGGCCCATTCTCGCAATCGACTGTACGTTCGAGGGGCAGAGCATCGCCGCCGTCAGCGACCAGCAGGCGGGACTTACGCTCATCCGGCCCCATTTCAAGAACGTCCCCACGGCAGTCTCCATTATCCCAGGCCACCCCGAGGAGCTTTGGATCAGTGACGCCCGCTTTGAGGACATCACGGGGCCGGCGCTGGTCATCAGCAACGAGAACAGCGCCCGGACCCAAATCAGCATGCAGAACGTCGCCTGCAAGGACGTGCCGGTCCTTGCGAGCTTTCGCGAGAGCGGCAAGACGGTCGCAGGCGTCGGGCCGATGTATGTAGTCGAGCGGTTCACGCATGGGCTGCATGTCGAAGGCATGGGCGCGACTCGGCAGATCAAGACCACCCTAAAAACACACGAGGCGACTGTTTTGCCCACGCCGGTGGCATCGGACATCCCTGTTCTTCCCGATCCGACCACGTGGGTGAATGTTCGGACGCTGGGCGTGATGGGCGACGGCCGGACTGACGACACGGCGGCCCTCACGGACGCCATCGCGAAACATCGAGCGCTCTATCTGCCGATGGGGTGGTATTGCATCAGCGACACGTTGACCCTCACGTCGGACACTGTGCTGATCGGCCTGAATCCTTCGACGACCGTGATCAACCTGCTGGATAATACGCCCGCTTTCCAAGGCGAAGGCGAGCCCAAGCCGGTCATCGAAACCCCGAGGGGCGGGACGAATATCATCACAGGCATCGGCGTCTACACGGGCGCGGTCAATCCGCGCGCCACCGGTGTGAAGTGGATGGCGGGGGCGAAGTCCATGATGAACGACGTCCGCCTGCACGGCGGGCACGGCACGAGGGTCCCGGGAGAACGCGGCGGCTTCGGCCGGCTGGGCAACCGCGACGCATGGAACAGCCAGTACGCCAGCCTCTGGGTCGCCAACGGCGGCGGCGGGACTTTCAAGGACATCTGGACGCCGAGCCCCTATGCGAAATCCGGGATGACCATTTCGGATACATCGACGAGCGGCCGGGTGTACGCGATGTCCCTCGAACACCACGTCAGCAACGAGATGATTCTCCGCAACGCCCACAACTGGCGATTCTATGCGGTGCAGTTCGAGGAGGAGCGGGAAGAAGGTCCGAAGGCCCTGCCCCTGGAGATCGACCGTTCGAGTGATATCCAGTTCGCCAATACCTTCTTTTATCGTGTGGTCAGTTGCTTCGTGCCGTTTCCGCACGCAGTGAAGGTGACTGAGTCCCGCGACGTTCGCTTCCGAAATCTCCACTGCTACAGCAACAGCAAGGTCTCGTTCGACAGTACGGTCTTCGATGCGACCCGCAGCGTCGAGGTTCGCGATCCCGAGTTCGCGGCGTTGGATGTCACCGGCGGTTCGCTTCTCTCACGGCCCACGTCCGGTTCAACTGTCCTTGCCGCCGGGGCCAAGGTCGAGAAGCTTGCCGACGGGTTCCTGAACGTCGCTGGAGCGGCTGTGGACGGCAAGGGCACGGTCTACTTCGCAGACGCTCGCGAAAACCGCGTGTACCGATGGTCGCAGGAAAGACGCCGGACGGAGGTGGTCCGCGAAATCCCCCAGCAGCCCGTGCAATTGGCCTTCGACAAGGCGGGCAATCTGCTCGTCGTCGCGTACACGGGCAATGGAACGGTGCTCGCCTTCCGGCCGGACGCCAATGATAGCGAAATCGTGACTCTCGCGCCCCGGCCCGCAGCGCCGCGACCGGGCATGACACCAGTCCTCCCGCTGAACCGTTGGATGGGCGACGGCGAATTCATGCGGGACTCGACCATGCCCAAGCCATCGCACTACATCTCGCCCGACGGCGCCATGTTCATCCCCGCCGGACGGGACTTTACCACCGGGACCACGATGTGGGGCACCAAGCTGTCGGACTTGTTGCGAGCCTTCGGCCTGGCCCCCGCCGTTGCGGGAATACCCTTCTACGTCACAAATGAAGCGGAGTTAAAGACATGGTCCTTCAAAGTAGGCGAGGACGGCACGCTCTCGGATGGAAAACTCTTCGCCAACGAAGGCGGCGAGAGCGTAGCGGTCGACGACCAGGGCAACGTCTACATCGCCGCCGGCCAGATCCTCGTCTTCGATTCCGCCGGCAAACAGATCGATATGATCGATGTCCCGCAGCGTCCAACGTGTCTGATCTTCGGCGGCCAAGACTGCAAAACGCTCTTCATCACGGCCAGGTCTTCGCTCTACAGCATCCAAACCCGCTTCCCCGGCAAGGTTCAACGATGAGGATTCCCGACGGGCAAGTACCTTGCACGTGGGTGGTCTGCGCGCGGAGTCTCGTGGCAACAGTCAAGACCAAGAGGCATCCCGGAAGCTGACGTCGGCGAATCCTGCCGCGAAAGCCGCCTGGGCGGCCGATGTATTGCTTGCCCCACCGAGACAACGGGACTCTCAATCGCAGTTTGTATCACTTCCTGTCGGCTGTCACGCCGGGCCAGTCGTCCGTCCGGAACGGGGATGCAGGCAGACCGGCCGCATTATACAGGTTGCAGACGGGGTTGTCCGCCCAGGCATAGCGCACGGCGACCGGCTCGGGTACCTTGTCGCTGCTGACAACCACGGTTTTGCCCTCGATCACGGCCTCCGCCCAGACAAATTTACGATCCACCCCGGCGATAGCGAAGCCCTTGAGCGGTCCGCCACCCTTGACGACGAGCCCGCCGCCGATGTGGTCGAAACGCAGAAGGACCTTGCCGTCACGGACCTTCATGGACTCGTACAGCGGGCCGGAGCAGACCACGTCCTTCCTGCCGTAGGTCTTGGCCAAGACCCACAGCGCGAGCCGCTTGCCCACGTCCTGCTTGTTCTTGGGGTGGATGTCGCCGGCCTCGCCGATGTCGATGATCGTGGCCATGCCGGTGTCCTTCAGCGACAGCGTCATGAGCTGGGCCTCGCGCAGCTCGGCCCAGGCACTGTCGCCCGGCTCGGGTTTCTGGGTCATGAAATTTGCCAGTTGAACGAACAGGAACGGGAAGCTCCGCACGCCCCAGCTCTGACGCCAGTCGGTAATCATATCCGGGAAGAGCCGGCGGTATTGATAGGCCCTGTCTGCGTTGGACTCACCCTGGTACCAGATCGCGCCGCGAATGGCGAACGGGATGAGCGGTGCGATCATGCCGTTGTAGAGCGCCGTGGGCGCGTTGGGGTTGTTGACCCAAGCCGGCGGCTGGGGCTGCGGCGGTATTGAAGCGAGATCCTGGGCGATCTTGTAGCGCCACTTGCCCGCCAGGGAAACAGCCACGTCGTCGGCAGCACCTGCCGGTTTGATTTTCATCTGGGCGGGCTGGCCACAGATCCCGCCGCCACCGCCCGTGTCGAGCACCTGGACCGCGATCACGTTCCGGCCGGCCTTGATGATATCGCCGCCGACCTTGTATTGCCGCACGGCCTGCCACTGGCCGGGCTCCGTATGGGCGCCGATTCTGACGCCGTTAACCCACGTCGTGTCCATATCGTCAATCGGCCCCAGTTCAAGCATCAACTCCATGTCCGCCCAGGAATCCGGGACTTCGATCGTCTTTCTGAACCAGACCAGGCCGTCGAAGTTCCCCAGCCCTCCCTCCTCCCACAACACGGGCAGCTCCATCTCCTGCCAGGCCGAATCGTCGAAATCCAACGCGGTGCACCCTGCGCCTTGGGTCCCGGTGGCTTCGATCTTCTTTTGCCATTGAACGAACTCTTGCTGGTACTTCCTCATCGAGGCGTCCGGGTTGGCCCTCGCCTCGGCGATCCCGTCGATCAACGCCTTGAACTCAGGCATTTTCGCCAGCGTTTCTCTGCTGGTCCATGCCTCGGCCACCGTCCCGCCCCAACTGGTGTTGATCAATCCCACCGGAACGTCCAGCTCTTTGTGCAGGTATCTGCCGAAGAAGTACCCGACGGCGGAGAACCCTCCGACCGTTTGTGGGCTGCATGAACTCCACTGCCCCGCGCAATCCGCCTGCGGAGTCTCGGCGATCTTCTTCTGCACGGTGAATAGTCGAATCTTCGGGAAATCGGCCGCCGCAGTTTCCTGCCCGCCCGAAGCCGAAGCCGCTACGGGCCATTCCATGTTCGATTGGCCCGAGCATACCCAGACCTCCCCGCAGAGAATGTTCTTGAGGGCGATCGTATTCTTGCCGGTGAGCGTCATCTCATAGGGCCCGCCGGCCTTTGGGGAGTCAAGTGAAAGCATCCACTTGCCGTCCTGGCCAGGGGTGACACGCCGTTCGCCGGAACGCCAGCTCACCTGAACGCGGATCTCTTCACCCGGATCGGCCCACCCCCAGATGGGGACCTTCCCTCCCCTCTGGAGCACCATGTTGTCGCCGATGATGGCGGGCAGCCGGATGTCGGCTGCACTCAAGCCACCCAGCAACGACATCAACACGAAAACGGTACGCGCACTTCCCAAGCAGTTCGTTCTCTGACGCCCCATTCTCAACTCCTCATACTCAGGCTCTGCAATTTCTGTTCCTGCAATGAGCAAGATGTTCTCTGCACTTGTGTCGCCGCATGATACCACGGGTGCCGATGGCGGTAAACAGTCCGTACTCGAACCGGCGGGCCGAGACGGGATATTCGCAGAGGATTGGGCTGGCGACTCGGCGGGATTCCTTTGTATGATGACGCCTTTGATGGAAGGTCTTTTCAAGGAGATTGAACGTGAACGCGCGATCAATGCTGCTGGTGGGTCTTATGGGGTGTTTGTATAACGTGCCGGCCCGGGCCCAGGCGCCCGACTGGGAGAATGAACAGGTCATTGCCATCAACAAAGAGCCCGCACGGTCTACAGGCGTGTCTTATTCCGACGTGCGATCCGCGGTCCGTGCGTATTCGATGAAAACGGCGGCGGATGCGCTAAAGAAGTGGCAAGACTCGCCTTTCTATCGGTGCCTCAACGGGCAGTGGAAATTCCATTGGGTCAAGTCGCCCGACGAGCGCCCCGTGGATTTCTACAAACCGGACTTCGACGTCAGCGGGTGGGACGACATCCCTGTCCCGTCCAACTGGGAAATCCAGGGCTATGGCACCCCCATCTACTCGAACGTGCGTTATCCGCATCTTCGCCAGCCCCCGAAGATCATCGGACCGGTCCAACCGGACTACACGGCTGCTCGCGAGCCGAATCCCGTGGGCAGTTATCGGACGGTTTTCGCCGTGCCGAAGGACTGGAATGGCCGCGAAGTGTTCATCCACTTCGAGGGCGTGGCCTCGGCCTTCTACCTTTGGATCAACGGCCAGAAGGTTGGCTACAGCCAGGGCAGTCGCACACCCGCCGAGTTCAACATCACGAAGTATCTCCGGCTCGGGCAGAACGTCCTGGCGGCCGAGGTCTATCGCTGGTGCGACGGCAGCTACCTCGAGGACCAGGACTTCTGGCGTCTGAGCGGCATCTTCCGCGATGTCTACTTGTTCAGCACGCCGCGCGTCCAACTGCGGGATCTGTTCGTTCTCAGCGATCTGGACGCCCAGTACAGGAATGCCCAGGTCCGCGTCACGGCCAAGGTGCGCAATCTCTCGAACAGCCAGGCCACTCGACGGGTTCGTGCGACTCTCGTGGACGCCAAGGGGTGCAAGACCCCGCTTGGACAATCCGAGCCGGCCACAGTGGAGCGGGGTCAGGAAGCAGAGGTGAAGGTCGGCAGCGCGGTGAAGAATCCGCTCAAATGGACATCTGAGACGCCGTGCCTCTACACCGTCGTGTTGGAGCTGATCGATGCGGAAGACAAGACCGTCGAGGTCAAAGCCTGTCGGTTCGGCTTCCGCAAGGTCGAGCTGAAGGATCGCCGGTTCCTCGTGAACGGCGTTTCGATCAAGCTCAAGGGCGTGAACCGCCACGAGCACGACCCGGATCGTGGCCAGGCCCTGGAGATCGGCTCCATGATCCGCGACATCGAGCTGATGAAGCAGAACAACATCAACACCGTCCGCACGTGCCACTATCCGGACCATCCGGTCTGGTATGATCTGTGCGACCTGTACGGCATCTACGTCATCGACGAGGCCAACGTCGAATCGCACGGCATGGGCTACGGGCGCGAAACGCTGGGCGCCGTCGAGAGCTGGAAAACGGCCCACGTGGATCGCGAGATCCGCATGGTCGAGCGGGACAAGAATCACCCGTGCGTGGTCATCTGGTCGCTGGGCAACGAGGCCGGAAGCGGGCCGAACTTCGAGGCCGCGGCCCAGGCAATTCGCAGCCTGGACGCCTCGCGTCCGATCCATTATGAACGCATGAACTCCGTGGCGGACATCGACAGCGTGATGTATCCGTCCGTGGAGGGGCTGATTGGGGCCGGACGCACCGACTCGCCCAAGCCCTTCATCATGTGCGAATACGCACACGCCATGGGCAACGCGATCGGCAATCTGCAGGAGTACTGGGATGCAATCGACAGCGATCCTCGTCTGATCGGAGGGTGCATCTGGGACTGGGTGGATCAGGGTCTCCGCAAATACACCGGCCAAACGAACGCCGACGGGTCCAGGCAGTGGTTCTTCGCCTACGGCGGCGACTACGACGACCGGCCCAACGACAACAACTTCTGCTGTAACGGCGTCGTTGACCCGGACCGGGCCATCACCGCGAAGCTGCGGGAGGTCAAGAAGGTATATCAGTACGTCGGTTTTGCCCTGGACGAGGTCACGAAGGACAGCGTGACGGTCGAGCTGACCGACAAGTATTTCTTCACGAATCTGGACCGCTTTGGCTTGCAGTGGCAGCTCCTTGAGGATGGCCGCGTCGTCAGAAAGGGCCGCGAGAAGCTCAAGAGCACTGCGCCGGGGCAGCCCGTGCGGATGAACCTGTCCGTGGCGCAGCCCAAGCTCAAGCCGGGCGCGGAATACTTCTTGAATATCAGCCTGACGCAGAAACAGGATGAGCGATACACCAAGGCGGGCCACGTGGTCGCCTGCGAGCAGTTCAAGCTGCCCTACGTCGTGCCGGAAGCGCCTTCGCTCGATCTGGGCCGGCTGCCCACCCTGACCGTGGCGGATGAGGGCGACTCGATCACCGTCTCCGGCCAGGATTTCAAGGCGGTCTTCAGCCGGTCCGCCGGGACATTGTCGTCCCTCGCCTACAACGGCGTGGAGATCCTCGCCAATGACGGCGGGCCCAGGCTGAATCTCTTCCGTGCCCTGGTGGACAACGACAACTGGCTGCGACGCGACGTGGAACGGTCGGGGATTCGCAATCTTTCGTATTTGACCAAAGATGTCACCGTTGAACAACCGGCGTCCGGTATTGTTTGCGTGCGTTGTACTGTGGATTGCGCCGGCCGATCCGAGACCGGGATGATCCACTCGGCCACGTTCGCCGTCTTCGGGGATGGATCGATCGACGTGACCAATCAGGTTGAGTCTTATGGCAATCTCACGGTCCTGCCGAAACTCGGGGTGAGCCTGGTTCTGCCCCAGGCGCTCGACACGCTTGCCTGGCTGGGCCGGGGGCCGCACGAGAGCTACGTGGACCGCAAACGCAGCGCCGATGTAGGTCTGTACAGCGGGAGTGTCGCCGGTCAATACGAGCGATACGTCCGGCCGCAGGAGAACGGGAACAAGACCGATGTCCGCTGGGCGGCCCTGACCGACGGGAAGGACAGAGGCCTTCTGGTCGTTACGGACGGCACGTATTCGATCAGCGCCCATCACAACACAGCGGACGACTACGACCAGGCCAGGCACATCGACAAGGTTGTGCCGCGAGACGAGGTCTATCTCTGTATCGACGCCGCCCATACGGGGCTCGGCGGCGCCAGTTGCGGGCCGCGGCCTATGAACAAGTACATCCTGAACGCCGGGCCCGCGCGCTTCCGCTACAGCCTGCGGCCGGCGACACGGGACCTTGCGGACGGGGCAAGGGTCCAACTGCCCAATCTGGGGGCGCCGCAGGTCATACGCGACAAGAGCGGAACGGTGCGCATCGAATCGAGCGCTTCCGGCAGGGTGGAACACCGTCTCAACGATGGACCGTGGATGAGCTACACTCAGTCATTTGAACAGGCCGGAGAGGGCACGATCGAGGCCAGGGTCAACCTCGGCGGCGGTCTGGTTAGCGATGCCGCCCGGGTGAAGTTCGAGAAGATCATCCCACTGCAGGATCTGGACAAATCGACGTGGAAGGTCGTGCACGTGGACAGCATCGAGCCGGGCGAGGGAGAAGCTCGTCACGCGATCGACGACGACCCGGAGACCTTCTGGCACACGAGCTGGTCCGCCACGCAGGCGGGGCATCCACACGAGATCCAGATCGACCTGGGTAAATCCGTCGAGCTTCTCGGCTTCACGCAGTTGCCCCGCCAGGGCAATTCCAACGGGCGAATCCGCACGTATGAGTTTTACGTGAGCGCCGACGGCAAGCAATGGGAGCCCGTCGTGAGCGAGGGCCGCTTTCCGAACAGCGACCAGCTCCAGACGGTCCGATTCGAAAAACCGGTGACCGGCCGCTACATTCGTTTGGTGGCGCTGAGCGAGTGGTCGCGTCAGTCCTATACGACTATCGCCGAGCTCGACTTCATGGCAGCCAGGTAACCGGCCGGATTTACAAGGGGATAGAAGATGAAAGCCTCGTGGTTGCTCGTCACGGCGGTCGTGTTCGTACAGCTTTCGACGACGTTTGCCTCGCCGGCGGAGAAATCGCCCACCGTGTACGTCACGTTCTGGTTCGACACGGAGGACTTCATCCTTCCGCAGGCCGATGACGCCGCGAAGCGGTTGGCCGAGATGTTCTCCTCGCGAAACGTCCAGGCCACGTTCAAGATCGTCGGCGAAAAGGCCAGAGTGCTGGAAGAACGCGGGCGGGATGACGTGATCCTGGCCCTGGCGAAGAATGATATCGCATACCACTCGACGTACCACAGCGTTCACCCCACGCCTTCGGAGTACAGCCGGGATCTGAGCTGGCATGAGGGCGTCTCGGAATTCGTACGCCGGGAGGGAGCCGGGCTGGAAACGTTGCGGCGCGTATTCGGCGTCAATGCCTCCTGCTATGGCCAGCCGGGCGGATCGTGGACCCCGCAGAGCTACGCCGCGCTCCGTGCATTCGGGATCCCGCTGTACCTGGACGAAACCTCGCATGTGAACGTGAACGACCGTCCCTTCTGGTATTGCGGCGTGCTGAACATCCTCCGTCTTGGGGACTGCGTCATGCGCACCGGCTGGGCGGACGAAGAGGTGAAGGCGGCCTGTGCGAAGTTCGACCGGGTCCAGGCCAAGCTCATCCGCGAGGGCGGGGGCATCATTAGCATCTACTACCACCCATGTGAGTTCGTGCATCGGCAGTTCTGGGACGGCGTGAATTTCTCCTACGGCGCCAATCCGCCCCGATCCGAATGGAAGCTCCCGCCCATGAAGTCCGACGAGGAGCAGGAACAGGCCTTCCATGCGTTCGAGACCTATCTTGATCACATCGTTCGCCGCCCCGGCGTGCGTCTGGTGACGGCCCGGGAGATCCCGACGCTGTATCCCGACCGTGTCTATTCCCATCCGCTGACGCAACGAGACATCCAGGCCATCGCGCGTGCCTTCCAGGAGGGGCTCTCCTACGTCGATCTGGGCTCAAGAATCGTCTCCGCGGCCGAGGGCCTGCTGGCCTTATGTCGTTTCGTGACGCAAACCGATGGCGGCTCGCAACCCGAGGAGGTCACGCTGAACTTCGCGTATGGCCCGGCTTCAGTGCCCCAGCGGTTCGTTACGGAAGGCACATTCTCCCGGAACGCATTACAGCAGGCAGCACAAGAGGCGCTGGACATCGTCCGGACAGCAGGGCAGTTGCCCTCGGTCATCTGGGTGGCCGGCGAGCCGGTGCGACCGGAAGACTTCGCGGTCACCCTGGCATCCGCGGTCGCGTCCCAGGACGATTCAGTGGATATCCTACTACGAAATGGGGAATTGGAGGCGAAGAAGTACATCGCCGACGATTCACCCGGCCTCTGGGGCTGGGTGATCTTCCCGAAAGACTTCAACGCCCCGCACATGATGGAAATCGCCAAGCTGCAGGCCTGGACGATCAAGCCGGCGATCCTTCGCAAAAGCACGTAGGATTCTCTGTATCCCCTGTGAGGCCATTGCCCAGGTCTTCCGAACCCCACAAAAGAGCAACGCCGGCGAAGTCCTACAGAGAAGGACTTCGCCGGCAGGTTCACCGCATAAGAATATCCGCCGGAATCAGGCCCTTGTCACACCGCCCTGCGCAACCTCAATCCAGCGGCACCTAGACCGAGCATACCCAGCAGCACCGCGCCCGGGACGGGGACATACGCCGTGTCAGGGACAACGATCTTCCACGGGTTGGTCTCTGGATCATACTCTTCGCCAAAACCCGTGTTGTAGGCGAAAGCCCATTCGCTTGAAGCGTGATCGTAGCCATCTTTGGCATAGAAATCACCCCACATGGGGAGACGGTAGCTGTCAAACGTCACCGTCCACGAGTCGAAACCCCCAAAGGCATCGGTACCGTCGTACGATTCGAATTTCAGAGCGTAGATTGATATTTCACCCTCCGTGAACCAGCCGGTACTTACTTTCAGGTCAGGCCCGTTGAAGTAATCACGCGGCTCAGTGCTACTAAAAGCGGGCAAGTCTGCGGAGACGGGGGATACCCCAATGTCAAGATGGCTCAGGTCTTTGTTAAGGGCTGTAAACGTGTAGGAATAGCGGATCGACCCATCTGCGTTTGGGGATAGACTCCAACTGATACTCGTACCCGTGTTCTTCCAACCGTCTCCGGCAACGATGTCGCTACCTTCTGAGTCTGTCCAGGAAAGCGTGCCCGTTTCTGGAAAACCATAGAGATCAGCCAGACACGCCAACGGAGACACCACCACCATCAATACGCCAACGGCGAACGCTTGCTTGAATAGTTTGAGGACATCAGCACTCATAGAACACCCCTTCTCATCTATCCGGACCTCCACATCATCTGCGTTCCGCCATCGTGCCCGATCTCCCAGGGGAGCAGCAGGTCACAAGCCGGAGCGGCAGAGGCCCACGCGCGGACTAAACAGTCGGCGCCAATCGCAATTCACGTCAGAGAGGTACGACCATCTCCGGGCGGAATCACGCGCTGTATTCCCATTTCATTTTTCAACCGGGCAATGCGCATCCTGTCCCCAGATTCAATCCTTGCTGGAGTCAGCGACACTCCCGCCAGAACAATGATTGTCTGGGGTGTCATTCACCCGTCACTCCGTAGATGGAAACCCTCCATGTCTCAACACCTGTTATTATGCCCTTGGCGCCCATGCTTTGTCAATAGGCACAGGCACATTTTTTCAGACTATTTTGATGCGTGAGCAGGTTTGGCGCGAAGGCTTGGCTTGGTTGCTGGCCCGATCTCCCGGCCTACTCGATAGATGCCAGGGGGACGATCAGGCTGGCGAGATGAGCGGCTGTGTACGACTTGGCGAGATCGACCTCCAGGAGGCAGCCGTGGTTATGGTCGCAGGCGAGGATGATGAGGTTCTCGCCGGCCTGGCACCAGCCGTGGGTCTGGGGCTGGTGGCCCAGGACGAATGCGTCGGCGTCGAGAATCTTGGCCATTCGGTCGAGGGTGGCCTGGCTGTGCCGGCGACCCCAGGTCAGCAGGTAGGCCGAGCCGGGCCGGTCGCAGTCGGCGATCTGCAATTCTCTCTCGAAGATGCCCCGGTCGAAGAGGTCAACAGAGCGGTCGTTGGGCAGGGAGTGCGAGATCCATAGGCGGTTGCCGCACCGGGCGGCCAGGGGCTGCGAGAAAAGGAACTGACGGATCGCCAGGCGGACTTCAGACCCCCCCTGGCGGAACTCGCGATCCAGGGCCAAGGCCATCGCACGGTTCATCTCCTTGCCGTTCTTCATCACCTCCGTGCTGCTGATGCAGGCGGTGTCATGATTTCCCATGATAAAATGGGCCTGATCGGGGAATCGCAGCTTGAATCGGATCGCCTCGAAGAGCAACCGGTAGGAAAGGCACCCGCCCTCACCGTCTTCGGGCCCGCCGTGGATGATTTCCTGGAGGATGATATGCCGGTCCGGGTGATTCGCCAGGTCGGCCCGGGCGACGAGCCGCTCGAAATTGCGGCGGTGCCCGTGGATGTCGCCGCTGATGACCAAGGAACCGGCCGCCGGCAGACAGATGAGGTTGCCACGCCGAAATCTGTCCGTCTGGTTTGCTCGAATCCCCTTATTGAGAAGATCGATTGTTGCCTGAGGCATTTCGGTTCGCTTTGATTCTGCTGCCGAAGATACTGTGGATCATCAGATCGAGCCTGGAAATGACCTCCATCATGGTGGGCGGCCTCTCCGCCGGGTCCTCCTTGACGCAGTCCATGACCAGCTTGGAGACCCCGACCGGCAACTGGCTCTTGAGCTCGTGCGGGGCGGGGCATTTGGGGGGTGCGTAGGCGACCAGGCCGTTCTTGTTCTTCTTGGGGATCAGGGTCGGCACGTTCTTGCCCGTCAGGGCCCAGTACATCGTGGCGCCAAGGTTGAAAATGTCGGTCTTGGGGCCGAGGGTCTTTCGACGGACCTGTTCGGGGGCGATGTAGTCGGGGGTCCCCTGAATCCGCGACTTGACGGTCCCGATCGGACAGCTCTGGCCCAGGTCGATAATCTTGATCGTGCCGGTCTTGCTAATCAGGATATTGTTGGGCTTCATGTCGCAGTGGACGAATCCCTGCTGATGCATGGCGTTCAGGCCGGTCGCCACCATGCGGAAGACCAGCAGGACGTCGCCCAGGCTCAAGGTCGTGCTCTCCTCGAGGGTCTTGCCCTCAAAATGCTCCATGGAGAGCAGGAGCTCGCGGACACGGAACATACTGCGGATTTTTTGCAGCTTATAGCATTTGCGGACGTATGGATGGTCGATCTTCCTGGCGACCTGGTACTCCATCTCGGTCTGTTCGAAGAAGCGATGGTCCTCGGGCTTCTCGAAAATCAGGCGCTTGAGCGCGACGGTGCTGCCATCCTCCTCATCGGTTGCCAGGTAGATCGTGCTGCGGGCGCCATTGCCGATCCGCCTGATAATCGTGAACCCTCCAACGCTGAGAATATCCCTGGCCATGTCGCGCGAACCTAAGAACCCGAAAATCAACAACACATTCTGTAAACGATGAAGATGCGCTCTGGTCCGGCAATGTTCCTCAGATTCCACAAGCCAGGCACAGCCATGAGTGTCTGCGCGATCCTCGCACCGAGGGGCGTCTTGAACCAGGCACGTTTGCATAGAATGCGTAAACCCGCCAATTTAATGGGCGGTATGCGGCGTGTCCAGCACTGCCCCGACTTTTCTCTATCGGCCGGAACAGATAAATCTTGACAAAGTTGGCAAAATCTGTTGTATGTACCATATCTGCGACGATAATCGCAGGAGCATCGGGTGCAGTCCCGATGGTGTTCTGTTCGGGTGTATTCCCCGATAGCTCAATCGGTAGAGCGAGCGGCTGTTAACCGCTAGGTTGTAGGTTCGAGCCCTACTCGGGGAGTTGCTGTCAAGCCAATGTCCGGGTAGGCTTTTGACATCACCATCCCGCATTCGACTCATGTCTCTTGGTCTTGTTTCGGCCGGCGCATTTCCCGCGGGTCGGTTGGACCGCCCTGCCCACGTCATTCCTTGTCCGCATGGGTAGCGGGTCTTGCGTTACCGTACCTGTCGGTGTGCGAGAGCCCTCTGGACGGTGCAGGGGAGGGCTTGGGGTTTGCTCCTGACGCAGTTGTCGCCATGCGCTGGGCCCGCCGGAGGCCGACTGTCCTGGGCCGGGCTGCGGTTGCTGTGGTGGAAACGCGATTTGCAGTCTTTTTTCGGAAAGCACTGTCGTGGGCTTGACACTTATTGGATGTTTGGGTAAAATGCGGTTGTTTGGATGTTTGGGATAATAGGATAAAAAATGAGAGCTTGGAGTTTTTGGTCTTGACAGGGGTAGTTAAAAGTGGTAATCTTGGAAACTTAGGAAGATTCGCACAGTGCGTAGTACGTTCTTTGGGAGCTGAGCGGCTCGCAGGATGTGATGCTTGGCTTTGAAATACCAGTGAGATAGTCAGGAAGTTTGCGGTTTTCCAGGTTGCACTTCTTGCTTCTCGCGGAATTGCCGGAGGATGGGTCCGGTAAGAGTGGTGTAGGGATTCCATCTGAGGCGGGATGGCTCTCAGACAACCCGGTGAGTTGAGTTCAGCCGAACGCAGGAACGAGAACGCGCCAAGACAGCAGGAAGCGGGAAGGCTTCCCAAGGGGGCGGGATCGTTCGAGTTGGGGGGTGATGATATGCGAATTCTGGCGAAGACTTGTGTGATTTTGGCGGTGTGCCTGACGGCGACCCGAGGGGCAACGGCTGTCGATTGGTCAGAGCCGTTCGTGGCGATCACCGTGCCTCGCGGGCCTGTGCATCTCGGTGAGGTGCCTGGGGTCGGCGTCAAGGAGGTCGGGGCTCGGCTGACGGCCCATGTGGTGGCCAACTGTCCCCATCGTATTCTGGCGTCTTTCGATGGGCTTCGGCACCAGGTCCACAACGTGCCGATCGCACCGAAGGACATGACAGTGATGATCAACGGCGCGCAGGTGCCGGTCGGGACGGCGCGAGTGCCGATTGCCTCGAATGGGCCGACGCCGCGCAACGGTGTGGATGTTCCGATTGAAATGCAGGTAGGAGTGAGAACAAAAGCATCTTACCCGGCAGGGCCGTATTGTGGGACTCTCGTGATTACGATTACGGCAGGGTACTGATTCGGAGAGGGTGATGAATCCGGGTGCCCCACGGGTTCTGTCGGGCGGATGCGATCAAGCTATTTCGATTGCTCGGGATCTACGGAAAGGTGCGATCCCCAACATAGCCCCCCTCGGCAAGGGACAGGGGAGAAAGGAGGTAAGGTGATGACATGAGGTTCTCGCGGGCTGAGGACGGCTTGCGAGGCGCCTGGAGGGATGGCCCTCTCTTTGGGCGGCAAGAGAAAGAGAATGTCAAATGCCAAGTGGGAATGAAAATCGCAGGTCAAATCCACATTTGTGAAGGGCCGCAGCTTCTTGGATCACGAGCGGGCAGATCCGGGAAAGCTGTTATTCAGGTGGTCATGCCCGCGGCAACGCGGCTCAGGTAAAATGTTGTCCGGCCGCGGTAACTGGGTGTAGCTCCACAAGGGCCTATCGGCCGATTCGGAGCGAGGGTTAAGTTAGAAAGGAAGTAAAAATGAAGAAGGCATTGTTTGCAGTCGCAGCAGTGGCTCTGCTGGCCGTCTCGGCACAAGCCGGCGAGATCAAAACCTACAACTGGCCGAGCACTTTGACCCCCCTGGAACTTACGACGATTCCGGTGACGATGGATATCGGGTACTGGATCCGCGTGAAGGACCAGGACAAGCTGAAGATCAAGATGGTGCAGCAGCCCACTATTTCGAACTACAAGGGTTGCACCAACATGGTGGTGGAGTGCAATGTCAACATCCACCTGTCGTGCTCGATCACATCGACCGGCGAAGTGGGCGGGGATTACTCCTGCTCGATCACCAATCCGGACGTCGCGAAGCCCGGCGCTACCGTAGAGGTTTGCGCTGAGCTCAAGAACGCCAACCTGAAGGATGTTGCCGGCGGCACCAAGGACAAGCAGGTCGCGACCGTGCTCATTAAGGTTGTCCCGACCGTGTGATTTGGCTTGTGAATGGCAGAACTCTGTCCTGTGAGCATGCGGTTGTTTCTTGCCGGTGCTGATGGCGAATCACAGCCAGAGTGTTCAGCAGGACCGAGTGAAGGAACATCAAGGGGAGGGCCGGAGAAGTCATTCGGCCCTCCCCTTCTTTATTGCACCAAGAAAGAACCGATCCGGCTCACAGGGGCCGGGGCTCCAGTCGTGTTCATGTCGGCCACAAGAGAGATCTTCAAGCATGACGGAAGTGGTCCGATAAATGACCAGCGGCAATTCGATTGATGATTTGCAGGCGGAGGGGCAACCGGGGTGACGTTAAATAGGTTGTCAAAGTGGGCGTTTCGGGTAAATTGGGCTTGACAATGGTTGGAAGTTTTGTTACAGTGGTAAAGATCATGTATGGGGCTTTCATCAGGGCACCATGACGGCTCTGAATAGGAGGCGGCACCATGGGTTGGGGGTGTCTCGCGGAAATCGCCGGAAACTGGGCAAGTATCTTCTTTGGATTGCCGAAAAGAAACCGCAGAATCGGCGTAGGGCTGGCGACGCGTTTTCTACGCCTCAGAGACAGTGGTTGAGTAGAGTCTACGAGAGCTGGAGTGATCGTATGGTATGGGCAAAGCAATCGATGCGAGCGGATGCGAATCTCTCTGAGAGCCGGGTGGCTGATGGAGCGTGTCTGGGCAGGAGGCCTTGGGTCGGGATTATCGGAATAATGATCGTTGTGCTGTCTGCCGGCAGTACCGCCTTTGCCGACTTCCTTATCCAGCCGATTATCATGAAAAGGCAGGTCTATCCGGGCAGGGCGGTTCGACTCGAGTTCAGGATCGAGAACCTCAGCCGTGATACGACCGAGGAGGTGTCTTTGAGGCTCGCCGAGTTGACCCAGGACGCCAACGGGGTCTGGCAGGACGTCTATTTGGATGATCCGAACAACCGTGTGAGTGTATCGACGCTGCGGAGTTGCAAGAGCTGGCTGAGCAACACCGTGGAGAACGTGGTGTTGGATCCCTTCCAGGCTGTCCCGGTCACCATCGTGGCCAATGTCCCGGCGGGGACGCGCGGCTTCTACTTCGCCGCACTGATGGCTGAGACGAAGCCCCGCGAGACGGCGATCGACAGCCCCTTCGGCGGCGCGCTGGTAGGCTTGCGATACCTTGTGCCGGTGATCCTGGAATCACAGGGGATCCCGTTGCCGCATCAGATCGAACTGACGGACGTGGGCTTGACGTACCAGCCTGCGACGTTGGAGAGCCCCACGGCGGCCGTGATCGCCTCCATGAGCGTTGTGAACAAGGGCGGCACCTACTCGCGTCTGCAGGGGCTGTTGCGAGTCCAGCAGGAATCCGGGGGAAACTGGCGCAGGATTGCGGATTTGAAGCTTCCAGGCTGCGGCATCATCCCGGGTGTCGCGCTGAACCTCAAACAGGACATGGGGACGCCGCTGCCAAGCGGCAAGTACAAGGTAGAAGGGTATCTCTATGTGGACGGACGCCGAGGCAATGCCGTGCAGAAGGAGATAGACTTCGCAGGGGACACGCGCGTCGTGGATCCCAGGTCGCTCGCGTCGATCGACCTGGACAAGGAAGACCTGCTGATCGATGTTGTTCCCGGGTCGAGCCGCGGCGGCGCGGTCGTGGTCACGAACGGATCTGAGCAACAGGTTACGGTGCGCGTCGAGTTCATGTTGCCGTCGCATATGCACAACCTCATCAGTGGTCGGGGCGTCAGGAGCGACGATCTCAGTTGTGTCGATTGGGTGAACGTGATGCCCACGGAATTCACGCTTCATCGGTATGCCCGGCGGAGCGTGAACTTGAACGTGAGGATGCCGGCCACGGCCACGGAGTACTCGCACTACTATGGAATGCTCCGGTTGCATGCGACGTATGCCGACGGCTCGTCGGCGGGCGTGAGGGAGGCTCGTGTCTGTCTGGCCAACGGCAAAATGCCCGGCACGAACTTGATCGACGCCCAGACGTTCACGTTGTCCGAGGCGTCGCCGTCTCGTTATATCGCGACATCCACTTTTTCCAATGGCGGCGTGACTTATATCAACCCCACGTGTCGTGGTGTTCTAACCGGTCCGGGCGACATGAGGTACGAGCAGTTTCTCATGGAAGCTTCCGGCCAGGGGGGGCTCTTCTTGCCCTTCGAGTCGCGAACGTTCTCCGGCGTGCTGGACGTGTCCAACGTTCCCGTGGGGGCCTATCGTTTGACGGCGGCCCTGCAGTATCGGGGGCGCGACGCCTCGAGCCAGGCGACCCTGGAGAACGCCCAGAACCAGATCATTATCGAGGTGTACGAACAAGGCGGGCAGAAGGCCGCCCGAGTCGCCTCGTGGGATAGAAGTCCCGATGGAAAGATAGGCAGGACGACCATTACGTTGTAGTACGTGTAGCATACGGCAGGGGAGGTTTTTGCTAAAGCAGGGCGCGGGATTGCCGATACATGTTAAGCCGTGGGATGGCGTAGTAGCGGCTGCAGAAAGGGACCTTAACCTATGGCCAGGAGACATGTCGGTATACTACCTTTAGGCGGGATGATTGCCCTTTGTGCGATCTTACTGTTCGCACCGGAAGCCCGCAGCCAGATCACCGTGAAGAGGAAGATGCTCACCATCTCGGGCACGATAGGCCTGGCTGACGTGACATTACAGGGCTTTCCGGGCTCGACGCCCGTAAAGACGGACGGAAACGGGGTGTACAACGCGGAGGTCGAGTATGGGTGGACCGGCAAGGTCAAGCCCGTCAGGACCGGATACGTGTTCCAGCCGCCCGAGCGGGCCTACACCACGAAGGTCACGAGCAATATATCCGACCACGACTACACGGCCGATCTGTTGAAATTCACCATTTCCGGCACCGTCGGCCTGCCGGGCGTCAAGCTCAACGGCTTCCTCGTGGACGTGATCAGCGACGACAAAGGCCGTTATACGGCCACCGTGGACTATGGGTGGAACGGCACCGTTGTGCCCGACAAAGCGGGATATCGCTTCGATCCCCCCAGCCGCGTGTACACGAACGTGATCAAGAGTGCCGTGGACAATTATCAGCAGTCTGAGGTGACGTTCACGATCTCCGGGGCGGCCGGCATCGCCGGCATTGTCATGAAGGGTCTACCGGGCAACGTGGTGACCGGAGAATCCGGTCAGTACCGGGCCGAGGTCCCCTATGCCTGGAGCGGCACCGTTACGCCGACCCGGGAAGGCTGCCTGTTTACGCCCGAGAACATCGAGTACCCGACGGTCCTCGAGTCACAGACCAACCAGAACTACAAGACGGAGGTCCTGCACTACCAGATCTCGGGGTCCGTGGGCATGGCCGGTGTGGTCATGAAGGGTTTCCCCGTGGACACCGTGAGCGATGAGATGGGGTTCTACATGGTGTCCGTCGAGCACGGATGGGCCGGCAAGGTGGCTCCCGAGAAGCCCGGCTGGACGTTCACGCCGCCCGTCATCGAGTATAAGAAAGTGACCGAATCGTACGAGGCTCAGAACTACAGCGCGAGCGTGGTCTACCTGAAGATCGAAGGCTCGACCGGCACCGGCCTGGTCACGCTGACGGGCTTTCCCGGCGGTAGTGTGACCAGTGATGAAAAGGGCTTCTACACCACGAAAGTCGAGTACAACTGGGCCGGCACCGTGATCCCGGAGAAAGAGGGCTACTACTTCGATCCGGCGGAACGGCCGTACCCGGGTGTCACGGCGGATCTGCTCAAACAGGACTTCAAGGCACAGAAGGTTTACTTCGAAATCTCCGGAAATACTCAACTGGGCGGCGTACAGCTCAGAGGTCTGCCCGGCTCGTCGGTCATCTCCCAAGCGGACGGGTCCTACAGCGTCAAGGTGGACTACAACTGGTCCGGCAAGGTGACGCCGACGAAAGCCGGGTTCACCTTCGATCCCCTCGAACGCGAATACCCGGGCGTGCTCACGCCGCAGACGAATCAGGATTACGTGGCCCGGACCGTCCAGCACGTAATCGCAGGCAAGGTCTCCGACAAATCCGGCAATCCTATCTCGGACGTGCTGATGGTCGCCGAGGGCACCAGCCCGGTCGAACCGGCCACGACGGATTCGAACGGCGCCTTCGAGCTCAAGGTGGACCACAACTGGAGAGGCAAGATCACTCCCCAGTTGGCCGGCTGGAACTTCACCCCGGCTGTGAAGCCGTTCGAGCCTGTAACGGCGTCGATCCCGAACCAGACGATCTCCGCTGAGATGAAGATGTTGACGCTCTCGGGCGTGATCAAGTATGACGACAAGGAGCCAATCCAGGGCGTGCGAGTCTCCGCCGAACCCAACGACAATACCGTGCCGTCCTTGACGGATGCGATGGGCCGATACAACGTCAAGGTCCCATATGGTTGGAGCGGCTCGTTGAGCTTCTTCAAGGAGGAGTTCGACATCAATGCGAATATCAGCTATACAGACGTGATAGAAGACATCGATGAGGCGGCGCCGAAGAGGACCCA
>DCUI01000081.1:49700-93119 GCA_002327785.1 Phycisphaerales bacterium UBA2218
CTCAGCCGCCGACCCAGCCGCCGACCCAGCCGTCGATCCAGCCGCCGACTGAGACCCTGACGGGCAGAGAGATATTGCTTCGCCGGCTCGCGCAGGTCCAGAAGGATATCGACACTCTGCTGGCTCAGCCGCTGGATGCCGCGAATCAGGCCAAGCTGCAGGATCTGTTGAGGCAGTATGCTCAGCTTCGTCAGATGACCGAGGGAGACGGCCCGATCACTGAGTCCGATCTGGCGTCTGGGGTTCGACCTGGGCCAACGGGCGAAACAATCGCGCCGAAACTGCTCAGCACTCTCGGGGAGCTCTCCCGGCGGACGAACACGAAGATTGCCGTCGATATCACGGTCAAGGATGAGCCCATCACGACGGGCGTCGCGAGCGTGGAGGGCATGCCCGTCAACGTGGCGTTGCAGCAGATTCTCAGCGGAACGAAGAGAAAGTATGCGTTCGATGCGCTGCCGGATAACACGTACCTGGTGTATCATCCGCTCAGCAACATGTACCCCTTCGGCACCCAAATCACTTCAGCCCTGGCGGATATTGCCAGCGAGGTGGAGGTGCCGATCATCTGTGACCCCAACGTTACGCTGAACACGACGGCCAGCTTCACGGGCGTTCCGCTGGAGACCGCCCTGGACATGATCCTGGCGGGCACGCCATACGTGTTCAAGAGAATGGCCAACTACTATCTGGTCGGCGACCGCGGTGTCGGGAGCATCTCGTTCCCGCAACTCAGTGAGACGCGCCACGTGCGGCTGAATCACAACACGCCGAGACGGATCAAAGAGATGCTGGCTGAGCCCTATCAGCCGTATGTCCAGGCGGAAGCCGCCAGCGCCACCGATCCGAACGATCAGGGCCGTCTCTTGGCGGTCACGGCGCCCAGGGAGTTGGCGGACAAGATCGTGGAGCTCATCCGCGGGCTCGACGTATCGCGACGGCAAGTCCTGTTGGATGCCCGCGTGGTTGTCATGGAACGCGGCAACCTGTTGAACCTAGGTGTCCAGTGGGATTTCCCGACGCTCCAGTATGGACAGATCCTCAGCAACAGCGATTGGTCGAAGGCCTTCTCGATCGGGTACTCGATCGACCAGACGTTTACGAATTCGTTGATGGCGACATTGAACGCGCTTCAGTCGAACAATCAGTTGGAGATCGTGGCCAATCCGCAATTGACCGCCCAGGATGGAAGTCAGGCCCAGTTGCGATCCATCCAGGAAGAGTGGTTCATGATGAGCGATCAGCAGGCGATCAACAACATGTATGGCTACTCTCGTGCCGAGCTCCAGAAGATCGAGTCCGGGACGATCCTGACGATCACGCCGCACATCGGTGACAGCAATGAGATCACGCTCGAAATGGCGGTCGAAGTCAGCGACAGCATTGCGAAAGGCGCGGATAGCGATCTTCCGATTGTGACGCGTCGGCAGGCCAAGAACCGCGTCACCGTCCAGAACGGCGGTACGGTCGCCGTGGCCGGGTTGACGGAGAATCGTACGCGACAGATAGATCGGCGGGTTCCCGGCCTTGGAAACCTTCCCATCGTCGGCCGACTGTTCCGCAACAACGACGACTTGAAGACGACCAAGGAGGTTGCAGTGTTCGTGACCGCCAACCTGGTCCCGGAGAAGAGTTCGCTGGCGATGAACCAGGTCGGCAGTGGGGTCGAGGCCCTGACGCTCAGCAACCAGCCGAAGCCCGCCGGACAGGAGTTCAGGAACGGCATCGCAGAGGCGCTGGCGCGTCAGCCGCAGTAAACAACCAGAATGAGGAGCGTGGCAGCAGTGTTCAATAAGCGTGGATCCCAAGTTGGCGCAGTGACCGGTATGCTGCAGTCTCCGCACGCCCCATCGGGGCCAGGGACTCTCAAAGTGACGAGTCGCTCGGGCCTGTATGCGAAAGGTCGTTCGCAGGCCCTTCGGCGGTGGGGTGTTCTGCTGATCCTGATGTTCCTGGCTTTGGAGGCGGTGGGCTGCAACAGCTGGTTCAAGCCGGTCGAATGGTCCGAGCTGGGGCCGCGGAGCACGAAGCCGGAATCGCCGTTTCGGGTCGTCCACAAGAAGAATATGAGTGTGGCGACCCTCTTGCCGGACGATATCGTTCGGATCATGCAGCGAGTCGGTTTTGCCGATGAGCAGATCCTCGATCTGGGAACCGATCTGCACAATGCTCTGCGTTTCTCGGGAGCCGCGGAGGTCTTCTACAAGAAGGAAAAGCTGGCGATCTTCGTGGTCGACAGCGGCTATGTGCGAATCCGGTCTCGTTCGGGTAGCTTCGACTATGACGTTCCGAACGGTCGATTCGTTTCGGCTCTTCCGAATGGCCGCTGACGGTTGGGCGGGGAGCCGTTTGCGACCAGGTTGCAGCAAGACTCAGGAGTGATCTTTCGGTAGTGAAGATCCCGGCACGGAAGCCGATGCCCGGCAGAGGTCCCCACGAGCCGGCAGCCGGGGGAGGGTGATGCTTTCTTTCAGACCCCGGCAGGGTGCGGGCCGGCGTTCAGACCTTGCTGGTTCTCGCGTATTCATCGGTCGCGTTGTCCAGGTCCGTCATTTCTCCATTTCCCCTGGCGCCTATGCGTCCATTTCTCCATGGCAGGGCGGCGGCGAGTTGGATTATAATCACGCCCGGCGCAGGTCCCATGGCGGTATGTGGGGCGGCCGAGCAGGGGCGGGCGTGAAGGCTCGCGACGTCGCAGGGGCAATACGATGGCTGGAGAGATCGGCAAGCGAATGGAGTGGCTCAGGAGCCAGATCCGCAGACACGACTATCTGTACTACGTCCGGAATCAGCCCGAGATCACGGACCAGCAGTACGATGAGCTGTTCGCAGAGCTCAAGAGGCTGGAGGCCGAGCATCCGGACCTCGTGACGCCGGACTCGCCCACGCAGCGGGTCGCCGGCCGGCCCTTGGAGGGGTTCGCGACCGTCCGGCACGCCATCCCCATGCTGAGCGTGGACAACACCTATAACGCGGAGGAATTGCGCGCCTTCGATGAGCGGGTCCGCAAGCAGTTGGGTGTTTTCGACTACGACTACGTGGTCGAGCTCAAGATCGACGGCCTGGCCGTGAGCCTGCGCTACGAGAACGGCGTTCTGACGACCGGGGCCACGCGCGGCGACGGCGAAGTCGGCGACGACGTCACCGCGAACATTCGGACGATCCGATCTGTTCCGTTACGTCTACACAATGGCGTCTCTCGTGGCATGGGCTTCCAGCCCATGAATCATCGGCAGGATGCCGATGCCACAACGGCTCGCGGGCGGGATGCCCGCGGCACTGGCGTTCCCGCTGTGCTCGAGGTCCGCGGCGAGGTCTACATGCCCACGAAGTCGTTCGTGGCGCTGAACAAGGTGCGGGCCGAGTCTGGGGAGCCGGCCTTTGCCAATCCCCGCAATGCGGCCGCCGGCTCGCTGAAGCTGCTCGACCCGCGCATCACGGCCACGCGGAACATGGCGTTCTTCGCCTACGCACTGGGCGAAATTTCCGAACCTCTGGGCGAGGATCATTGGCACACCCTGCAACAGCTCAAGGAACTCGGCCTGCCCGTCAATCCGCACATCAAGCGGGCCAAGGACATCGACGAAGTGATCGAGATCTGCATGAGTTGGACCGACCGGCGGTCCAAGCTGGACTATCAGATCGACGGGATGGTCATCAAGGTCAATCGTTACGATCAGCGGGATATCCTGGGGGCCACGGGTCGGGCGCCGCGATGGTGCATCGCATACAAGTTCCCTGCGGAGCGAGTCCAGACCATACTTGAGTCGGTCGATGTGCAGGTGGGCAAGACCGGAGCTCTGACGCCTGTAGCGAATCTGCGTCCTGTGTTGCTTGCGGGCACGACGGTGAAGCGAGCAAGCCTGCACAATTTCAGCGAGGTCGAGCGCAAGGATATTCGGATTGGCGACACAGTAATCATCGAGAAGGCTGGCGAGATCATCCCCCAGGTCGTTAGGGCAATCGCAGAGAATCGCCCACACAATGCCCGACGGATTGAACCACCTGAAAAATGTCCGGCCTGTGGGGCCGAAGTCACCGCCGAGTCCACGGAGTACCGCGTTTGCAGAAACCCTGATTGCGAGTGGTTCAATCAAGAGCGAAACCTCCGGACCCTCAGATGCAATGTCTGCAAGTCCCCTGTGGAAGTCGTTGAGAAGACTACGCACTACTGTACAGACTACTTCTGTCCTGCGCAAGTCAGAGAGAGGCTGAAGTACTTCGCCGGTCGGGATCAAATGGACGTGGAGGGCATGGGCGAGAGGGTTGTGGAACAATTGGTTGCGCGGGGGTTGGTTTCTGACCCGAGCGATATCTACAGACTGAGCGTGGAGCAAATACGGTCACTCGACGGCTTTGCTGATGTCTCAGCGCAGAAGCTCCACGATGCAATTCAGGCAAGCAAGAAACGTGGCTTTGATCGCGTTCTCGTTGCCTTGGGAATCCCGTTGGTCGGTCACACGACAGTTGAGAAGGTTTTGGGGAAATACCTCGACATTGATACACTCAATGCCGCCTCCCTCCAGGAGCTCAGAGAATTCCTTCTTTCAGCAAGTGGAGTCTCCATGCCAGGCCGGATCCATAGGTTCTTGCAGAGCAGGGAGGGTGCCGACATGGTGGCGAAAATGGTACGGCTCCAGCAAGGGGTTATCTCATTGAGAGTGGCGGACATGATTGGGCCGGTGCGAGCGAAGAAACTGGCAGCCTATTTTGATAATGACCCCAGGAGGTTGGGAAATGCAGGACAAGACGAGATTCGCCAGGCTCTCGGGATCAAACCAGAGGAGGTTGGCAAGATCGCTGAGAGTCTCTACGGCTATCTTCACAGCGAGACCGGCCGGAAGATCATCTCCCGCCTCCGGGAAGTTGGAGTCGAGATGATCGTGCATAGAGTCCGTCGCGCAGTGCCTCAGGGAATCGGTCCCTTAGCCGGAAAGACTGTGGTCGTAACGGGAACTCTCAGAGAGTACAAACGTGCTGAAGCGGAGCAGGCGATTCGCGAGGCCGGCGGGAAGGTTTCGGGCAGCGTGAGCAGGAAGACCGACTTCGTGGTGGCGGGTGCAGACCCCGGCAGCAAACTGCAGAAGGCCCGCGAGTTGGGCGTCGAGGTGATCGACGAGGAGCGGTTCAAGAAGTTGCTGGCAGGAAAGGAATCGTGACGTGAACGCACTGGACGAGAAATTCATGCGGTCGGCCCTGATGCTGGCGGGCAAGGGGATCGGGTCGGTGGAGCCGAATCCGGCGGTGGGGTGCATCATCGTGAAGGCCGGGCAGATGATCGGCAAGGGCTACCACAAGAAGTTCGGCGGCCCGCACGCGGAGGTGAACGCCATCGCGGACTGCGCCACGCTCAGCATTCGGCCGGAGGGCGGGACGATGTACGTCACGCTGGAGCCGTGCTGTCACGTCGGCAAGACCGGCCCCTGCACGGACGCGATCATCAAGGCCCGCATTGCCCGGGTCGTCGTCGCGACGGGGGACCCTTCGGCTCATGCGAACGGCAAGGGGCTCGATCAATTGCGGCAAGCCGGCGTCGAGGTGGAGGTGGGATTGTGCGAGGACGAGGCCCGGCTGCTGAACGCCCCCTTCTTCAAGTACGCCGCGACAGGCAAGTGCTGGGTGGTGCTCAAGTGGGCCCAGAGCATCGACGGCAAGCTCGCTTATGCGGATCCGTCGCAGGAAAAGCGGTGGATCACGAACGAGCTGAGTCGGGCCGATGCACACAGGCTGCGCCGCCGGGTGGGGGCGATCGTGGTGGGAATCAATACGGTTCTGGCGGACAATCCCATGCTGACGCCAAGGCCGAGCAAGGGCAAAAAGCCGATCCGTGTCGTTCTGGATAGCGATCTGCGGATTCCGTTGAAATCCAGGCTCCTGCGGACGACGAAGACGAGTCCCGTCCTCGTCTATACGCGGAAGGCCGCAGTCGAGGCAAATCCCAAGCACGCCGAGCGGATTCGCAAGAGGGGGGCGAAGGTGCTGGTCTGCGAAGAGGCTGCCGAGACGCCCGATCTGCACTTGCTGCTGGATCGGCTGAGCGAGCGGAGTGTCCAGCAGGTGCTCGTTGAGGGCGGCCCCCGCGTGCTGGCGTCGTTCTTGCGAGAAGGGCTGGCGGACGAGATCCGCGTGTACATCGCCCCGAAGATCCTCGGCGCCGACGGGACTGCCTTCATCGGCGAGCCGATGAAGGACCTCATGCAGGGCATCGGCCTGGACCACGTGCAAATCAAAACCTTTGGCGACGACGTCTGCCTGAGGGGGCTGCTGGCCGACCCGAGCATTCGGCAGGAGCGGGCCAAAATTTCCGCTCTTTCGAGCGTCTGTGCCCCGGAATCCATTTGACTGCACCGCGATCATGTCGTATGATATAGATGTTGCGGGTGCAGACGGAGATCAGTGGGTCTCGTAAAGCACTACCCGCGGTACGGTGCATTCTGGCACACCGCAACAAGGAGACCGGCCTACAATCAGCTATCATGTGCTCGCCTGGGTCTCCTTTTTTTTATGCGCTCACATCGGCGGATCGGTTTCCCTTTGACCGGCGGCATCGCGCATGCTGTAATCTGGCGGATTGAGAGTCCCTTCGTACGGGAGTTTATGAGATCGTCCAAACCACAGATTGCAGATGGTGTCATCGGATGGCTTCTCGAAGACGGCTATCCCGGCCGGCTCCAGACCGAGATCGAGAAGAAGGGCAAGCCCAGCAAGTGGCTCGCGCTCACTGTCCTGCGGGTGCTGAAATGGATAGGCAGCTCGTGATTGGCAGGTCCGTAACTTGCGTTCCTGTCTTGCATATGGTTTGATGGTTTTCAGCATCGGCCGTATAGACGGCTTCATCTTTTGTTCTCAACATAGAAGGAGATCGTGCGATGGCGGGAAGAAGGGTGCTGCTCGGCTGCGTGGGGTTGATCGTGTCGGGGATAGCGATGGCCGCGAGTGCGCAAGATGTGGAGCGAGGATGGTTCCGGCTGTTTGACGGCAACAGCCTCGATGGCTGGAAGACCACCAGCGAGAACCCGGGGACCTTCTCCGTTCGCGACGGCGCAATCGTGGCAAGCGGGCCCAGGAGCCATCTGTTTTACGTCGGACCCGTCGAGAACGCCGATTTCCGGGATTTCGAGCTAAAGGTCGATGTGAAGACCGAGCGAGGTTCCAATGGCGGCATCTACTTTCACACCCGCCGGCAGAAGAACGACTGGCCCGCCAAGGGATTCGAGGTCCAGGTGAACAACAGCTATCGGGCCGACCCGCGCAAGACCGCCAGCCTCTACCGGATGCAGGACATCACCGAGCAACTGGCCGACGATGGCGAGTGGTTCACGATGCATATCACCGTCTGGGGCAAACACGTGAGCGTGAGCGTCAACGGCAAGGACGTCTTGGACTGGGCCGAGCCCATCCCCGCAAATCCGCCTTCGTCGATGCCCGGCCGGGTGCTGGATCGTGGCACGTTCGCCCTGCAAGGCCACGACCCGGGCAGCACGGTCTACTACAGGAACATCCGCGTCAAGCCATTGCCTGTACTGACGGATTACCACGTGCATCTGAAAGGGGGTCTGACGTTGGATGAGGCGATCCGGATGGCCGAGGATCGACGGATGAAGTTCGGCATCGCTGAAAATTGCGGCGTCGGTTTCCCGACCACGAACGATGCGGCCCTGGAGCCCTTCCTGGCGAAGCTGGATGGCAAACCGGTGTACAGGGCGATGCAGGCCGAAGGGCGAGAGTGGGTGACGATGTTCTCGCCGGCGACGATCGCCAAGTTCGACTACGTCTTTACGGATTCCATGACGTGGGCGAACGATGGGGGCAAACGGATGCGCCTGTGGATTCCGAACGAGGTCGAGATCGGCGGCAAGCAGGCGTTCATGGACATGCTGGTCGAGCGAACGGTGGGGATTCTGAGTAACGAGCCTGTCGATATTTACGTGAATCCGACGTTCCTGCCGTCTGTGATCGCAGCGGAGTATGACACCCTCTGGACGGACGAGCGGATGGATCGCGTGATCCAGACAGCGGTCAGGAACGGCGTCGCCATCGAGATCAACGCCCGGTACAAGCTCCCCAGCGAGAAGTTCATCCGCAAGGCCAAGGCCGTCGGGGCGAAGTTCTCGTTCGGAACCAATAACGGCGACAGAGATCTCGGCGACTTGGCCTACAGCCGCTTGATGGCGAGGCGATACAACCTGACAAAAGACGATTTCTTCGTCCCGAAATCCGACGGGCAAAAGCCCATCCAACGCAAGGGCTTGCCACGTCGCTGATCGTCTGAAGTGCGATGGCGCCGGTTCTCCCCCCTGCAGTGGCGGTATGACCGTAGGCTCTTTCTCCAGGTTTTTCTCGGACTTTTCCCGGAATCTCCTTGACTTTTCCGAATGCGCTCTATATCGTGAAGTAGGAGGATGAGCGGCTGAAACCTGTCTCGATCTCATTTCGAGAAGGAGGACTCTGGCGGTTGCCGGACGTTGGGACGAGCAAGAGACCTTCTTCCGCCTAATGGGCTTTGCGCGGCGAAAGACACATCAGAGATGGATTCACACGTCCGGAAGTGGACGTTTTCCATACTGAGAACCAGCGACTTGGATGATAGTGGAATTTCTTGATGGGAGAAAGAGATGGAGCCGCAAAGACATTACGCCCTGTTGTTGCCCCTGTGGGTCTCCGTCCTGCTTGTAGCGGGGCCGTCGGCCTTCGCCGGACCGGATCTCCCTGCCATAACCGGAGACACTGCTACCTTCACCGGTGACCAATCCAATGGCATTCTGAGCGGGGTGGATTTCTTATGTCCGCCGATCTACACGCTCGACATCTACGGTCTGACCACGGACATCATGCCGGCGGTTGACATCGCCGGCGTACAAATATCGCGTTTCGGCGCAAATGGCGGCGGCGGCGGTGGGTCCATTTGGGGCGACGGGGGCAACGGTGGCGGGGGTGAATATGGCGGCATGATTACAATAGACTGGTTTCATCGCCCTTTTCCGCTCATAGAATTCGTGGGCCCGACGGTGAACTTCACCGGCGGCGATTATGATATCATCACGTCTGGCACCAGCGCCTATGGCATCAGCACACGAAGCGCAGGCGGGAAAGGCGGTAAGGGCGGCTGGGCAACGCCCGCGTTCGGAGTGGGCCCGTCATATGGCGGCAACGGTGGCTCTGGGGGCTCCGGTGCTCCGGTGACGGTAACCAGCAACGGCAATATCCAGACCGACGGCGACCTCTCCTACGGCATTTTCGCAGAGAGTCGAGGTGGCAATGGCGGTGGCGGCGGCTGGGCCGCGTCTTCCACCTACTCCAAGGGCGGCGCTGGCGGTTCTGGGGGCGGCGGCGGCGAGGTGGATGTTCTCGGCAACGGCAGCATCGAGACCGCCAGTGCATCTTCTCCCGGCATCCTCGCACTAAGTGAAGCCGGTGACGGTGGTGGCGGCGGCGACGCCGGCGCGATCTACGGCGAGGGCGGGACCGGCGGTGTTGGAGGCAGCGGCGGCCGGGTGCATGTTGATAATGGCAGCCGCATCGATACCGGGGGCGCGTCTGCAGATGGGATCTCCGCGCAGAGTCTCGGCGGCGCCGGTGGCAGCGGCGGGACCGGGGGCGGTGTGGTCGGCAAGGGCGGCGGCGCTCTCGGCAGTGGTCCGGGCGGCCCTGTTGTGGTTGAGAACAGTGGCGACATCGGAACTTCCGGCACGGACTCTCGCGGCATCTTTGCCCAGAGTGTCGGTGGATTCACCGGCAGTGCCGGTGGCGGCGGCGGCTTGGTCGGTTGGGGCGGCTCGGGGAACAGCGCCGGCGACGGGCAGAGTGTCACGGTCCTCAACAGTGGCGCCATCACGACGGAGGACAGTGGCTCCACCAGCATTTTTGCCCAGAGTGTCGGCGGTGGCGGCGGCAGCGCCTCCGGCTCCGGCGGTCTTGTGTCACTCGGCGGCGCCGGCTCCGCTGGCGGAAGCGGCGGCGACGTGGCGGTAACCAACAGTGCTCGGCTCGAAACCTCCGGCGATGACGCCTTGGGCATCCTGGCCCAGAGCATTGGCGGTGGCGGCGGAAGCGGCGGCAGTTCCGGTGGGCTTTTCTCTATCGGCGGCAGCGGAGACAGCACCGGCGACGGTGGCACCGTTACCGTTGTCAATACAGGCGCTATCACGACCGCCGGCGACGGCTCGGGCAGCATCTTCGCCGAGAGTGTCGGCGGCGGCGGCGGGGTCAGTGGTGGTCGTGGGAAGAGCGGCGACGGGATCTTCGTTTCCATCGGTGGCGACGCTGGCGCCGGTGGCGACGGCGGCACGGTCATGGTCAGCAACAGCGGCCGCTTGGAGACTTCTGGCATCGATTCCAGCGCGGTTCTCGCCCAGAGCATTGGTGGGGGCGGTGGTAGCGGCGGCGGGGCTTACGACGTCGGTCTCGGCTTCACCTATGCCCAGGGCGGCGACAGCGCGCCCGGGGGGCAGGGCGGACAAGTCAGCGTTGACAGCGGAGATACGTCCATCATCACGGCCGGCGCTCTGTCGCACGGAATCCACGCGCTGAGCGTCGGCGGGGGCGGCGGCAGCGGCGGCAACGTCCTCAACTTGACAGGCGGAATCCAATTCTCGATGAGCTACGGGGTGGGTGGACGTGGCGGCGGCGGTGGCGACGGCGGCCTTGTCGATCTCACCAGTGGCAGCCAGGTCACCACGGAAGGGGAACATGCCCACGGCCTGTACGCACAGAGTGTCGGCGGGGGCGGCGGTTCCGGAGGAAATGCTGTGTCTTGGAGCGCGACGATAGGTGTGGTTGACCAGTTCCCCGCCATCAGCGCAGCGATAAACCTGGGCGGAACCGGTGGCGACGGAGGTCGCAGCGGGGCGGTCGCGGTGGACAGCACCGGTGACGTCCTTACCTCCGGCTTCCGCTCGTACGGCATTCTCGCCCAGAGCGTGGGCGGTGGCGGCGGTGACGGGGGCAACAGCATGGCCGGCACCATTGCCGTCAACAGCCTGACCGTCTCGATGGCTGTAGGCGGCGCCGCTGGCGGCGCGGGCAACGGAGACAGTGTTTCGCTGAATAGTGGCGGCAAGACCACGACGGAAGGCGATTTTTCCTATGGAATTCTTGCCCAGAGCGTGGGCGGTGGCGGCGGCGCCGGCGGCAACAGCACCACGTTGATGGCCGACATCGGAATTATGCTGTCCTGGAAGGATCTTCTTCCGTCTCCCGATATCACTCTGGGTGTGTCGGTGGGAGGTGACAGCGGCAGCGGTGGTGGTGGTGGGTCCGTTGTCGTTGATAACGCGGGCTATATCGACACCATGGGGGAATTCTCTCACGGGATTGTGGCCCAAAGCGTTGGCGGCGGTGGGGGGGCCGGCGGTGACAGCACGAGCGTCCTTGTCCAGTTGAGCACCAATCCGACGGACTACCTTGAGTTTCTCGACTTCATGCGTGTTCAATCCAACATCGTATTGGGCGGCAGCGGCGGCGCAGGGGGAGACGGTGACGCCGCCGGTGTGCAAAACAGCGGCGACATCGTGACTGAGGGCAATTTTGCCACGGGAATCCTCGCGCAGAGCATCGGCGGCGGCGGTGGTGCCAATGGATCCGTGACTGCCGACACATACGATTTGCTGAACATGACGGGGTCCGACATGGTCCTGCGAGGCAACAGCGGCGGCAGTGGTGACGGCGATGCCGTCACGGTAGAGAACAGCGCCAACATTACTACGCAGGGCGGATTCGCCCACGGTATTGTCGCACAAAGCGTTGGTGGTGGCGGCGGCTTCGCGGGGATCAGTGAAGACGCCGGTGTCAGCACTCTGAGCTTTGGTGCGGGGGCCGGCGGTGTTTTCGCCGAGAACACGTATGGTTTTGGCGTTGGGTTCGCCGGCAGCGCGGGGGGCTCGGGTGCGGCCGGCGCTGTCAACGTTACGCACACAGGGAGCATCTTGACGCTCGGCGACGGATCGCACGGCATTCTGGCACAGAGTGCGGCCGGGAGCGGGTTGGCCGGTCCGGTCACTGTCACGGTTGGTAGTGAGGTCATCGCAAGGGGAGCGGACTGCGACGGCATTCACGCGCAGAGCGTTGGCGGCGGCGGTCGCGGCGACATCGCCGTCAACATTCTGGGCGGGACGATCCAGGGAGGGTCCGGTACGGGCGCGGGAGTGAACCTCGACGGCGGAGCCGCCAATACGCTCTCCAATTCGGGCAGCATCTCCGCGTTGAGTGGCACCGCGATCCTTGGAGGCATCGGCGACGACCGCATCGACAACTACGGGACGGTAATCGGCGGGGTGAATCTTGGTGGAGGCTCAAACGTCTTCAACAACAACCTGACCGGAAGGCTCGACTCCGGCACACTCATCGACCTGGGGGAGGGCAACACATTCACCAACGCCGGGGTTCTCTCGCCTGGCGGTTCCGGGACAATTCTCGACACTCTCCTTGTCGGGGACCTTCTTCAATTGGGCACCGGCATCCTGGAGATAGACGTTGGAGGATTCGCGCCGGGCACATTCGATACCCTAAGTGTTACAGGCCTGTTCTCGGGCGAGTCGGATCCCCTGGCTTTGTCCAGACCGACCATCAATATCTGCTTCTCATTCCTGTCGAGTTTTGACCTTGCCTCGGAAATTGCGGCGCATGAGAGCTTGGCGTTTCAGTTCCTGAGTGCCGGCTCTGTGGGGAGCCTTCCGATGTCCTACAGATTCTCAGGTTGTCCCGAGGGTTTCTACTACAGCGTCTTCTGGGACAATGAATCGTTGTACCTTCGGGCCAGCAACACGATTCCCTCGCCCGGCGCCTTGCTGCTTACGAGTATTGGCCTTGGTTTTCTCGGCTGGCGACGCCGGAAAGTCTCTTCTTGAATCAGGAGGAAACACGAGGCAGAAAAGCCGGTGGAGACGCTATAGTCACAGAAACAGAACGTGATTGCACGGGCACTCGCTCGTGATGACCTTGCAGCCGGTCTCGGTGATGAGGATATCGTCCTCGATGCGGATACCCAGTTTGTCCGGGATGTAGACGCCCGGCTCGATGGTGAGGATCTGGCCGGCGTGTAGCTTTCCCTGGGCATCCTCCTTGAGGAAGGGGTTCTCGTGGATCTCCAGGCCGATGCCGTGGCCGGTTCCGTGGCCATAGACGGGCAGGCCGCTCTCGCGGATCACGGCCCTGGCGGCCGCATCGACTTCCACCATCTCGACCCCCGCTCGGGCTACGGCTATCGCGGCGGCTTGTGCCTTTTCCACGACCGCGTATGCCGCTCTGTAAGTGGGCGTGGGCGTACCGAAGGCGAAGGAGCGGGTGATATCGCAGCAGTATCCTTCGTAGCGAGCGCCGAAGTCGATCAAGACAGTGTCTCTTGGCTTGAGCTTCCTCTGCGTGGGCCGATGATGGGGTCGGGAGCCGTTGGGACCGAAGGCCACGATGGTCTCGAAGCTGTTCTTGGCCCCCAGCTTGCGCATCTGAAGGTCAAGGGCGCCCGCCATCGCGTTTTCGGTCATGCCCGGCTTGATCTGTTGCAGAATCTCCCCGAAAGCTTGGGCCGCGATGGCCGCGGCGGCCATGATGTCGGCTGTCTCGTCCAGATCCTTGGTATTTCGCGGCTCTTCGACAATACCTGCCACGGGTTTCAGCGGGATGCCGGCGTTCTTCCTGAGTATCTCGAACATACCTACGGAGATGGATTTCTCGACTCCGACGGTCTTGACGGATCTGAGCTTCCGCAGGAACCGGCCGCCCGCCTGGGCGATGGGGTCTTTGCCTGCCCGCTGAAGGATCGTTGTTTGGACGCACTCTTTCTGCGCCTGTTCGATGTATCGGCTGTCGGTGAGCAGATACACCCCGGTCTTCGTGAGGATGGTCCAGCTCTCCTCCCCGGCGAAGCCCGTCAGATAGCTCACATTCTCCGGCTTGGTGAGGATCAGTCCGTCGAGGCCCTTCTCGCGGAGCCGGGTCCGGACGATTCCGATGCGTCGTTTTCTGCTTTCTGGATTCATAGTCTATTGCATACCAGGAAACCCGCTGGGAATAAAGAGTTTTTGACCGGGGATTTGCCTTGTTGCTCATCTGTTGCGATACTTTCAGTAGGGAGATGCTGCGGAAGCAACAACTGCGGCACGGGCCGCGAACGGTGTTTTCTGTCGGGGAGAATGGGTCTCATACGCGAGAGATCGCGTCTGGGACCCTGGGCTATTTTCTCGCACGATGCATTCCCATGAGGGCATCGGGGGGCAGCCTTCCTTTTTCTGCCTTGTCTCTCACGAGTCTCGCCGCTACAATGGGTTCCTGATCTGCTGACGACGCTAAACTGAACCTATTGGAAACCGCTAACGCATGTTACTACTTCCCATCCGAACGAGTATTTTCCCTCGGCGGACGCCGTATGCGAACTATGCGCTGATCCTTATCAACATCGTGGTGTTCTTCATATCGTACGGAGGCCCCTATCGGTATAAGATTGCCGGCGATGTGGTTTCCATCCCGATTCATCCTCGTGTGGCCCACTGGCTGCTCGTGCCCGCCGCCTGGCAGTACCATCAGTTCCTGACCTATGCCTTTCTGCATGGCGGGATCGTCCACATCGTCGGGAACATGTTCTTCCTGTACCTGTTCGGCAACAACATCAACGACAAGCTCGGCAATCTTGGGTATACCGTTTTCTATCTTGCCGGGGCCGTTTTCAGCGGGGTTGGGCACACGCTGATGCACTTGAATTCCTACGTTCCGACGCTCGGCGCCAGCGGGGCCGTTGCGGCGGTCACCGGGGCGTACCTGGTCCTGTACCCACAGACCCTGGTCACGGTCCTCTACTGGTTTTTCTTCATCGGCACCGTGGAGATCCCGGCCCTGTATTTCATCGGTCTCAAGATGATCATCTTTGACAATGTGATCGCCCGCATGACCCCGGCCGTGGCATACGATGCCCATCTGGCCGGCTACGTCTACGGAATTCTTGTCACGCTGGGGCTTCTGGCCAGCCGGCTCGTCGGCACGAGCCACTTCGATCTGTGGTCGATGATCCGGCGTTGGAACCGCCGCCGGCAGTATCGTGATGCGGTGGCGGAGGGGTATGATCCATTCACCGGGATGGAAGGACGCAGACGCGTGGCGTCGCGAGAAGTCCCAACGCCGGCCGATGAGCAGAAGCGGGCCAGAATTGACCAGATTCGCCACGAGATCGCTCGTTGGATCGCCCAGCGGAACATGGCCGCAGCGGCTGATCTGTACCTCGAACTGATGCGGATGGACCCTGAGCAGGTGCTGCCCCGCCAGTCGCTGCTGGATATCGCCAACCAGTTGGCCAGCGAGCATCGGGCCGTGGAGGCGGCCCGCACGTATGAGCAGTTTCTGACGCATTACGGCAATTATGAATACGCTGAGCAGGTGGAGTTGATGGCAGGCATCCTTTACTCCCGCTATCTGCATGAGCCCCAGCGGGCGGTCCAACACCTCCAGAAGGCGGCGGAGCGGCTCTCGGACACCGGGCAATTGAAGATGTGTCGCGAAGAGCTGGCCCGATTGGAATCCTCCCAGCAGTAGGTTGGGCAAACATGAGAAACGAGGATGCCTGTCTGTCCTTGCTTTTTTTTACGCATTATCCTGCCCAAATGTGTATCTGGGTATTGACAAAGCCGAATGGGCGCATTAGCCTTCCGTACTGAAGGATCGCCCTACCTTGCGGGCAAGTCCAAGGCATCTGTGGAATATCTTATAGGAGGTAAGAGATGCGAGCTCGCGTGAATTCTCCCGTGCGCACGGCGTGGACGAAGTGGTCTGCGGGTGCGATGGCCATTTTGTTGGCCGTTGTGGTGTTGGCGTCGCCTGTTCTGGGCCAGCTTCAGCAAGCTCCTCCGACCGGGACGGTTGTTCAGCCCGCCGTGGGGATCAATGAACCTGCCCCGGCCAGAGGGCCGGCCGAGCCCTACGTGGCGGAGGTCACGGGCAACGATGTGTTCATCCGGTCGGGTCCCGGCACGAATTTCTATCAGTGCGGCAAGCTCTACACGCAAGACCGCGTCCAGGTGATCAACGCCCAGCTTGGCTGGTCTTGCATCATACCTCCCCCGGGGTGCTTCTCCTGGGTTTCGATGCAGTACGTCAGCATCAACCTGGAGAATCCAACGATGGGCATCATTACCGGCGACAACGTCGGAGTGTACGCCGGTTCGGACTTTGTGGAGCCGATGTGGTCCACCAGCAAACAGGCCGTGCTCAATCGCGGTCAGACGGTGAGACTGCTCGGCGAAGAGAAGGATGACTACTACAAGATCGCTCCGCCTCAAGGGGCGTACCTGTGGGTGAGCAGCCAGTTCCTCCAGACGGCGGATCGGACAGTCGTCAAGCCGGGCGAGGTGAATGCCGGCACAGCGACGGCATTGACTCAGAAGCCGGTCGGCGCGGATCCGAATGCCGCTCCCAAGACGGACCTCGATATCTACTACGCTCTGGCCGAGCAGATCAATGTTGAGCGGACCAAGCCGGTTGCCGACCAAGACTATACTGAGCTTACGGCCAAACTGCAGGAGCTCGCCGCGAAGCCGGACGGCGGGCGCGCCATGCGTTATGCAGACTACACGCTCAAGCAGGTGGAGAGGTTTGAGTTGGCCTGCAGGGTTGCCAAGGAACTGGAGCTCCAGAACAAAGAGCGAATGAAGGTCACGGAAAAGATCGATGAAGCCCGTTCCGCCAAGCTGGCGCAGGTCGAGGACAACAGCCGGTTCGCTGTGATCGGCAAGCTCGAAAGCTCGAGTGTCTACGACGCCGGAGGGCCGGTGAGACGTTTCCGCCTGCTGGATGAATCGGGCAAGACGATCTGCTATGTGGTGCCCACCGGGGCGGCCGCAAAGGTGGATTACAGCAAACTCATCGGCCACAAAGTCGGACTGGTCGGCAGGATCGAGCCGCACGAGGCGTCGGCCAGGGCATCGATTGAATTCACCGAGGCGATCCGGCTCGATTGACTCTCGTATCCCATGAATCTCTCTCTCTGGCACGGGGTTCGTGGAACAGCCAAAGCAAAGAAGTCGCATCCTTGCGGGTGCGACTTCTTTGCTTTGACGGATTGATAAAGCAACAGCCCCTGTCCTTGGCCGGCCTTACGCCTCTCTGCCCGGAACGGCAGGGATATCGTCCGGCGGGGCGACGACTTGCCCCGTCTCGAAGTCCAGGGCCGTCGGCTTGCAGGTCAGGTTATACCAGGGAGAACTCTCGTTCTCGACGAGGTCCTTCCAGCGGACCAGCTTGCCTGTGTAGGACGAAATACGGCCCATGATCGCGGTGAGCGTGGACTCTGCGACGTTGCGGGCCTCGTTGAGCGGCTTTTCCGCGATGATGCTGTTGAGCAGGTCGATGTGCTCCTGCACGTAGGGATTGTGCTCGGGGAATTTGGGCACCTCGATTTGCTTGCTGCCCTTGAGTCCGCCACCGCCGCCGGTTTCGCCTTCGGTGCCGCGGAAGAACTCCCGGACGTCCCCATCGGTGCCGTTGATCTGGCGGCACATGCTGTGGATGCGGCAGCCGTTGCCGTAGTCGAAGTCGATACTGAAGAAGTCGAACTGATTGCCGGTTTTGCGGCGAGCGCGGCCGCCGAACCCGAGCGCCGTAAGGGGCGGATGTCCGATGAACCAGTTGGCGACGTCCAGGTTGTGCACATGCTGCTCGACGAGGTGGTCGCCCGACATCTCGGTGAAGCTCACCCAGTTGCGGACCATGTAGTCGGCATCGCTCTCGCCGGGCTTTTTCGTCTGGAACCACAGGGCGCCGCCGCACCACCAGACGCATCCGCCCACGATCTGACCGATGGCTCCTCGCTCGACCGCGTACTGCGTTCTCAGGTAGGATGCCTCATGTCGCCGCTGAGTGCCGGCCACGATGGCCAAGCCCTTCTGCCTGGCGACTTCGCCGGCCGCGATCACCTTTCGGCCGCCAGGCGGGTCCACCGCCACGGGCTTCTCCATGAACACGTGCTTGCCCGCTTTGACGGCCGCCTCCAAGTGCGCCGGCCGGAAATTCGGCGATGTGGCGATGAGTACGACTTCGACACTGGTTTCGAGCAGTTTCTTATAGGCGTCGCCGCCGCTGAAGCACCGGGAGGCAGGCACATTGTGCTTCTTGCCGGCGTTCTCAGCTCTGTCCTTGAACCAGTCGGCCGTCGCGACGACCTCCAACTCCGCCCCGATGATCTTGGCGGCTTCGAAGCAGTTTTCCAGGGCGCCGTTCCCGCGACCGCCGCAGCCGATCAGGCCGACGCGGAACTTCCGTGGCGCCGAGGCGGCAAACATCACATTCTGGGCGGCCAGCACGCCGGCCATGCCCGCCGCCGAGGTTTTGATGAAATCCCGGCGGGAGACGTTCGATAGCTCTTTCATGCTTGTTCCTTTCTATTAGACTACTGCTGTTATACCTCGAAGTTGTCGCAGGCCCGGTAGGCATCGATCACGGCCCGCTCGCCTTCCTTGCCGCGCTTGCTCTTGCCGTGCTCCATACAGAGCACGCCTTGATAGCCCTTCCTGAAGATGTGCCGGAAGATGTTCTTGTAGTTGATCTCGCCGGTGCCGGGCTCGTTCCGACCGGGGTTGTCGCCCAGGTGGAATGCCCCGATCTCGCTCCATGCCTTGTCGATGTTCGGGATCAGGTTGCCCTCGGTGATCTGCTGATGGTACAGATCGTCGACGATCTTGCAGGATGGGCTGTTCACCGCCCTGCAGATCAGGTAGGCCTGCGGGATCTTCTGAAGGAACAGGCCCGGATGATCGCGCCACCAGTTCAGCGGCTCCAACACGATCACGACACCGGCAGGCTCCGCGATCTCCACGCACCGGCGGACGTTGTCGATCAGGTTGGCTGTCTGATAGTCCATCTCCATTCGCTGACTGACGCAGCCGGGGGCGATCAGTGTCCACTTGGCGCCCGTTCGCTTGGCGACCTCGACCGCCTCTTTTGTGCGGCTGACGATCTGATCCTGGAACTCCTTCTCCTGGGTGACGAACGTGGGCTTGCCGAACTCGGCGTACATGACGTATGGGCCCATGGTCATGCCGAGCCGGTCCATTTCCTTGGCAATCTGTTCCTGCTGCTCCGGCGGCCTGCCCATCAGACCGTTGTCGAACATGGCGGAGAACCCTTCGTCGGCCATGAACTTGAGTTGATCGATGGGGTCTTTGCCCGCGTGCTCCTGGAATTGCCCCAGGCTTGGTGCGTACTTGAGCTTGAACTTCTTCGGCGACTCCGCGGCCTGCGCAACCATCGGTGTAACAGAGGCCCCAAAAGCCGCCGCGGCGGCCGCACTCGAAATGAAGCTGCGGCGCGAGACGTGACTGCTCTGATCGTTCTTCATGGAAATGCTCCTGTCCTTGCGACTCGTACTGATCCGCTCCTCCACAAATCTCTACATGAGCTGTGGTCTATTCTGCTCCAGGAATGAAACGGCTCGGCGCACGCGATCTTCGTGCGCCGAACCGTATGAACTGGCCACCGGCCGATGCCGGATCGTGCTATTTCTTCATCGGGGTCCACTTCTGCTTGCTCTTGGAGCTGGCGACGACCGTCTCGATGAAGAGCAGGCCCCTGACGCCTGCCTCTACGCTCGGGAAGTCCAGGGCCAACGCGCTGGGCTTTTCGCCTGCGACGACGCATTTGACCGTCTCGGCGAAATTCGTGTAGTTGTTGGCGAAGGCCTCGAGAAAGGCCTCCGGATGGCCCGAAGGGATACGCGAACCACGACCGGCGGCGGCGCTGTAGGCGCCGATGTACCCGTTGCCGCGCTTCCAGACCTCTTCCGGCTTGTCCATCCGGCGGACGTACAGGTAGTTCGGGTGTTCCTGGTGCCACTCCAGGCTGGCCTTCTCGCCATGGACCCAGATCGCGAGGTTGTTCTCTTCGCCGATGGCGATCTGGCTGGCGTGCAGGACGCCGCTGGCGCCGTTGTCGAACTTCAACAGGCAGTTGCAGTCGTCGTCGAGGAGGCGTCCCGGCACAAAGCTGTTCAGCTCGGCGCAGATGTGGGTGATTTTCAGGCCGGAAATGTACTCCGCCAGGTTGGCCGCATGGGTACCAATGTCGCCGACGCAGCCGCCGGCGCCGCTCTGCTTGGGATCCGTCCGCCAGCTTGCCTGCATCTGGCCGGTCTTCTCCAGGGCGGTCGCGAGCCAGCCCTGCGGGTACTGAACGACGACTTTGCGGATCTTGCCCAAATCGCCTTTCTTCACCATGTCTTTGGCGAGCTTGGCCATGGGGTAGCCGGTGTAGTTGTGCATCAGGCCGAAAACCAAGCCCGTCTTCTGGACCAGTTTTTGCAGGTCCTTGGCCTCCTTGGAGTTTAGGGTCATGGGCTTCTCGCACATCACGTGGAAGCCGGCCTTCAGGAAGTCGCGGGCGATGGGGAAGTGCCAGTTGTTGGGCGTGGTCACGGCGACGAAATCAATCCGGTCCCCCGGGGGCAACATGGACTCGGCCTTGATCATCTCCTGGTACGTATTATAGACGCGCCTGGGGTTCAGGGCCAGGTTCTTGCCCGTGTCCTGCGATTTCTTGGGATCGATATCAAATGCGCCGGCCACAAGCTCGATCTCCCCGTCCAGCCGGGAGGCCTTGCGATGCACCTCGCCGATGAACGCCCCGGGACCTCCGCCAATCAACCCCATTCTCAACTTCCGGTCGAGTTTCATACCTATTCCTTTCAATCTTGCTGTGCTGTGGACGACGTTGTGGTCGTGATACCCTTCGTGGGGCCTTTCTGCCCGAACCGTGTTACCTCCAATTCCAGAAACACCGGCGATTATAGGCATTTGGGCCGGCAAAGCAACCCCCAAAGCTGGTTTTGTGCCCGCTCACGGTTGACAATGTCGGACCTAGGCCTTAAACCTTGCGGTGTGCTGGTTTTGTCGTCTCGGCGGTGACTCGCCAGGATACTCATGAGGGGACATGAAAACGAGGATTCGTCCAACAGCGGTTGATCTGTACTTTCTCCCGGTCACGACGCGAGTGCCGCTGAAATTCGGACCGGAGACACTCACCTCGGTGATCTGTGCGCGGGTGTGCATGACCGTCGCTGATGGGCGGAGCAAGCGGGCACAAGGGTGGGGCGAGACTCCGCTGAGCGTGCAATGGACTTGGCCCAGCGCCCTGAGCTATCAGGATCGCTGCGACGCGATGATGGCCTTCTGCGGCACGTTGGCCAAGGCTTGGGCCAATCTCGTGACCGAAGGACACCCGGTTGAAGTCGGCTATCGTTTCATCGAGTCCGTTCTTGGGGGGCTGCTGGCCGATTTCAATGCCCAGCGGGGCGCCGGGACCGAGGGGATGCCTTGGCTGGCGGCCTTGGTCTGCTGCTCGGCGTTCGATATCGCCCTGCACGATGCCTACGGGCAACTTCTGGGCCGCCCGATCTACGAGACCTATAATTCCGAATACATGAGCACTGACCTGGCCTATTTCCTCGAGCCGGTTCCTGGTTCGGCCGTCTCATTTGTAGGCAAGTACCCGGCGGATTTCTTCGAGTCGCCACCTTCTCGGCTGCCCGCCTGGCACCTCGTGGGTGGCAAGGACCTGCTCGACGCCTCCGAACTGACCGGCAGCGAGCCCGACGACGGCTATCCGGTCCTTCTGCCCGACTGGATCGAGCGGGACGGGTTGACATGCCTAAAAGTGAAGCTGCGAGGCAACGACGCGAAGTGGGACTACGACCGGCTGGTCGAGGTCGGCCGGATCGCCATTGAGCATGAGGTTCTGTGGCTGACGAGCGATTTTAATTGCACCGTGACCGCTCCGGCCTATGTCAACGATATCCTGGACCGGCTGATGAAGGACCAGCCCCGCATCTACCAGATGATTCTCTACATCGAGCAGCCGTTCCCGTACGATCTGGAGGCCAACCAGATCGATGTGCACAGTGTCTCCGCCCGCAAGCCCCTGTTTATGGACGAGAGCGCACACGACTGGAGGCTCATCCGGCTGGGGCGTCAACTCGGCTGGACCGGCGTGGCCCTCAAGACCTGCAAGACCCAGACCGGGGCCTTGCTGAGCCTGTGCTGGGCCAAGGCGCACGGCATGACGCTCATGGTCCAGGACCTGACGAATCCCATGCTGGCCCAGATCCCGCACGTGCTCCTGGCGGCCCACGCCGGCACGATCATGGGGGTCGAGACGAACGCGATGCAGTTCTACCCGGCGGCCTCGGCCCCGGAGGAAGCCGTCCATCCGGGGCTATACCGTCGTTGTGACGGTCAGGTGGACCTGTCCACTGTGTGGGGCCCTGGCTTCGGCTACCGGCTGGACGAGATCGCGCGACAACTGCCTGTAACGGCAGCAAGCAAGACACGGACTGACACGGACTGACACGGACCTTCACGGACACATGCCTGTGGCCACCGTTCGTGCTTGTCCGTGTCAGTCCGTGTCGGTTCATGCAATGGGTACGAGTGTTCCGACAGATTTGGGAGTGATTGAGATGGCCAAGCTGAGTGCTTTTGCGGATGAAGTGACGGAGAGCTTTCGCGGACAGGTCGAATTTCTGGCGAAAGAGAAGGTCGGCTGCATTGAGCCGCGATTCATCGACAAGAAGAACATCATGGACCTCAACGCCGACGAGTTGAAGGCGGCGAAGAGGCTCATCATGGACCACGGCCTGAAGGTCAGCGCGATCGGCTCGCCCATCGGCAAGGTCAAGCTCGATCAGCACTTCAAGCCGCACCTGGACAAGTTCAAGCATGCGGTCGAGCTGGCTCAGTACTTTGAGACGCCCTTCATTCGCATGTTCAGTTATTATGCCCCCAACGGCAGAAACATCGACGACTACCGCGACCAGGTCATGGACCGCATGGTGGCCAAGGTCGAGGCGCTCCAAGGCACCGATGTTATCATGGTCCACGAGAACGAGGCGCACATCTACGGCCACACGGCCGCCAACTGCGTGGACCTCGTCAAGACGATTGACTCACCGAAGCTTCGGCTGGCCTACGATCCTGCCAACTTTGTCTGGGGCGAGCAGATCACGAACAACGTCGAAGTCGCCTGGCCCCTGATGAAGCCGTACATCGTGCACATTCACATCAAGGACTGGAAGCTCGGGGCCAAGGATGTGGGCAGTATGCCGGGCCAGGGCGATGGGCAGATCAAACAGCTCCTCGCGGAGCTGGCCGGGATGAAGTATGGTGGCTGCGTGACCATGGAGCCGCACCTGATGGCAGGGGGGCAGTTCGGCGGCTCGACCGGGCCGGAGCTGTTCTCGAAGGCCATCGCAGCCGTCCGCAGCATGGCGAAAGAAGTGGGCTTGACACTGAACTGAACCGAGGAACACGGACAGACGCGGACTGTCACCGACTCTTACGGACGCTGTGGTCCGTGTTTGTCCGTGCGAGCCGAAATCGAAGGAGCCTAAACCATGAGAACCTGGAACTTTGGAATCGTCGGAGCCGGGCTGATTGCTGATTTCCACGCTCGCGCGATCGGCGATATTCAAAACGCCAAATTCGTGGCCTGCTGTGATACGAACGTCCCGAGGGCCGAGGCGCTGGCCCAGAAGTACGGCGGCCGGGCCTACGCCAGCTACGACGAGATGCTCAAGTGCAAGGATATCGACATCGTGACGATCGCGACGCCCAGCGGCCTGCACATGGGGCCCACCGTCGCGGCGGCCAAGGCGGGCAAGCACGTCATCTGCGAGAAGCCCGTCGAGATCACGCTGGAGCGGATCGACGCGATGATCCAGGCCCACGAGAAGGCCGGAACCCGGTTGGGAGGAATCTTCCCCTATCGATTCAACGACATGATGGTTCCCCTGCGTGACGCGATCGAGTCCGGCCGGTTCGGCACGATCACCTGCGCGAGCGTCTATGTCCCCTGGTGGCGGACCGACGCCTACTACACAGACTCCTGGCACGGGACCGTCAAGCTCGACGGCGGCGGGGCGCTCATGAACCAGTCCATCCACATGGTGGATATGCTCTGCGACCTGATGCCGCCCATCGAGTCGGTGCAGGCGTACACAGCCACGCTGGGCCACAAGATCGAGACCGAGGACACGGCCGTCGCCGCCGTGCGGTATGCCGGCGGGGCCCTGGGCCTGATCTACGGCACGACTGCTTCCTATCCCGGCCAGTTCCGCCGGTTCGAAATCACGGGCACCCAGGGCACCGTCATCAACATCGAGAACAGCATTACCATCTGGCAGTTCGCCGACGAGCGGCCCGAGGATGCAGAAATCCGCAGGCGATTCATGAAGATCGAAGGCGGTGGGGGCGTCGCCGATCCGGCGGCCATTACCCACGAGAACCACACCCGCAACTTCAATGCCTTCCTCGAATCTCTGGAGAAAGGCACGGATTTCTGGATCAGCGGACCCGAAGCCCGCAAGGCCGTCGAGGTGATCCTGGCGATCTACCGCTCGGCCAAAGAGGGCAAGCTCATCAGGCTCCGGTGACGCCTGGTGACCAGAAGGTGAGAGGTTGAGAAGGTAAGAAGGTCGGAGAGGTTCGACTATTCGGAGGGGTCGGTATGGAACCTGAGAGGGAAAGAAAGATTCGGCATTTCCGCGATCTGGAGGTGTACAAACGAGCGTTCAAGGCTGCCATGGAGATATTCGAGCTGACAAAGCACTTTCCACCAGAGGAGAGGTTCTCGATGGTGGACCCGGTCAGAAGAGCATCTCGCTCGGTGTGCTCCAATGCCGCCGAGGGTTGGCGGAAAAGGCGCTACGCGTCTGTCTTCAAGAACAAGTTGACTGACGCAATGCAAGAGGCATCGGAGACGCAGTGTTGGCTGGAATTCGCTTGCGCATGCCGATACATCTTCGACGAGTGTTCCACCGTCTGGACGGAGAGTACGAAGAGATCATCACTATGCTGAACACAATGGAGGTGAAATCAGGCAAATTCTGCTACTGACGGCTGGAGTCTCGTCTGCCCTTCCGACCTTCTCACCCTCTCACCTTCTGTCATCACAGGGTTGCCAGCACGCCGCGTGCGTAGCCAACCGATTCGGCCAGTCCCGGCACCGGATCATCGGCGTCCTTCTCGTACTCGAATGAGACGATCCCCGCGTAGTTGATCTCGATGAGGGCCCGCATCACGTTCGGGATGTCGATCACGCCGCGACCTATCTCGATTTCGACGCCGCTGGGATCTGCCGCCGACACGTCCTTGATGTGAACGTCGTGGAGCCGGTCGCCGAATTCGAGGATCGAGGCCGCAGGGTCCATGCCCGCCCGGATCGTGTGGCCGATGTCGTTGCACAGGCCGATCCGTTTGTCGAGGTCCTTGATCTTCTCGTAGGCGGTCGATGGCAGGGGGTACGTCTCGTCGCCCGGCCCGTGGTTGTGGATCGCGAGCTTGATGTCGTATTCCCTGACCATCTTATCGACGAGAGGCAGCAGCTCGTATTGGGGCACGCCGATAATGACGCGCATCCCCGCTGCCTTGGCGTACTCGAACGCCCGGCTCACCTCGTCCTCGTTCTTCATGTAGACGACGCCGCAGCCGTAGAGGTCCAGGCTCGCCTCCTTCACTTGGGCGGCCGCCGCCTGGATCTGATCTCTGCTGCTGGTCAGCGGCAGGTGCATGTCCTTGAGAGCAATGTGCTTGAGGCCGACCCGCTTGGTCAGCTCGATGGTCTTGGCCAGGTCGAACTTCCGCAGGGTGTAAGAAGCCAGGCCCAGCTCGAACTTCGGTTCGCCTCGCCCGGCTACCGGCGGGGCCGACAGGACTTCGGCCTTTGCTTCGCGGCCCCCGCCTCGCTCGAGGCCCAGCGCCGGACTCCCGGCCAGCGCGGTCGCAGCCCCCGCGGCCGCGATTTGCAGGAACTCTCTTCTGCCTTGCACCGGTTTCATAAGCACCGTCTCCTTCGCCAGTCGTTATCTATAGCGTGCCGCGCGGTGCGGCGTGTACAACGCGATGCACGATTGCTGATGATACCACAGTCCCGGTTGAATGTTGAAGACAAAAGCCCGCAAATGCACGCGGCGTGTGGGACTCACGACGATGTTGACTCGTGATGGTTCGCACGGAATGCCACTTGACGCTTGCACCGCCTGCGTTGAGCTGCTATCCTCAATATCAGTCCGATGGGTCTTGGCCGGTGTGTACGCAGGTTCACGTCAAGGGGGATGGGCCATGCACAGACAGCGTAAGATCATACTGATGATGGAAACGTCACGCACATACGGACGATCCATTCTGCGGGGAATCGCTCGATATGCGCGCACGCATGGACCCTGGGTGTTCTATCGCAGCGCCCCGTTCTACTGGGGAGCGAACGAGACGAAGAACTCCCTGGTGTCCTTGTTCCGGTTGGACGTGGACGGCATCGTGCTGCGCGAGCAACGCAACCGCCGGCAGATCGAGCGAATTCTCTCCCTGGGGCTTCCGACGATTGTCTCGCCGTATACCGAGCCGTTCCCGGGCTCGCCGAACATCCTGACCGATGACGTGGCCATCGGGCGGATGGCCGCCGAGCACCTTCTCCATCGAGGTTTTCGATACTTCGCCTACTGCGGATTCGGTGATTGCTACTTCTGGTCGCGTGAGCGCGGCCGGAGCTTTTGCCGCAGGGTCCGCGAAGCGGGATTCGAGACGCATTGCTATGAATACGAGCAGCCGAAATCGGCCTCCCGCCGGTCCTGGGAGGCCGAGCAGGATATCCTCGTAGCCTGGCTGAAGTCTCTGCCGAAACCGGCCGGGGTCATGGCCTGCAACGACGACCGGAGCCAGTACCTCCTCGAAGCCTGCAAGCTCGCGGATCTGCGCGTGCCGGAAGAAGTTGCAATCATCGGAGTGGGCAACGACGACCTGATATGCGATCTGGCCGCGCCGCCGTTGTCCAGCGTGGCTCTCAGCGCGCAGAAGGCCGGATATGAAGCGGCATCTGCCCTGGATGCCCTGATGAGCGGCCAAACGATTCGTGATGACACCACTGTGGTTCGACCCAACCGTGTCGTGACAAGGCAGTCCACGGATGTCTTTGCCATCGCCGACCCCTATGTGCTTGAGGTTCTGCGTTACATCCATGCGCGGGCGAAGAAAGACGCCCTTCAGGTCGATGATATTCTCAAATTTGTTCCTGTTTCCCGCCGAGACCTCTACAATCGGTTTTCCGGGGTCATGGGCCGGTCCGTGCATGATGAGATCAAGCGGGTCCGGATGGAGGAGTGCGCCCGCCTGCTCATCAGCACCGAATTACCGATATCAGAAATCGCTTCACGAATGGGGTGTTCCGATGCCAAGAATCTCGCACGTTACTTCAGACAGGCCATGGGGATGAATCCTCTCGCGTATCGCGAGCAACACTGCATCAAGTGATCCGGACGGTTTCGTGCACAAAATGACGATTTTTTGGTACGGAATGAGGTTCGGAGTACGCAATGGCATGACGATAATCAAAGAAGGCACCCAAATGGTGATGTCTACTGTACGATGTGCAACTGCCTTCTGGAGGATGCATCATGCTGCGTAGGGCATTCACGCTGATCGAGCTTCTCGTGGTCATCGCCATCATTGCCGTGCTCATGGGGATTCTTCTGCCCGCCTTGAGTCGCGTCAAACGCCAGGCGGCCGGCAGTGCGTGCATGGCCAATATCCGATCCATTGCCACCGCCTGGGTGATGTACGTGCATGACAATGATGATTACATCGTCCCTTCGCAGGTGGTTTCCGGCCAGAGGACTGCCTGGGTGCAGGTGCCTCAGGACGAGGCGGGCAATCCCACGGCGGCCCAGACCGCCGCGTGCACCCTGGAAGACAAGATCCGGGGCCTTGAACGCGGGTTGATCTTTCCATACGTCAAGACCCGCAAGGTTTTCCTTTGCCCGGCCGACCACAGACGGACGATCGGCATCGAGGATTGTCGGAGCTATTCGATGATTGGCTGCCTGAACGGGCACCCGAGCGGCAGCGCCTACTACAAATATCAGTACCGCAGGTGCAGCCAGATCAAGTCGCCGGCGGAAAAATACATGCTCGTGGAAGAGGCCGACTCGCGTGGATTCAATTCCACCTGGTGGACGCTGGGGACCCGCGAAATGGGCTATGATCCGGTTCAATGGTGGAGTCCGTTGGCGATCTGGCACGGCGACAGCAGCACGCTGGGCTTCTGTGTGAGCGTCCGGCGAACCCCATTCCTCCCACGCCGGAGTTTGGCATCAATTTTGCAGAGGGCGCACGGCTACATGAAGCCAGAACGAAGGATGACGGTGGGACCCGAGAGTCTGGTCACTCGGCTTGGGCGGGGAGACGCGGCAGAGAGATCTTGGGCAGGAATAGCTCCTTCCACCGAGGGGGTGTCAACTCCTCGATCCGGTTGGCCGGATGGGTGTTGATGCGTTCCAGGACGTCCCGCAGGTACACGAAAGGATCGATCGCGCAGAGCTTGCAGCTGGCAATCAGGCTGTAGAGGATCGCCGCTCGCTGGGCGCCTTCATCACTGCCGCTGAACAGCCAGTTCTTGCGGCCCAGGGCCACCAGCTTGATCACACGTTCGGAGACGTTGTTGTCTATGGAGAGGATCCCGTTTTCCAAGTAGCGGTTCAAGGCCTCCCATTGATTCATCGCGTACGTGACGGCCTTGCCGATCGGGCTCTTCGGGAGAACCTCGCGGCCCCAGCTCTCCAGCAAGGGTTTGATCTCTTTTTCCAGAATGGGCTGGCTGAACTTCTGCCGCAGGCCCTTGGTTCCTTCGGCATCCAGGTGCTCTTCCCGAGCCTTCTTCTCAATGACGTACAATTGCGCAATCAGGGCCAGCATCTCGTTGGCTCGCAGCGGATCGGTCGCCAGGGCCTCATCGAACTTGCGCCGGGCGTGGGCCCAGCAACCCACTTCCGTGGCCTTGCCGGGTCCGTACAGGTTGTCATATCCGTTGAAGGCATCGGCCTGGATGTAGCCCTGATAGCCCCCCAGCATTTGTTCCGGGCCTTCCCGGCTGCGCGTGGTGGTATAGTCGAAGTACACGTTGTTCACCATGTCGATATGGGGCCAAAGGTATCCCTCGCGAACGCGTGTGCGCGACTTGTCCTGGATCGGGATGTAGGTGTCGTCCGTATGGATTTTGGCCGAGGCCAGGATCAGCCGTTTCATCGCCAGGACGATGGCGACCAACAAATCGGCGCTGTCACGCACCCAGCCCCACTGTGTGGTCCGCGGGATATGCAACCCGTGGCGGGCAAAGATCTGCTCCAGCCGATACAACGGCAAATGCTCGCAGTATTTGCTCGTGATGATGTACGCCAGGACCCCCGGACCGGGTCGTCCCTTCTCGATGGGCAGCGCCGGCAGAGGGGCCATGACCACCGAACCGGCGCCGCCGCTGGGGGCGTACTTGCGGCGGATGATCTGGCGGACGTAGAAGCCCGCGGGGATGTACTCCAGGATCTCGGTGACGTCTTCGCCGATGCACCGCATATTCTCGATCAGCCGGGGATCGGGATCCAGGTATTCCGGGACCCGAGGAAGATCCGCAGGCAAGGGCACTCGACCGTTACGCCGAGAGGGCCGATTCGAAGACGGGGCCTTCGGGGCCGAGGCCGGCACCGTTGGGGCCGGCTCGGAGACGAGTTGTTCGTCCAACTGCTGCTGGAGCTTCTCGAACAGATCCGCAAACAGCAGCCGCTGGTTCGGATCCATGGTTTCGGACTTGCGGCCGAACAACTGCCGCCGGAGCCAGTCCAACTGGCACTGCAGATCGAAGTTCTCCCGGGTCTTGTCATTGATTTGCCCGAGCAGTTGCAGGACCATCTGCTGCAGGGTGACCACATCCGTGGGAAGCGCCGACGAAGGGGTCTCGGCCGTGATGCGGGAAACCTTGGAAACGGGAGTCTGTGTCGGGGACGCCATGATGGAAGGTACTCTATCATCCAGTCACGGACCGTCAACCCCAAACCAGAGAAAAGACACTATTATTGTATCTTTTTACGCCCGGGATGTCACGGGGGGCTCCGGTCGAGAATACCGCCGCTGTCGATGGCTGTCGGACAAATCGATCCCTTCGAGAATCAACGTCAACTGGGGCAGGTCCCACTCCATACTGTCCTGGTCCGGGACGGAACCGGACAGAGAAAAGTGCCCGGCTTCGAGACGTTTGTACCACAGACAGTACCCGCTCGTATCCCAGTACAGAATCTTGACCCGATCCCGACGCCGATTGAAGAAGACAAACAGATGGCCGCTCAATGGATCCTGGCGTGTCACTGTCTGGGCCGTGGCGGCCAACCCATCAAAGCCTCTCCGCATATCCGTGGGCGGCACACAGACAAAAATCCGAACCGTACGCCCCCACCCCGTCAGCATGAGGCTCCCAATACAGATACCAGCGTGGAGACGGCCTCGGCGTCGAAGTTCTGACGCAGCCGCAATTGAGTGCGATTGGGCAGGATGATTTCATAGGCATACGTGGCCGCCGCCTCACCGCCTTGGGGGATCCGGATCTCGGTGAAGGTCGGGACGGACGCGGGACGCGACCCTTTCCCGGGACCCGGCACCGGCTGGTCGCCCCTCAGCTTGCGGCGCCACCAGCGGAACGCGGTGACCGAGAGCTTGTGTTCCTTGCAATACTGAGCGTGTGTTGCACCGGATCTCCCCCATTGTTGAACGTGCTTGTGCCAAAACCGGCCCCGTGGAGTCAACGACTCCGATGTCTTCTGTGCCATACGCACCTCCTTTACGGCAGGTACAGTATCGCCGGGGCTCCATCGTGCAAAGATGGGTTCGCCGGACGCTCACGCTTCTGTGACGGGCATGCCGAATCCCATCACTGGCGAGAGAAACTGACCATCGAATTGGGAAGAAAGACCGTGCCACCGGGACAGAGTTATGGGATCACCAAAGTGCCGGACGGATACCGAACAGACATCGATTACATGGACTACGGCTGGGCCTACAAATTCGGGCAGCGATGAACGATTTTTGCGCATGCATTGAACACTTCGTGATGTCGCAGAACCTGACGACGCCACGTGTGGAAGGAGGTAGGGGATGAAACAACCGCACCACCGTTCAACAAGATAGTTCAAGCCGAAACATTCGTGGGTAGCTCACCAAGAAGGAGGCAACGAAAATGGACAAGAAGCTGACATTCATCGTGTTATTGTGGAGCATAGGCCTGATTAGCCAGGCGTTCGGGGTCACCGGGACCTACGTCGATATCTCGCCGTCCAACACTGTGGCGGTCAACGGCACGGATCCCTGGTACAGCACGGCCGCCGTGACGGGATTGTGGCAGCAGAGGGCGTTCTGCAACGAGGGCACGATCTATCAGGGTGGCAACAACGCCGCAATGGACCTGAAAACCACGATCAGCGGTCTGGAGCCGGGTCAGGTGTATGACATCTACTCGGTTTACTGGACCAAGAGCATAGGGGAGAACTGGGGGATGCTTGCCGGCGTGGATCCCAACAGTGCTCGCGCCGTCTGGTACAACTTCGAGAACGGCACGAAAACGGGTCCCACCGAGGTCGACGGCGCCATTTTTGAGATGGAGGGCCTCATCGGAACGGCAACGGCCGACAAGGACGGGAAGCTTGACGTATACACCTTCAACCATGCGCATATCACCACCAGTCATCGCGCATGGGCGGACGGCTTCTCCTACCAGCAGGCGTTTCTGACCTACAATCCCCAGCCAAGTCATGGTGAAACAGACATGGCACTGGACGTCGAATTGAGCTGGTCCACTATGTTGGATCCCTCCAACCCGACGCAGCCCCACCTGGGAGTTACGGATCACTGGGTGTATCTCAGCGAGTCGCCTTACCTGACGGCCGATGACCTGGTGGAGACAGTCCCCGTTGGAGTCACACAGATCAGCCCGCCGTCTCTGGAGGCCAACAAGCGGTATTATTGGGCGGTGGACGAGCAGCTCTCCGATGGGAGCTTCGTTCTGGGCCTGACCTGGACGTTTGAAACCGTCAAGACACTGGCCAGTTTCGATCCTCCGGCGGGCAGCCAGCCTCGCAACGCCCGTGCCGACGTCGGTGAGACCGTTGTGTTTGCCGCGACGGCAGGTGTCTCGGCCTCGCCGGACATGCCGATAGCTTATCAGTGGTACAGGGGTCTACCGGGCGACACGAGCAGGCCCATGGTCGATGAGCCCGGCCATATCGCAGGGGCCGAGACGCAGCAGTTGAGCATCACCGTCACATCGACGGACGAGGACAGCTACTTCTGCCGGGCTACCAATGACGCGGGCGCCATGGATTCCATCGCAGCCACGTTGTTGATTAAACGCATGTTGGCCTGGTACAAGTTCGAAAACAACCTCAACGATTCCGTCGGCGTCGGTCACGGGACTATGACCAATCCGGCATACGTCGATGGAATGGATGGCAAGGCGTTGAACTTCGACGGCACAAACTACGTCGATCTGGGAAGGGAGGGTTTCCCGAAGGCCGGCCTGGGCAATGGTTTGGGAGCCGGGTCCTTGTCATTCTGGATCAACACGCCGAAAACAGATATCAGTTTCGTCGGCACGTTTAATGACGGCGCAACCACAGGTTTCAGGGTCGAATACACCTCCGGAAATTCCCTGTCGCTTCTGGTCCGCGATGACAGCGGCGTGGGCGTGTCCCGCGGGATCGCCCCGGCCGGTTCCATTTTGAACGCCTGGCATCTGGTCACCTGCACGTGGGATGCCGAGACCGGAGAAACGGCAATCTACCTGGATGGCGCGAGCACGGGACTGGTCACGAGCAGCCAGCCGTCCAGATTCTCGCCGTGGCAGTATCCAATGGTCATCGGCGCTCGTCAGAACCGCGCCACCTTGGAATGGTTCTACACGGGAGCCATGGATGATTACCGCCTGTACAATTATCCATTGAATCCCTACGAAGTGGCCGAACTATACACGTCGCTGAAGGGAGGGAGGATCCTGGTGGAGTATCCCGTCGGCGATTTGAGTCAGGACGGGGTGGTTGATCAGGCTGATCTGGAAATACTGCGCTCGCATTGGCTGGAATGCGGCTGGGCGCCGGCGCCGACATGCGAGTACAAGCTCGACGTGGCCGAGTTGACGGCATTGCTCTCGGCGTGGCTGGACGAGTTGGACGTCGGCGATGACATGTAAACAGTCCTTGGATTGATCTTGTGAGCAGACGAGTGAGAGGGGCCGCTGTCGGTTCGACGCCAGCCCTTCTCACTCGTTCATGGATGTGGTCCTGAACCCAAGAGATGAATTGTGTACAGTAGGAATGAGCAATGAGCAGACATGACAACATTGAAGCAGGATATGGTTTGGGCAGGCGTGATTTTCTCGCCGCGGCGGGGATTGCAGGCGGCGCGACAATGTTCCCATGGATGAAGGCGACGGTCGCCCAAAGCGCGCCGCCTGTTCGCAACAAGGAAGGCGCCACCGTCCGCGCAGTATTCCTCTACCCTCCGTCCGGGACTTTCTCAAACAACCCGGACGGCTGGTGGAGCTGGCCCGGCAATGAGTACGACGCCGAAGGACGCCAGAAGAAGTACATGGCCGCACTGGCCGACATGGAAAAGCGTCTCGGGATGGAGATCGTCATGGAGAATCGCTCCGTCGCCGGCAATGCGGATGCGCAGAAGCTGATCGGCGAGCTTGAAACCTCTCGTCCCGACGGTCTGCTGCTGGTCATGTTCTACAACAACAGCTTGCCCCAGGCTAATCTACTCATCGAAGCGGCCAAGAAACTCGACATACCGGTCGTGTTCTTCATCGGACTGGGCGTCAAGCATGGCTCCATCGCCGCCTACCGCCGGCCGGGATTGTTTTTCATCCAGTCATTGGAGAATCTCGACGCCATCGAATACGGCATGCGGATGATCAACACGCGGAAGCAACTGCGTCAATCTCTCCTTTTGAGCATTACCGAGGCGGACCAACCGCGCGAAGCGACCGAGTCGTTCTTTGGCATCAAGGTTCGCGTGATTCCGTTCTCTCGCTACGCGGATCAGTTCCATAAGGTCCAGATCACCGAGGCGACTCAAAGCCTGATGAAGAAGCTCACCCGTGAAGCGGTCGAGGTTCGAGGCGTTACCGAGGAAAGCCTCCGCAACGCCATGCGGGCGCATCTGGCTCTGACGGAATTGTTGCGCGACGAGAATGCCGACGGCCTTACGATGAATTGCCTGCGCCGGGGCATGCTCAAACCCTGCATAAGCTTCTCTCTGCTCAATGGCATGCTGACCCCGGCCGCCTGCGAGAACGATTTGCCCGCCGTGTACACACAGTTGCTTGGGCAGCTCCTCATCGGCCGGCCGGGCTTCCAGCACAATCCGTGCTATGAGACGGAGAAGAACCATTACTACGCTTCGCATTGCACGTGCCCGACCAAGGTATACGGCCCAGACGGACCCGAGCTGACGTATCTGTTGCGCCGTTTCGCACACACCAATGAGGGGAGCTGCGCGATTCAGACCTTCTGGAAGCCTGAAGAACCGGTCACCATGGTGCGATACCATCCGGGTGAGAAGCCTGCGTTGGATGTCTATAGTGGTCGCGTGGTCATATCACACCCGATGCCGCCCGCCGGTGGATGCACCACGAATGTTGAGGTGGAGATTACAGACCGCTCCGACGCATGTATGGTCAGCGGGCATCACAATCTGCTGTTCTGCGGCGATTTCGCCCGCCAGTTCAGACTGTTTGCCCAACTGTACAAGATGGAGCTGGCCAATACGGGATATCAGGGCCCGCGATTCGTGTGAAAGCGCGTGTAAGAGGTAACACGGGCACCCTCCAATCAGGTCGCCGGCAAGCTCTGCCCTTGTTTTCCATGGGCAAAATGCCCATGCTGCGGCAACTGTGTTGACGCCGTGCCGCTGGCGTGCTAAGCTCACGCCCGAATAAATTGCCGAAACCTCGTTGCTTGTGAGGAATGTATGTTATGAGTAGAACCAAGCGAAGGGACAATCGGATTGTGATATCACGTCGCGACGTTTTGAAGGCTTCGGCTGCCCTGGCCTTCCCGATTATTGTGCCGTCATCCGTGTTCGGCTCCGAGGCCCCCAGTGAGCGGATCGCCGTCGGCTGCATCGGCGTCGGCCGGATGGGTGACGGCGACTTGAAGGAAGCCCTGGGAATCAAGCAGGTGCAGGTCGTAGCCGTCTGCGACCTGGACTCCCGGCGGGTGGAACTTGCTCGCAAGAAGGTCGATTCCTTTTATACCCAACAGAATCCAGGCGGCGAGTATAAGGGCTGCGCCACGTACGGTGATTTCCGGGAGTTGATCGCCCGCGGCGACATCGATGCGGTGCAGATCTCCACGCCGGACCACTGGCACACGATTCCCACCATTGAGGCCGCCAGGGCGGGCAAGGACATCTTTCTGCAGAAACCCTTGTCGCTGACCATTCAGGAGGGACGTTTGGTGAGCGATACGGTTCGCCGGTATGGCCGGGTCTTCCAGATCGGCAGTCAGCAGCGGTCCGAGAGGCGGTTCCGCTTCGGGTGCGAGCTGGTCCGCAACGGCCGGATTGGCAAGATCCACACGATCAAGGTCGGCTTCGGGACGGATCCCGGCTGCGGCCAGAAGCCGGAAATGCCGGTGCCGGAGAACCTGGACTACGAGATGTGGCTGGGACCGGCCCCGTGGGCCCCGTACACGGAGGAGCGGGTGCACCCGCAGAACAGCCTCAGCGCCCGGCCGGGCTGGCTTCGCATTTCCGATTACGGCGCGGGCATGATCACCGGCTGGGGCAGCCACCATCTGGACATCGCCCACTGGGGCATGGGTACCGAGTTTACCGGTCCGGTCGAGGTCGAGGGCCGGGCCGAGTTCCCGAAAGACGGGCTCTGGGACGTGCATGGGGATTTTCATATTGAGTACACCTATGCCAATGGGGTCAGGATGATCGCTGCCGACGAAAAGGTGCATCGCAACGGCATCCGGTTCGAGGGCGACAAGGGGTGGGTGTTCGTCACTCGAGGAGCCATCGACGCCGAGCCCAAGTCGCTGTTGCAGGAGACGATCGGGGCCGGCGAGACGAGGCTCTACGTAAGCGACTACCACAAGGGGAACTTCTACGACTGTGTGAAGTCGCGGGCCGAGACCATTGCGCCGGTCGAGGTCGCGCATCGCTCGTGCTCGGCGTGTCTGCTGGGCGACATCGCGATGCGGACGGGCCGCAAGCTCCGCTGGGACCCGGACAAGGAGCGGTTTCTCGGCGATGATGCGGCGAACGCGATGCTCTCGCGGACGATGCGGGCGCCATGGAGGCTGTAGATGATTAGAAGGTNNAGAAGGTCAGAGGATTCGTTCGATCGAGAGCCTGCATGGGCGACAAACAGACAATCCGATCTTCTCACCTTCTCTCTTCACAGGGAGGTATGAATGAGATTGGGGCTGATCGTGACGACCGTGATGCTGTTGACGCCGGTGTCTTTGCTGGGTCAGGACCCGGTGCCGTCCGCTGAGGAGATCGCCAAGATGCGGGCAGCAATGCCCACGAGGGCGAGAGTGCCGGCTTGGAAGCCGCGCAAACTGCTGGTGTTTTCCCGCTCCTGGGGTTATAAGCATACCGCCCGGCCTTATGGCGTTAAGGCTTTTGAGATCATGGCCCGCCAGACCGGGGCGTTCGAGGCCGTGCTGGCTGAAGACGACGATAGTCTGTTCGAGCCGGCAAATCTCAAGCACTTTGACGCCGTCGTTTTCAACAATACGAACGAAGAGATTTTTCTGCCTGAGGACTTCGCGAAGCTCTCGCAGGACCAGCAGGCCAGGGCCCGGCAGCGCGATGAGAGGCTCAAAAAGAGTCTCGCCGATTTCATCCGCAACGGCGGCGGCCTGGCCGTGATCCATGCCGGCGTCGCGAGCTTTGCGGGCTGGCCCGAGTTCGGGGAGATCGTGGGGGCTCGGTTCGACAACCACCCCTGGGGCGCGGGCTCGACCGTCGTGCTGCGGATCGAAGAGCCGAGCCACCCGCTGACCGCCGCCTTCAAGGAGCCATTCTTCATTGTGACCGATGAGATCTACCAGGTGACGTCGCCGTACTCGCGGGAGAATCTGCGGATCCTGATCGGTGTGGACCCCGGGCGGACCCGGACGACGCTCCAGCAGAGGGAACTCATCCATCGCCGGGATGGAGACTTCGCGATGACATGGGTGAAGAGCTACGGTAAGGGCCGGGTGTTCTATTGTGCCCTGGGCCATCAGCATGAGCTGTTCTGGAACCCGATCGTCCTTCAGCACTACCTCGACGGCGTGCAGTTCGTCCTGGGCGACCTGAAGGCCGACATGACGCCGAGTGCGAAGAAATGAGGAACAGGATGGCCCCAGAGGACACAGAGTAGGGGAGATATATGAAAAAGAGGACTGTGCGGGCCGGCATTGTTGGGGCCGGTTTCTCCGCCTCCTTCCATTTCGAAGCGATTCACAAGGTGTACGGCACGAACGTGGAGATCAAGGGCGTCCATGCCCTCGAAGGAGCCCAGGCGTACGCCGGGAAGCGGGGGATCGCCGTTTACGATTCGCTGAAGAAGCTCCTCGATGACGTCGATGTGATCCATTGCTGCACGACGGCCTCTTCGCATGAGTCGGTTGCCGTCGCGGCCCTGGAGCGGGACAAGTTCGCCATCGTGGAGAAGCCGTTGACCGGGTTTTTCGGCGATGACTTCGAGAATTTCAACGGCCAGGACTTCCCCAAGGAGACCGCCCGCGACAAGGCGCTGGCCAGCATCGAGCGGATGCTCCAGGCCGAGAGCAAGAGCAAGGGCCGAATCCTCTACGCCGAGAACTGGGTCTATGCGCCCTCGATCCAGAAGGAGCGGGAGATCATCGAGAAGACCGGGGCCCAGATCCTCTGGATGCATGGCGAGGAAGCCCACTCGGGCTCGCACGCCAGGACTTATGCCTACTGGAAGTTCTCCGGCGGCGGCGTTATGATCGGCAAGGGCTGCCACCCGCTGGGCGCCGCCTTGTACCTCAAGCAGGTCGAGGGCAAGGCCCGCAGCGGCAAGCCCATTCGGCCTAAGACGGTGACGGCCCGCGTGCACGCCCTGACGCGGATGCCAGGCTTCCGTGACGAAGGACACATCCGGTGCGACTACTTCGACATCGACGATTTCTCGATGATGCATGTGACGTTCGAGGACGGCACGATCGCGACGATCTTCGCCTCCGACATCATCCTGGGCGGGATTCACAACTGGCTCGAAGTGGCCGCGAACAACCATCGAACGTTCTGCAACATCAACCCGAACACCGCGATGCAGACGTACAACCCTGCCGAGGCGAACTTCAAAGATATCTATGTGGTCGAGAAGATCGGGACGAAGCAGGGCTGGACGAATCCCTCGCCCGACGAGGACTGGTTCACGGGCTATCCACAGGAGATCGAGTCGTTCTACCGGGCCGTTGCGTACGGCGAGCCGGTCCAGAGCGATAGTTGCCTGGCTGCCGACTGTATCTCGACGATCTACAGCGCGTACGTGTCGGCGGAGCGCAAAGGCGAGGAAGTCGGAGTGCGGGTGTTCTGATGACCAGTGAACAATGGGAGAGGTTGTTGGCGGTCCTCGCCGGCGAGGTGTTTGAGCCGTTGCCGGTGGGGTTTATCATCGATAGCCCGTGGCTTCCCGGCTGGGCGGGCATCTCCACGATGGATTACTATGGCAGCGACGAAAAGTGGCTGGCGGCCAATTTGAAGGCCGTGCGCCAGTTCCCGGAGGCGATGTTCCTGCCCGGCTTCTGGTCGGAGTTCGGCATGTGTACGGAGCCCTCGGCCTTCGGAACGAAATGCCGGTGGGCCCAGGACGATCTGCCCTTCGCCGAGAAGATCGTCAGGACGGTTGGCGATATCGCCGCCCTGGAGAAGCCCAATCCCCGGACCGATGGGCTGCTGCCATTTGTCGTTCGCCGCTTGCAGCTTCATCGAGAACTCATCGAGGAAGCGGGGCACTCGATCCGTTTCGCGGTGTCCCGTGGACCGCTGAATATCGCCACGTTCCTGATGGGTACGACGGAATTCCTGATGGCGATCCGCACCGATCCCGATGAGATCAAGCGGTTCCTGACGCTCATCACGGACTTTATCGTCGATTGGCTCAGATACCAGCAGGAGTGCATCCCAACCATTGAGGGGATCTTTGTCCTCGACGATATCACGGGCTTCCTTGGCGAGCAGGACTTCCGGGAGACGGCATTGCCGTACTTGACGCGGATCTTCGGCTGTCTCGATGTGCCCGTGCGGTTCTTCCACAACGATGCCCAGGGTCTCGTGTGCGCCAAGTTCCTCGATGAGATCGGCGTCAACCTCTTCAACTTCAGCTTCGAGCATTCGCTGGTCGAGATGAAGCAGCGGATCGGAGGAGAAGTAACCCTCCTCGGGAACATCCCGCCCCGCGATGTCTTGGCCCAGGGGACGCCAGCGGACGTGGAGGGGAGCGTCAAGGCCGCGATCGAGTCGCTGAGCGACAGGAGCCGCATCATCGTGTCCTGTGGCGGGGGTATGCCGCCGCAGGTCCCGAGCGAGAATATCCGAGCCGTGCTGAAGGCCGTGCGTTGACAAGAATGCACGGGAGGCTGGGTATTCAACGAGTGGCCTGTTCGCAGCGACGCCGTAAGGCGTTATCTCATGTCCTTGCGGGCACACTACAAACACGGTTCCCTTGACGTTACATCGTCAGCAGCCCGTGCCACTTGTGACCGTCGACTTCGAGCAGGGCATCGGCCTGCGGGAAACTTTCGCTGCCGGCGGGGTACTCATAGGGCTTCTCGTCGCTGCGCTCCCATGCCTGGAGCACCGGCATCAGGAGCTGCCAGGTCACTTCAATGCCGTCGAATCGGGTATAGAGGGTCTGGTCGCCGGTCATGCAGTCCAGGAGCAGCCGCTGATAGGACTCCGGCATTTCCACGCCGAAGATGTCCTGATAACGGAACTTCATGTCCAGCGTGCCGATGCAGATCTTCGAGCCGGGCCGCTTCGCCTGGAATCGCAGCGATATGCCCTCTTGGGGCTGAATCTGGAACGCCAGGACATTGGGGGGCATGTGATGAAGACCCACCGAGCCGAAGAGCGAGTGCGGGGGCTCCTTGAACGTCACCACGATCTCGGTGTTCTTCTTTGCCAGCCGTTTGCCGGTCCGCAGGTAGAACGGCACGTCCTTCCACCGCCAGTTGTCGATGAACAACTTCGCGGCGACATAGGTCTCCGTCCTGGAGTTGGGGGCAATGCCTTTCTCGGATAAATACGCCGGTACGTCCTGACCATTGATCCGACCCACCCCGTACCGGCCTCGCACGATGGAACCGGCCAGGTTTTCGGGATCGAAGGGTCGTACGGTTCGCAAGAGCTTGACCTTCTCATCGCGAATCGGGTCGGCATCAAACGAGATCGGCGGCTCCATCGCCACCAGAGCCAGTACCTGGAGTACATGGTTCTGGAACATGTCCCGGATGGCCCCGGAGTCGTCGTAATAGCTGGCTCGATGCTCGACGCCGAGCGTCTCGGCGATGGTGATCTGGATGTTGTCGATATGGTTGCGGTTCCAGATCGGCTCGAAGATCGCGTTGGCGAACCGGAAGATCATGATGTTCTGGACCGTCTCCTTGCCCAGATAATGATCGATCCGATAGACTTGTGACTCCTCGAACCACTTCGAGATGGTCTGGTTGAGTTGGGTTGCGCTGTCGAGATCCCGGCCGAAGGGCTTCTCCACGACGAGCCTGGCCCGCTGCCGGCACTCTGGATCATTCTTGCAGGACAGACCCGATGAGCCGAGATGCTTGATGATGGTGTCATAAAGGATTGGCGGGACGGACAGATAGAAGAGATCGCAGCCGTCGATGGCGTGCTTTCTCCGCAGCTCAACCAGCCTGGTGCGAATACGCTCGTATGCGCCGGGGTCGCTGTAATCGCCGCCGAGATAATAGAACCTGTCGAGCAGGGCGGTCAGTTCAGAAGGAGAGATACCACCGGTGCTGTGCCGGATTGCATCGGCAGCGACCTGGCGGAATTGTTCGTCGGAGTATTCAGTCCGGCTGCAACCCAGCAGGCAGAACTGCTCGCTCAGCAAGCCCCGCCGGTGGATTTGGGCGATGCTCGGGAGCAGCTTTCTCTGCACGAGATCGCCGGAGGCCCCGAATGCGATCATCGCCGTTGGTGGGGCCGCCGACTCGACACAGATCATATCCAGGGCCGCCACCGACGGGTGTATCTCTGGAATTGGCATTGTTGACCTCGTGAGGCGAGTCACGAGTTACATGTTTGAAGTGATGAGTCCGAGAATCCTGGATTTTGGCACTTCAAACTTCACACCTGACACTTCATGCTCATTCATCTTCCACGGGCTCGAACTGGTCTTTGTCGGCGCCGCACTCCGGGCAGACCCAATCCTCCGGAAGGTCCTGGAACGATGTCCCGGGCTCAACACCGTTGTCCGGATCGCCGACCGCGGGATCGTAGATATAGCCGCAGAGAACGCACTTGTACTTCATGCTCTGCTCCTTTCTTAAGCACTCAATGCAGTGAGCCGCCGTCGCAGATCGGCAATGTGTCTGACCTCTTCCCGGATGATCGCCTCGACCTTGTCCCGGCCTGCCTCCGCCGGCACCAGGTCCTTCAGGCCGACATAGTACAGGACGGAGTTCTTCTCGGCGCCGATCGCGATCTCCAGCAGTTCTCGCACGGATTCCTTGCCCGTCAGTTTCTGTGTGGGGCTTTTCATCCCTTCGAACCCCTTGCTGTCCGCGAGCGCCTGCAGGTAGAGCGACGCCTCGCCATACGGATCATACACGGTCTCGGCCTTCTCCTGCTCGTTGAGATCTTTCCTCATTTCCTTGAACGTTCGCAAATGGCCATCCTCCATGGAGGCCATGTTCAGGAACATTTCCTTGACCTCTCGGTTGGCGGCCTTGGAGGCGGCCTCCCGGTAGAACGTGGCGCCGTTCTGCTCAATCTGTTCCGCCATCTCGAAAACTTCGTCGGCGTTGAAAGCTGTGCTCATGCCCGTTCTCCTGATTGTCTGAGTGCCGTCTATTTACGCTCGCCCAACGCATGATCCATCATCAGCAGTGCGCCGGGGGCCTTTTCCGCCATCTTAAACCTCTGGACGATGCCGTCAACATTGGCCTCTTCCTCGACCTGCTCGTTGACGAACCACTGCAGTAGGCCGGCGGATGCGTGGTCCTTCTCCGCGATGGCCAGATTCATCAATTTGTCGATGCAGCCGGTGATGTGCTGCTCATGCTTCAATGACGCTTCGAAGGCGGCCAAGGGCGACTTCCATTCCTTGGCGGGCTCCTTGATCGCCTTGAGCGTGACTCGGCCCCGGCGCTCGTTGATGAACTTGAAGAACTTCATGGCGTGCCCGTTTTCCTCCCGGGCCTGGGCCTGCATCCAAGCGGCGCAGCCCGGCAGGTTCTCCGACTCGAACCAGGCCGCCATGGCCAGGTACAGGTAGGACGAATAGAGCTCCTCGTTGATCTGCTCGTTGAGAGCCTTCTCCATTTTCTCGGTCAACATACTGTTTTGCCTCCCACAATCCGTGAATATTACAGTGTTCTCATTCATCAACAGTGCTCAGCACTGTTCGCGTCACAACGCTTTCGGATCAGGCGATCCCGATCTCTCGATGCTTGGCGAGGATCTGATCCGCCAGCATGTCCAGGGCGAGAAACTCTTCGTCTTTCGGATGGCCCTTGGCGATTACCGGATTGAGCAACTCAACCTTCATGTTCGTGAGCAGTCCCGTGAGCTGCTCGACCATCCTGCCGCCCCAGCCGAACGATCCGACGACGGAGGCGAATCTCGTCTTGGGTCTCAGTGCGTTGGCCACGAAAGCGGCGTAGGCCGCCTTGGGGTGGGCGCCCGTCAAAACGGTGGGCGAGCCGAGCACGATCGTGGCGGCATCGACCAGGGCAATCGCAAGTCTGCCCAGATCCGTCGCCGCCAGGTTGAACTGGCGCACGACGATCCCTCGCCGGATCAATGCGTTCGAGAAGTGTTCGACCATCTTTTTCGTGCTCTCGTGCATCGACACATAAGCCAGCACGACTTCGTTCTTGACGTTATCACCGACCCAGTCCTTGTACGCATCCAGGATGTACGCCGGCTTGTCGTGGACCGGCCCATGGCTCGGGGCGATCCTCTCGATATCGAGCTTGCCCACCTTCTCCAGATTCTTCCTGATGATAGAACGGAAGGGCATCATGATCTCGGCATAGTACCGCTTTGCCGACTCATAGGCGAGCGGCTCATCGTCCACGTACAGACTGCTCGTGGCCAGGTGTGAGCCGAAGAAATCGCACGGGAACAGAATCTTGTCTTCGGGCAGATAGGTCGCCATCGTCTCAGGCCAATGGACCCAGGGAACGTCGAGGAATTGCAGCGTCTTGTCGCCCAGGGACAGGGCCTGGCCGTCCTGGATGGTCAGGAACCGCTCTTCCTCGATGCGCAGGAGGTCGATGAGCATCGCCTTGCACTTGGCGTTTGTCACGATCTTCACGCTGTCGTAGCGGGCCAGGATCGCGGGGATGGAGCCGGAATGGTCCTGCTCGGCATG
>DCUI01000078.1 GCA_002327785.1 Phycisphaerales bacterium UBA2218
ACGGCCGGCGCGCGTGCGGCCACGGGTTCACCGAATACGTACGATCTAGGCGCATTCCTCGATGCCGCTCGGACCGAAGACGAGCCGCCGCACCGGCGCGGGCGCCTCCCCCGGCTCCCGGCGGAAGAAGACCCGGCCGCCCGCGTCCAGCGCGTACCGTCCCTCGGCAACGAGGAAGACGACCTGCGGGAAGACGACCCAGTCGCCGCCCTCCTTGAGCCGTTCCTGGTTGCGGCGGGCGATCTCCTCCAGCACATCCCCGAACCCCCGCGGCGGCCTCTCCGCCGGCCGGCGCGCCGCGGCCGCCGCCAGCTCCTCGGGCGTCCGGCCGCAGCAATCGATCGGCACCGGCGTCGAGATGCCAAGCAGCGGGCCGCGGTCCATGTCATCGGTCCCCGCGCCGCCGTACGGCGTCGCAACGATCACGCTCGACCGCAGCTCGCCGAGCCCCGCCAGGATGGCCCGCTCGATCGGCACGGTGTGGAGCCCCACGAGCCAGCGCTTGCCGTCGCGACGCTGCGTGAGGTCGCCCGGATGGACGTTCAGACACGGGAAGTCGGCCGCGATGTTGCAGAGAAGCTCGAAGCCCGCGAACACGGCGAAATCGATCTCGTAGGGCGCGAGCCGCAGGCGCAGGGCGTCGGTCCACTCCTCGCGCGCGCGCATGCCCTCGGGAGTCGCCACGCTCACGCGCGCGAGCCCGCGCTCGCGGTAGAACGCGCGCACGTCGTGGCCGAGCACGGGGACGCCGAACTCCCCCCCGAGGCGCGCGGCGCCGCACGCGGGGTCGTCCGGCCTGTCGGTGACGATCGCGACCGGGTCGATCGGCGAGCGCGCGCCGAGCGCGCGGTGCCGCGCGAGGATCTCGCGCGCATTGCTGCCGCCGCCGCTCAGGAAGATCGCGACGCGCGCCGTTCGTCCCTCGGGGGCGCCCAGGTTCCGCATGGAGCACATACGGGGATTGTGCCAAGGGCCGCGGGGATGCGCAAGGCAGGCGCGGCAAGACCGCGGAACGGCCGGTCCGGGCGCGGCGGCGCACCCCCACTTGCCCGGGCGGCGCCGTTCGGTGGTACAATGCCGCCCGCGCGGGGGCCGGTTGCCCGGCGCTCCCGGCCGCGCGCGAGCGCAAGGAGAACCGCATGTCCTGGCTCACACGGGAATTCAAGACCGAGAAGCCGCTCATCGGCGTCGTCCACCTGCTGCCGCTCCCGGGAAGCCCGCGCTACGGCGGCTCGCTGCCGGCCGTCCTGAACGCGGCCCGGCGGTCGGCGGCCGCGCTCTTCGATGCCGGCTTCGACGGCGTCATGGTCGAGAACTTCGGCGACGTCCCCTTCCACACCGACCGCGTCGAGCCGCACGTGGTCGCCATCGCAAGCCTGCTCGTCCGCGAGTTCTCGGCGCGCGGACCGTGCGGCGTCAACCTGCTGCGCAACGCGGCCGCCGACGCGCTGGCCGCCGCCTTCGCGGGCGGCGGGCGCTTCATCCGCGTCAACGTGCACACGGGCGCCGTGCTCGCCGACCAGGGCATCATCGAGGGGCGCGCCGACGCGGTGCTGCGCTACCGCCGGAGCCTCGGAAGCACGATCCGCATTCTCGCCGACGTCAGGGTCAAGCACGCGGCGCCGCTGGTCGCGCGCGACCTCGTCGTCGAGGCCCGGGACTCGGTCGAGCGCGGCCTCGCCGACGGCCTGATCGTCACCGGCAGCCGGACGGGCGAGCTCGGCGACCCGGCCGCCGCCGCGCGCCTCTCGCGCGAGCTCCGCGGCGTGCCGGTGTTCATGGGAAGCGGCGTGACGGCGCGCACGGCCCCGAAGGCGCTCGAGGCCGCCGACGGCATCATCGTCGGCACGGCGCTCGAGCGCTCGCTCGGCGTCATCGATGCGCGCACGGCGCGCGCGTTCGTCAAGGCCGCACGGTGACGCCCCCGCGCCGCGCGCCTATAATCGAGGCAGCCCGCCGGCCGCGCGCGGGCATCCGCGCCGCGGCCCGAACGGATCGCACACGCAGGAGGACCGATGGTTGACACGCCCGGGCTCGTCGAGAAGATCGCGCAGGGCGGCGAGCGCATCCGCCGCGTCCAGCAAGCTCTCGGCCTCGTCATCGTGGGCCAGGACGAGACGATCCACCACCTCCTCGCGGCGCTGCTCGCGGGCGGGCACGTCCTCCTCGTGGGCGTCCCCGGCCTGGCCAAGACGCTGCTCGTCAGGACGCTCGCCGCCGCGCTCGGGTGGCGCTTCCGCCGCGTGCAGTTCACGCCCGACCTGATGCCGTCCGACATTCTCGGCAGCGAGGTGCTGCACACCGACCCCGCGACCGGCGGGCGGACGTTCAAGTTCGCGCCCGGCCCCGTGTTCGCCAACCTGCTGCTCGCCGACGAGATCAACCGCACGCCGCCGAAGACACAGGCGGCCCTGCTCCAGGCAATGCAGGAACGCGAGGTCACCATCTCCGGGCGGACGCACAAGCTGGCGGAGCCGTTCTTCGTGCTGGCGACGCAGAACCCCATCGAGCAGGAGGGCACCTATCCGCTGCCCGAGGCGGCCCTCGACCGGTTCATGTTCATGGTCTATATTGATTATCCGACGGCCAAAGAGGAGCATCTGATGGTCAAGCAGACGACCACGGGCAAGAAGCACTCGATTGTCCCTGTGCTGGATGCCGAGGATATGACGCTGTTCCAGGAGATCGTGCGGATGGCCCCGGTGAGCGATACGGTGATTGGGTACTGTATCCGGCTGGCGCGGGCGACACGACCGACCGATTCGTTGGCGACGACGATGGTGAAGAAGTACTTCAAGTGGGGGGCGGGGCCACGGTCCGGGCAGTTCATGACGCTGGGGGCCAAGGCGCTGGCCTTGACGAAGGGCCGGATCACGCCGAGCTTCGAGGACGTCAAGGCAGTCAGCAGGCTGGTGCTGCGGCATCGCGTGATCCCGAATTTCAACGCCGAGGCCGATGGGATCAGCATTGAAGCGATCCTGAGCGATCTGGTGGAGAAGGTGTCGGCGCCAAAGTAGTGGGGGCGGGGTAGGACCTATGGGACGGATAGGACTGATAGGACCTGTACTGGGCGGCCGGCGGGCCGCAATGGAATCATGGCCGTGTCGAATCGCGAATATCTCGACCCGATTTTCTTGAGCAAGCTGGCGAATATGGAGCTGGTCGCGCGGTGCGCGGTGGAAGGGTTCTTCTCTGGGTTGCACCCGAGCCCGTTCCAGGGGTTCAGCGTCGAGTACAGCGACCACCGCGAGTACCACCCGGGCGACGAGGTGAAGTTCGTCGATTGGAAGGTGTATGCCCGCACGGACCGCCTGTGCATCAAGCGATTTCGACAGGAGACGAACACGACGGTCTACATCCTGCTGGATATCAGCAAGAGCATGTCCTTTGCGGGGGATTCGGTTCGGAAGATCGATTATGCCTGCTACCTGGCAGCGGCCCTGAGTTACCTCATGCTCAAGCAAGGCGACAGCACGGGCCTGATGCTGTTCGCGGAGAAAGTGCTCTCCCAGGTGCCGGCGGCGTCGCGGCGGACGCATCTGCACGCGATCCTGCAGACCCTGGACCGCCAGACGACTGCGGGGCGAACGAACCTGGCGGCGGTGCTGCACGCCGTGGCGGAAACGACGAAACGTCGCGGCCTGGTCGTCCTGATCTCCGACCTGCTCGACGACGAGGACGACATCTTTCGCGGCCTGGCCCATTTGAAGTTCCTCAAGCATGATGTGATTGTCTTTCACGTCATGGACCATCAGGAGATCAACCTGGAATATGAGGGGCTTATTCAGTTCGAGGACCTCGAATCGGGCGACAAGGTCCGCACGTTTCCGCAGTCGGTTCGGGCGGGTTATCAGCAGCGCGTCGCGGATTTCCTGGACAACGTCAAGAAGACGCTGGGCAAGAGCCGCATCGACTACTGCCTCCTGGAGACCTCCGAGCCGCTGGACCGAGCCTTCATCGCGTATCTGGTCAAGCGAAGGAGGCTGATGTGAGCTTCCTGGGCTGGACATTTCTGTTTGGAGCGGTAGCCGTGGCCGGGCCGATTGTGGCCCACATGCTGGCCAAGCCCCGCTTTCGACGCGTGCCGTTCACGATGGTGCAATTCCTCCGGGTCGGCCGGCATGAGAGCCACTCCCGGCGCAAGCTCCGTGACCTGCTGGTCCTGCTGCTTCGCTGTGCGATCATTGTCCTGATCGCCGTGCTGTTCGCTCGGCCCGTGCTGAATGTGAAGGCCGCGCCGCAACAGCATAAGTCGATCCATTACCTGGGCTTGGACGATTCGGCGTCCATGGCCTACAGGGATGACCGGTCGAGTCTGTTCGAGCAAATGATCGAGAAGGCGATGGATCACGTGCGTCGGGCGCCGGATGGTGCGGTGTTCGGTGTTTACGGCCTGGCCTCGGGCCGGCTGACCGACGGACTCAGTCGCAGTCAAGCCATCGCCGAGATCAAGCGCCTTGCTGTCGTGCCAAAGGGGGCGCGCCCCGCGGATTTCGTGCAGGCTCTGCGGCAGGCAATCCAAGCCGCCTCACCCGGCGATCCGGTTACGGCGACAGTCCTGAGCGATTTCACGCCCGAGGTGCTCCGGGGGCTCGAGCGCGTTCGCGAGCCGGCTGCTGTTGCTGCGCTATCCCATGAGACTATCACCGCGATGCGACCCGTCAGCAACGCCGCCGTCGTGGGCGCTGGTGCGATAGAAGTGGTGGAGAATAAACTCGACGTCGATGTCGTCGTGGCCAACTATGGTGATTCGGAGCAGCATCGCAAGCTGGCGATGAAAAGCGGGAACCGGTCGGCTGTCTCGCTTGATGTGGCTTTATCGCCGAACGAACGGCGGATGGTGCGGATGCGGATGGACCTGGGCCTTGGTCCGCAGGGCGGTGTCCAAGGTTGCCTGCCGGTGGAGCTGAGCTTGGAGCCGGCCGACGGCCTGGCTGCGGATGACACCTATCGTGTCGGGATTTGCATCCCCCGGACGACCTCCACACGGATGCTCGTTGTGCACCGGGCAGATGAGGCGTTTCTCTTCGAGACGGCCATCCATGCCCTCGCAGGGCAGGGGCCGGTCGGCGCATTGGTTTTGCGCAAGGTCGCGGCCGGCCGGCTCGCAGCGGAGGATCTCAAGTGGGCGGACGTGGTCGTGTTCTCCTTGTTGCCGGGGGATTTCTCGTGCCCGACTGCCCCGCTCAAGAGCTATCTGGCCCGCGGCGGCAGGATCATCTTCTTCGCGACGGAAGTCGGCAACTTGCAGATCTCGGAGCATCTGCTGCGGGAGGGGCTGCTTGCGGCACTGCCGCAGAAATGGATTCAGGGAATCGCGTACCCTGAGTCGCAGCCCGTTGCCGGCGGAGGGATCGCCTTCGGCGAGCAGGCGGCCAAGGCCCTCGCGAACTACCGGTTCGATAAGATCGCGTTGAAGGGGCATTGGCAGTGCCGGGTCCCGTCGGAGACTGAATGCCTCTGGCGGCTCACCAGCGGGGCGGGATTCGTCTACGGCCGGTCTTCCGGTGGCGGTTCCACGATCCTGGTGAACACGAGCATCGACGGCTCGCTCGGGCTCCTGGCCAAGTCCGGGGCGTGGGTGGCTTTCTGCCGATTCCTTGCAGGCGAGTCGGACCGGGTTCGCCGGTTTTGCTTCCGGGCCGACGAGCGGCCGGCGCTGAACCTTCCAGAGGCTATGCGAGCCGGCGGACGGACTGTGGTCGCAATCGAGAATTGCGACGGCGGCCGGGGGCAGGCGGCGGTCGAGGGGATTCGAATGGTTCTGCCCCCGCCGCAGGGGACGGGCTGGATGAGGACGCTTGGGGAGCCGGAGGTCTATGCCGCCGTCAATCTGCCGGAGGGCGAGACGGACCTGAGTACACCGGCGGCCCAGGCGGTGGCCGATGCGATGAAGCGAGCGTTTGTGACGGACGCCGGTCCGAGACTGACCGTGGCTCGCGCGAGTGCTGCGATCCGGAGCAGGCCGATCTGGCAGGTATTCGCGTGGGCGACCATCCTGCTGCTGTTGCTGGAGCCGGCGATTACGAACAGGCTCAAGAGATGAACGTGGTTTTGCTGTCGATCATTCGAGAGCGAGCGGCAGCGGCAAGCGATAGCCTGCCGATGGTTGTCTCATGGCCGACAGTTGTATGACGAGTGTGCTCAAACATGGCCTCCGGCATTGATGACATTCTGAATGACCTGATCGCACGCGTGAGGAGAGTGCGATCGTGGCTGCTGGCCCTCAGTGCGCTGCGGATCGCGGCTATCGGGCTGGCCTGCGTGTCTGCGTACATCGGCCTGTACGCATGGCTCGATCACCACGTTCATTTCGGCACATTCGGCCGGGTGCTGTCGCTGGCCCTGTTCGTCGCGATGATTGCCGTGGGGCTGTGCTGTATCGTTCGCGTGCTCCGCCGCGATATGACCTACGCCCGCGCCGCCAACTACATCGAGGGCAAGCACAGCTTCGATCAGCAGCTCGTCGCGGCCGTTGAGTTCTACGAGGGCAGGAGCGATTACCCGTACTCCAAGGCCCTGGCGGGACAGCTCGTGCAGCAGGTGGACCGGGCGGCTGGGGGGTATCGGTTCGACTCCACGATCGAGAAATGGCAGGGCTACCTGCTCCTGGGATTCATCTTGCTGTGCGTATGCGTGGTCGGGTTTTTCGTCCGTCAGAACGTGCTTTATCTCTCCTCCTATCTGGCCCGGCTGGTCCGTCCGTTCGCCGCCATCGAGCCGGTGCCCGCAACCGTGCTGGAACCCGCCACGGGAGATATCATCGCCGGCGTGGATGATCCTGTGACTTTCGATGTCGCAGTGCAGGGTCGCGTGCCGGAGTCTGTCACGCTTGTGGTCACGCGGCGCGATCCGAACGATGCGAATGCGCCTTCGCCCGAGGAGGTCGAGCGAATCGAACTGACTCCAGCCGTCGATGCGGAGGGCAACACGAGGTTCACGGCGACGAAGTCCTTCGATGCCGCCGGTCAGTTTGACTACAGATTCGAGACTCCGGATATGCGCTCGGACACGCACGCGATTCGAGTGTGCGAGCTGCCGTCGGTCACGCGTGTGGTGGCCAAGGTGTTCCCGCCGGATGGGCCGGAGGTGTTCGGGGATCAGAACGCGGGCCGGACGCCCGCGACACGGGCGGTCCGGCCGTATGAGCAGGAGGTGACGGATCAGCCGCTGGCGGTGTTGCCCCACAGTCGCGTGGAATTCACGGCGCAGACCTCCATGGCGATGCGCGAGGCCGTCGTGGTCGGGCCGGATGGGCAGGCCAGAACCCAATTGCTCGACGGCGCCGACAGCTTCGGCTTCGAAGTGACGGCCGACCAGCCTTCTTCCATCCAGCTCAGCGGCACGAGCACCGATGGCTTGGCAAGCGCCGAGGCGAAAGAGCTGAAAATCGTCCTGAAGTCCGACGAGCCCCCACAGTTCAAGCTGATTTCGCCCGGCGGCGACTACCTGACCATCGATGTCGCCAGCATTCCGATCGCGTTCGATGTGACGGATGACTTTGGGCTGGACGGCGCCCGGTTGATCTGTGAGCTACCGGGTCGGGAGCCGGTCGTGCTGGTATTCGCCTCGCCCGAGGGGGCGAAGCAATGCTCTTTGACGCATGTTCTTGAACTGGAGCAGTACGATCTGCACGTCGGCGACGGGATTCTCTTCTACGCGACAGCCCAGGACGTGCGCACAGGACACGGGCGGGTCGATGCAAACGCGTGCAGCGAAATCTACTTCATCGAGATCCGCCCGTATCGGCAATACTGGCACGCGCAGCCGGGGGGCAACTCGCAAAGTCCCAATCCCGGTCTTATGGCCGAGGACCTCATCACGGTCCTGGAATACACGCGGGCGATTGTCAAGAAGGCCTGGATGCCGGCTCGCTCGCCCGGGACGGCCGAGGAGGATCGTCCGAAGCTGGATGCCCTCTCCACCGATGTGCGGTACTGTGCCGCGAAACTTGCGGGTATTCGGGACGATCCGGATGCCGGCTTCGGCGAGGGCGACAAGGCCGTGATGAACGTGATTCTGAAATCCTACGAGCAGGCCAAGGGGCGCCTTGATGCCTGTGACGCCAAAGCGGCTTTGCCGCCCGCACAGGAAGCCTATCGTATCCTCCGCATGTTCATCGACGAGTTGAATCTGAAGTGGAATCCGCCTGACGATAGCCCGAGTGTGCCGCAGGAGACCCCCGAACGCGTCAAGCTCCAGGAGCAGCCGCAGGAACCCAAGATGGAGAAGGAGCGAATCGAGAGCCAGCTCAAAGAGATCGAGCAACAGATCGACTCGCTCACACGGCGGCAGGAATCGCTCAAGGCCGATGCCGCCAAGGCCCTCCAGCAGGAGAAGGACGCGAAGGCTCAGGCGAAGTCCGGTCAGAAGCCCCAGTTTTCGCCGAGCAGCAGCCGGAGCAAAGGGCAGGATGCGGCTCAAGCGTCCCAGCAGAAGAGTGGTTCGTCGAGTTCCGATGGGACCGGAGAACAGAGCGAGCAATCGGGCGGCGCCCAAGGCGGGCAGTCCGGCGATCAACAGGGCCAGCAATCCGCATCCGACCAAGGCGGACAATCGGGCCGGTCGCAGAGTGGGCAGTCCGGCAGCGGACAGGGCGGACGGGATGGACAGAGTGGCCAAGGCGGACAATCGGGCGAAGGACAGAGTGGACGCTCCGGCACGGAAGAGGCCGGTCAAGCCGGGGATGGGCAGGGGAATTCTTCGGCCCGGACTGATGCGCGGATGCGTATGCTCCAAGCGAAGCAGAAGGCCCTGCGCGAGCAGACGCTACAGTTGAGCGAGCAAGTCGGCGGGCTTCCGGCGGCGGAGTACTCGGCTCAGGGTCGTATGACTCAGCAGGTGAAGGAGCACCTGGATCGGGCGGGCGAGGCGATGAAACAATTCGAGGACCGGCTCGCCGACGCTCGCTATGAGTCGCTCGATTCGGCCCATGCGGCCGAGATGACCGATCCGGCTGAGTCGGCGTCCCGCCGGCTGGCCGATGCGGGTCAAACGATCAAACGCGGGCTTGCCGGCGAGGGGCAAGGTTCATCCGACAAGGCCCGGGAGATAGCTGAGCAACTCGTCAAGGATGCTGAAGCGTATGAGGAATCGCTCAGCGAGGCCGAGAAACAGAAGATGCAGGATCGTCTGAAAGCGGCGCAGCGCCTGCTCGAAAGCATGGCCGGGGCGCAGTGGGCGACGATGTCCAGCGGCGGCGGGCCCGGCGCCAGCCACGTCTATACGAACGACCCGCACGCCACGGCGGCCGACACCGCGCGGCTCCTGGCCCGGCAATTCTGGTCAATGGCCCTGGAGGCGAAGAAACGCCAGAGCCGGCCCGTGGAGGAAGAGGCCTCCGATGTGGAGTTCTTCGAGGCGGAGAACGAGTTCTTCGAGGCCGCCGCCAGATTCAAATCGCAAGGTGTCGAAAAATGATTTTTGCGGACTATCCGGGACATCTTGTTGCTCTTGTTCTCGTGCTCGCGCCGGTCGCGATTCTCTTCGTGGCCTTCCGTGCGAGCCAGTTGCAGACGCCGCAGCGCCGCCGATATTGCCGGCTCCTGGCGGGGCTGCACCTCGCAGCGGTCCTACTGTTGCTCGCGATCCTGTGGAATCCGTCGGCCTGGCGCAAGAAGGAGATCTTCGGCAGGAATACCGTCCTGGCGATCTTTGATACGAGTGAGAGCATGTCCATTGCCGACGACGGGCGCACGGCGCGATTGGACAAGTCGCTCGCCGGGTTCGCGGAGTGTTTTGACTCGCACGGCTCCTCGGGACCCGAGTATCGGATCTATGGCTTCGACGGACGCGTCTATCATTGTGGTTCGACGGACCTCCTTCGGCGGTGGGGCTCGCAAAGCAATCTGCACGAGGCGATCTCGCTGATCGCAGATTCTGCGACGGGCGGTGCAGCGGATAAGGCAAAGGAAGGACCGGCCGGCGCGCTGGTTTTCACGGACGGCCGGGCCGACGACAGGGACCCGCGGCGCTATTTGCCGTTGCAGGGGGACGATCTGCCCGTTCTGCTCGTGGGCGTTGGGGCGCGCAGTCTCCGGCCGGACGTCGCGATCAAGACCCTCTCCAGCCCGGCGACCGCATGGATCGATACGGCGTACAACGTGGCCGTCTCGGTTACTGCGACGAACGTGCCGAATGTCCCTGTGACGGTCGAATTGGCCTGCGACGACATGGTGCTCCAGGCACTGCAGCTCAGGCCCGAGCAGTTTCATCCCGGCGATTCCGGGCCGGCTGAGGCAACGGTCGAATTCGTCGTCCCGCCGCAGGGGCTCGGTACGCACGTGCTCACCGCCTGGACGAAGCCCTGTCGGGGCGAGATCAATCTGGCGAACAACTCCCGCAGCACGTCCGTCGAGGTGACGCAGGAGCGGTCGCTTCGGGTCCTGCTGTACACGCAATGGGCGAATTTCGACATCGGCAGGATCCGCCAGGCGCTGGCCTGGGATAAACGTATCCGGCCGGATTTCGCGTTTGACGTGATTAAGGACGCCGGGATCGCAGGTCGTGCGTCGCAGAGCCTGGGGTACGTGGCGCTGCCCGATACGAAGGATGGATTCTACGAGTACGATGTCATCATTCTGGGGCCGAGCGATGTGACCGGTCTGACCCCTGCCCAGGGAGATGGCCTGTACAGCTTTGTCACCGAGCGTGGCGGCGGGTTGCTCCTTCTGGCGGGCCGGGCCGTGGCCTCCCTGGCGAATTGGGGCAACGAGCGAGCCCGGATGCTCCTGCCTGCGCTGTTTGGCCGGGAAGACCCGCGGCTGTGGCCGCCTCACCGCGATGTGATCAAGCCGTCGTTCGAGGCGCAAGTATGCAGGCTTTTCGATCCGAATGCCTTCACGAGCCCGCAGCAGTCGATTTCGCCGTACTATGGGATCACCGATGTCAAGCCGGCCTCCACGACCTTCGCCACGGTCGGGGAGACGCCGGTGATTTTGGCGCACCGGGTCGGTCGCGGCCGCGTGTGCCTGCTCAACGCCTCGAAACTGTTCACGATGTATCGCGAGGACCGCCAGGGGGGAGCGCTGGCTGAGATGGTCTGCGGCCTGGTCGCGTACCTGGGACGGACGCCGGCGCGCGGAGCGGGGGTCGAGCTGTTCGTGGAGCGGGCAGGCGATGACTCCGCCAGCGTCGTGTTCAATGCATATCTTGTGGACAAGGCATTCCGTCCGGCGGCTGGCGCGAACGTGCTTCTGACGGCCGGCGAGCAGGTGGTGAGCATGGAGCCGACGGGCCCCGGGTACTATCGGGCCACCGTGGACTGGGGCTTGGCGCAATCGGTCGTCGCGACCGTGCAGGCCGAGCTGAACGGAACGTTTCTCGGCGAGCGGACCATCGCGGCGAACCTGCCGCCCGTGCGGGACGAGATGGCGTGTGTCGACCTGGATGAGCCGTTCCTGAAGTCGCTCGCGGATCGGGTCCGGGCCCGCTACGTCCACATCGACAATCTGGACGAAAACGCGGCGAAGCTCTTCGTCCCCAAGCATCAGGTCGGGGTCACGGAGACGGTCACCAGCGTCTGGCCCCGGTGGTCTTTACTGCTGATTCTGTGTGTGTTGTTGTCGGCCGGCTGGTTCATCCGCCGGGCGATAGGGCTTGTTTGAGAGGTTGTATGATCGTCAAGAGTATCGCTCTTATTGTCACAATAGCGTCCTTCTCGGTGCCGGCCGCCGCATTAAAAAGCCCGTCGCCTGGGGACACGTACGCGCTGATTGTCACTGGGATCGGTAAGGACCCCGAGGACCGCCTGGCCCGCGACCAGATCGTGCGTGATTTTCGAGCATATCTGTTGGAGAAGGTTGCGGTCAGGCCGAACCGGCTGACTGTCCTGGTTCCCGGCGCGGATGCCGCGGGTGCATCCACCGCAGACCGGATCGCGGAGACGATCCATACCTATGCCTCGGCCATGAGTCCGGCGGACCGATTCGTTTTCTACTATACCGGTCAGGCGAACGTCGTCGGGGACACGTTGCGGTTCAATCTCCCCGGCCCGGACGTCACGCAAGAGGAACTGGCGAGGTGGCTCGCCGGGGCCCAAGCGGGCACACAACTCGTCGTTCTCGACTGTCCGTATGCGGCGGCAGCGGCCAAGGCCCTCGCCCGCCCGGGCAGGGTGGTGGTCCTCGCCTCGACCGAAAAGCAGGCATATTCCCCACGGTTCGGCATGCACTTCGTGCCTGCCCTGGCTCGGGCCGAAAGCGATACGAATCACGACGGGAATGTCTCCGTGCTCGAAGCCTTCACGGCGACCGCCCGCGAGATCGAGCAATGGTATCAGCAGAGGCAACTGCTTCCGACAGAGACCCCCAGCATAGAGGACAACAGCGACGGCCGGCCCGTCGAGCGACCCTGGCGATACGAACAGGACGGTGGCGACGGCCGATTGGCCGCCGGACTTGTTCTGGCATGGGTGAAACCATGAGGCAAAAATCCGTAAAACGAAGAGACTTTCTCAAGCTTGCGGGCGGCGCGCTGCTTGGCGCCGTCGCGACGGGGGCGCCCCGGCGCGATAGGTTCCGTGTGCCGACCCCATTTGGCCCGGACGATTCCCCATATGACCCGAACTCGCAGGGCGAGCCGACCGATCTGGACGAATACGATTTCATCCTGCCGAGGGTCCGTGTCGTCGAGTTGCCTTTCAAGGGGCGGGGCAAGGGGCCCGATGTCTGGAACGTCCGTCCCGGCGGCGACGCCAACCTGCTCCGTGAGCTTTCCCGCGTCGTGCGCTGTCGGACCAAGCCCATCCATGCCGCCATCGACTGGCAGCCCCAATACGCTTTTGAGGGCCAGTTCAACGCCGTAGTGACCTTTGACGATCCTGACCGGCTCCGCCATTATCCCTTCCTCTTCATGACCGGGGAGAATCACTTCGAGTTTTCCTCCGACCAGAAGGGCAACCTGAAGGACTACCTCACTGCCGGTGGCTTTGTCCTGATGGATGATTGCGTCGTCGGCTCGGGAGGCGACTTCTTTTACACGAGCTGCTTCCGGCTGTTGGAGGAGCTGTTCGGCCGGGGCAGCCTGCGGATGATCCCGCGCGAGCACGAAGTTTTTCACAATGTCTTTGATCTCGGCGACACCGGCCTGCCCTACCTTCAATATACGGGCCGGCGGGGCACCCACGGCCAGAACCACGGCGCCCGGGGGCTTTTCTTCGGGGATCGGCTGGGTGTCTTCCTCAGTTCCACGGACCTGCATTGCGGCTGGTGTGACAGCCACGGTGTCGAGTGGGGCCCGGACGGTTATCGAAAGACCGTTCAAATGGGCATCAACATCATTGCGTATGCCCTGTCGCATTGAGCGGCTCGGGGAAGGACCGCCTCGGATGTCCTTTCTTCTGTCCTTTCTTCGGAAGACCTTTACTCTAACGGATTTCTCACCCATGTTTAATATACTGTAAACAGAAAGAGGGTAGAAGACGCAGATTCGACCTGGAGTTGTCTCGTAGTCCAGACCCACAATTTTGTGGGTGAGAGTATTCTCTCTTGAATTGTGAGCCCAAATGTGATAAATGAACAGATAGACAGAGGTCGGTGATTCCTGCTCTCGGTTGATTTCTGATCGGCATTTCTGCGGTCGTAGGGACGTGTAGAGATGAACAGAAGTTTCGGTAGACGTGAGAGTGTTTTCCATCCACAGCCGTACAGTCCGTGAATTCTGCCCGGATTCTGTACGCCTTGCGGGGGGAAGGAGGTGAAGGTCGGTTCCGGAGACTGTGTGTAACTGTCGCTGCGACAGATGGGATTTGGCCTGTCTGCCGCCGTATCGTTTCGAGAAAAACTGAGAAGGAGGATGAGTATGTGTAGAAAACTGGTTTTCTTGACTGTGATCGCAGGCGTCTGTCTGGCGGCGGGAGTCGCTGTCGGGGGGATCAAGGCCCAAAAGCCCAACCCGGCCGACGGAGCCGTTGGCGTGATGAGCCCGCTCTTTCAGTGGGTCAAGGGCGACAACGCGATGTTGCACAACGTATACCTTGGCCCATCGCCCGAGTTGACGGAAGGCGATCTCGTTGGCAATCGTTGGCCGAGCGAAGTGTTTTATTTCACGGGAACGCTCGATCCGGGTGTGACCTACTATTGGCGAGTGGATGAGATCCAGAAGGATGGAGTCACGGTTGTTACCGGCGATGTCTGGAGCTTCATGACACAGGCATTGACGGCCTACTACCCCACCCCGGCGGACGGCGCCGCCGATGTTGGCCTGACCCCGACATTGACGTGGATGGCCGGCGCCAGCGCGAAGGAGCACCATCTGTATTTCAGCGACAGCCTCGATGCGGTCACGCAGGGGACCGCGGAGGCGGACAAGGGCGTGCTCGATCTGGCGGTCGCCACTTTTGCGCCGGGAGAACTCCCGGGCATGACGACCTACTACTGGCGCGTGGACGAGACCTTGTTCGACAATACCGTCCAGACCGGCCCGGTCTGGACATTCACGACCTTCCTGTCGGTGGATGATTTCGAGAGTTACACGGACAACATGGATGACGGAGAGGCGATCTGGCAGACGTGGGTCGACGGTCTCACAAACGGCACCGGCTCGTACGTTGGCTATGAAGAGGCCATTCGCTATGAAGAGGACACCAAAGGCACGTTCGCCGAAATCACCTTTGTTCATGGCGGCAGCCAGTCCATGCCGATCGACTTCAACAATGTGGATGAGCCATACTACTCGGAAGCCGCCCGGACCTGGGATGAGACGATGGATTGGTCCGGTGCCACCACGTTGACGCTGTATTTCCGGGGCCGTTCCTCGAACAGTGTGGAAAGACTCTATGTCAAGGTTGAGGATGATCGCGGCAAATCCGGCGTGGCGGCCTACCCGGATGCCAATCAGGTCGCATTGCCTGCATGGACCCGGTGGGAGGTCCCACTTAGCGCATTCAGCGACGCGGGCGTTGATCTGACCGCTGTCGAAAGCCTGTACATCGGTATGGGCGATCCGGACAACGCCGTGGCCGGCGGCACCGGCATCCTCTTCTTCGACGACATCTACGTGGGCGGGCCGGGCCCGGTCCTGCCGACCATCCTGTTTGCTGAGGATTTCGAAGGGCTGGTCCTGGGTCCGAAAGTGGATGAGGGCGAGCCAGGTGATGCCGTCTGGACGGAAACGCCTCCGCCCGGCTGGAGCATCGATGAGAGTGGGATCCCTGGCATCGGCGATCCGACCACCGACGGCGTGACCGAATGGGCCGGGTGGTCCTTTGCGGACAGGCTCTGGTGGGTGAAGACGGCCGCCGACCAGAATCGCTCCCAGTTCACCAAGGGAACCGGTACCGTTGCCATCGCCGACCCGGACGAATGGGATGACGCGCCGCATACGGATTCCGCATCGGCGGGCTGGTACAAGACCTACATTTCCACCCCGGCAATCGACATCTCCGCCGCGAAGGCCGGCACGCTGACGCTTACGTTCGATTCGAGCTGGAGGCCCGAGTTTGACGACAACTACCATCAGACAGCCAACGGGACGGCTACCTTCGATGACGGCACGACGGAAGTGCTGTTCCTTTGGGAGTCCGATAGCTCCAGCCCCAACTTCAAGACGGACGCCACGAACGAGACGGTCACGATCAAGATCGCCGCGCCGACGGGGGCCAAGACGATGGTTCTGACCTTCGGTCTGTTCGATGCGGGCAACGATTGGTGGTGGGCCTTCGACAACGTCCAGGTTACGGCTACGGTAGAGTAACTGACCGCGGTTTTCCTGGCCCAGGGAAGGGGTCTGATTTGCCACAAGGTACGACGGGGCCTGTGTCCGACGACACGGGCCCCGCTTCTCACAGGGTGTGCGCGGTAGGGTCCCCGCGAAACAGACCGGGTGTGAAGGCACCCGCCCAGCATAGTCTGTATCACTTCATCTACTTCTTGCGAGAGGCTTCGTCAAGAAGGCGGATTTGTTGGAGGACGAGGCCGTAGTGGCTGCCGGGGGGCTTTTCCTGCATGACCTCGCCTCGCCAGTCTTTGGCGAAGTTGCCGGAGTAGCACAGCCATGCGGTCCTGCCGTCGGGGCTGATGAACTTGGTCGGGATGTTCAGGAAGTAGCCCTGCTCGCCGAAGTCCTTCATGTAGGTCACGAGCCGCCAGGGGCCGGTGATCTCATCCGCTTCGAGGAGGTAGGAATTCATCCTGGCGCAGGTCGGCCAGCCATCGGTGACGCACATGAGATATCGCTTCAGCGGGGCATTGTACGTGATCGTGACGCAGCCGCAGTTGTTGTTCCAATCGATTAGCGGCTGGATTTTGGGAAAGTCGCTCGTCCAGAGGGGCTTGGACTGGGCATCGTGGCCGGCGAAGAATTCGTACTTCGATGCGTTACTCATGTTCTCGATGCTCGGCGTGACGCGGAGCAGGTAGATCTGATCGCCGCTGATCCAACTGAGGTTGCCGAACCGGGGCTTGGGGTCGGGTTCCGGGGCGCCGTGGGCGACGAGGTACGCCTTGCCGTCCGGGGAGTGCTCCATGTTTCGGCCGAAGTCCACGAAGTGGGGGGAGCCGATCTTGACCGGGTATCCCCACATGCCGGTCTCGCCGAAGAGGGGTTTGGCCGGTGTGTGCGGCGTGTCGGTCCAGGTCTTGCCGAAGTCCGTCGAATAGCGAAAGCCCACGAATGGTCCCAGCCAGGGCCAGTTGAAGGCTTGATCGCCATAGCGGACGAGGCCGTCGGGGGCCAGGCAGTAGGTGCCGTAGTACCAGACACCATCGTGGACGAGGCTGCCGCAGGGATAACGGCCGCGGTAGGGGGAGGCGTCGCCCTTGGTCAGGCCGAGGCTGACGATCTTGAGGTTCAGCGGGTCGTCCCCGATCAGCACGGCTTGTCCCGTCGTTGCCTCCGGTCCGACGCCGCTGTTGGAACTCTCGCGGGTCCCATCCCCGCGCGGCGCGGAGCCGTCCGTCCAGGGTGAATACAGGTTCCCGTCGGATGCCCAGCTCGGGTACCATGTATCGGCGACGTGATAATCGCTGTGGACCCCGGTGAAGGCAATGCCGACGATATCTTTCGATGGCTCGAACGGGCAATCCGCCGGCGGCCGCGACGGCCAGACAAACGGCGGGAAGTGCCGGCCCTCCTTGTATTCAGTCGCAGCCATGATGTTGCCCGCCCAGAGCATAGTCGATACAAGGACTATGTGTCGCACCGATGTTTTGCTCGCAGAGCCCTTCATAATTCCACCTCCTGCGGTCAACAACCGCTTGGCGTCGATTCCTGTTTGTCGTGACGCCCTAAGCCCTGAGGCGTTTCAGTAGCGTGGGCATCTCGCCCATGATTTAAGATCACGGGCAGGATGCTCGTGCCACTTTACGGGCGCGCTACGAACCTTTCGCCGATTCAAAGAGGGCCTCGACGAAGTCGGCCGGGTCGAACTCGGCGATGTCCTCGGGTTTTTCGCCCAGGCCGACGAATTTCACCGGGATGTCGAGCTTGTCCTTGATGGCGATCACGATGCCGCCGCGGGCTGTGCCGTCGAGCTTGGCCAGGAAGATACCGGTGACGTTGATGGCCTCGGTGAACAGTTGTGCCTGGGAGATCGCGTTCTGGCCGGTCGTGGCGTCCAGGACCAGCAGCACCTCGTGCGGCGCGNNATGTGCAGCCGGCCGGCGGTGTCGAGAATCAGGATGTCCACGTTCCGAGCGACGGCGGCCTCGCAGGCGTCGAAGGCGACGGCCGCCGGGTCGCTGCCGGCCTGATGCTTGACGATCTGGACGCCGATGCGGTCCGCCCAGATGCTCAATTGCTCGACCGCGGCGGCCCGGAACGTGTCGCACGCGGCCACGATGACCTTTCTTCCGTTACGATGGAAGATGTAAGCAAGTTTGGCGATGCTGGTGGTTTTGCCGGTGCCGTTGACGCCGGCCACGAGGATCACGGTGGGGCCGGTCTGGGCGGTGAGCAATTGCCTGTCCTGGTGCGGCCAGTAGTTCTTGATACTCTCCTTCAAGAACGGGATCACCTCCTCGGACTTCGAGATCTTGCGGGCGCGATAGGCCTCCCGCAACTCCGAGATCAGCTTCTCGGTCGTCTCGACGCCGATATCGTCGCTGATGAGCGTCTCTTCGAGCTCGTTGAGCAGGTCGTCGTCGATCTTGCGGCCGAGGCTGAGCACCGCGGCCAGCGAATTGTTGATTTTGGCCCGGGTCTTGCCCAGCCGTTCCTTCAAGTATTCCGCTGTTTTGGAGAATATACCCATAAGAGTCTCCTGTGCATCTGGTTTTCCCGCCGATGGTACAGGGATTCCTGGAAAATGCAAGGCCCGATCCTGACGTGGATTCCTTTGACAACTCCGGCGCGTTCTGATAGATAGTTGCCCTTGGCCGTGCTCTGTTGGCACGGCGTGAATGGGTTCGTGGGGCGGTTCCTTGTGACGACGATGAGTGTAAGGAGGATCGATTTGTCCGCTCCTGACGTGGAGAATATCTTTGCCGATATCATCGAGCGGGCGAGGGCATTGGATCCCGCGAATGCCCGCAAGTGGTTCGAGCAATTGAAGATCCTTCGCTTCGACGGGGGCTCGATCCGCATCGGGTGCCCGGACGACGCAAGCGTGCGATTCCTGGAGGAAAACTGCCGGTCCGTCTTCACGCGTGCGGCCCAGCAGATCACGGGGCATCTGGTCACCGTGGAGTTCGGTGTCAATGGTGTTGGAGGCTCCCAGGGACCCGTAGCGATCGCTGCGCCGGGACCGGCCCTGCACCCTGACTACACCTTCGATAATTTCGTGGTCGGCCCGAGCAATCGGCTGGCCCACGCCAGTTGTGTGGCCGTGAGCCAGTCGCTGGGCACCACGTACAATCCGCTCTTCCTGTACGGCAACTCCGGTCTGGGCAAGACGCACCTGCTCCATGCGGTCTGCCACGAGGCCCGGCGGCGATCCCCCGGGCTCGTGATCCAGTTGCTCAGTTGTGAGGATTTCGTCAACCGTTTCATCCGGGCCATCGAGCAGGGCAATCTGACGAGCTTCCACAGCCAGTTCCGCACCGTCGGCGCGCTGGTCATCGACGACATCCAGTTCCTGCGGGAGCGGGAGCAGAGCCAGGAGGAGTTCTTCCACACGTTCAACGCACTCTACAACAGCGGCCGGCAGATCATTCTGACGGCCGACAGCCCGCCCACCGAGATCCCTTCGCTGGAGGACCGGCTCATCAGCCGGTTCAACTGGGGTCTGGTCGCCAGGATCGATCCGCCCAGCTACGAAACCCGGGTGGCCATCGTGCAGAAGAAGGCCCATTTGCGCGATCTGCCGATCGACGACGAGATCGCGGAGTACATCGCAAGGCAGGTCCAGGCCAATATCCGCGAGTTGGAAGGGGCCCTGACCACGATCTATGCACTGTCCGTGACTTCCAAGGAGCCGGTGACGCTCGACCTGGCCCAGCGGGCACTGGAAGGCCAGATCAAGCTGGCGGTGCGTCACATCAGCATCACGGACATCATCGACGTCGTGACACGGCACTTCGACGTGCGCCTGACGGACCTCCAGAGCAAACGCCGCAGCCAGAGCATCACCACCCCCCGGCAGATCTGTATGTACCTGGCCCGGGCGCTGACCAAGCACAGCTTGGAGGAAATCGGCGGCCACCTGGGCGGTCGGGACCACACGACCGTGATGCACGCCTGCGGCAAGATCGCCGAGGAAAAACAGTCCGACCCCAAGATGGACGCACTGCTCGGCGAGCTGACCAAGCAGATCACGCAGGCACAGCCCGTCTGATTGTCCCATCCCGCCGACCTGGGCGTAGGTCGGATTCCCTGTCTCTCCAAGGACCTGCCGTTGTGATATGAAGGGTATACTCCTGAGACAGAAGTGAACCTTTCGGTGTGTCCGTGCGACTGTATGGGCGGAATTCAGTGGAGACGCCATACGTGACCGAGAAAGAGGCGATTGCATGTGAACTTCTGGTGCTTCGGTGTCTGCAGGGGCGCACGGATGCTCTGGAGGAGATGGTTCGGACCTGGGAACGGCCGCTGTTCTACTATATCCGTCGGCTGATCGACAGCGAGGATGAGGCGTTGCACGTCTTGCAGCAGACCTGGGTTTGTGTGCTGCAAGGGTTGAGAGGCCTACGGGAGCCGCGCAAACTGCCGGCCTGGCTCTATGGAATCGCTCGTAAGACGGCCCTGAGTCACCTGCGCACCAGGTACTCCGAGCGAGCGTTGTTCCGAGATGATGACGCCGTCCGCGACGCCGAAGACGGTGCTTCTATCGCGCTGCGGGTCAGATTGACCCCGAGCCAATCGTCTACGCCATGACGGAGGTGAGCATGTCGAGGTAGTCGGCCAGCAGGCGCGTGATGAGGAACTTCTCGCGGACGATTTCCTTACCCACGCGGCCCAATTCCCGGCCTTCCTTGGGGTTCTTGAGCAGGTGGACGATTCGATCCGCGAATCCCTCGGTGTCGGTCGGCTCGAGGAGGAAGCCGCTCTTGCCGTCCTCGATCTGGCTGGGAATGCCACCGACGTTCGATGCGACGACCGGCGTGCCTTTCCACAGGGCCTCCGTCACGGCCAGGCAGAACCCTTCCTTCGTCGATTTCTGGATGATGACGCTGGAAAATCGCTGGACCGCGTTGACGAGCGTCTCGTTGTTGCCGACCACGAGCAGGATTTCGCCGTCCTGGAGCAGCCGATTTCCCTTGCGCTGCACCTTCTTGTACATCTGGAGCCCCTCGGGGTCGTCGCTGGCGACGTTGTAGCACAGCATGAGTCGGCAATCGACCTTCTCCTTCACGAGCTTGAAGACGTCGATCACGCCCTCCGGGTCCTTCCAGGGGTCCAGCCGGGAGACCTGGGTGATGATCGGCTTATCGGTCGGCACGTCTGCTTTGTCCATGCGGTCTTTGATGACCTTGTCGGAGATTGGGGCGTTCTTCGGGCTCAGCGGGTTGATGGCGGGGTATATCAGCCGCTGTGGCACGGGCAGGTCCTTCTTGAAGTACTTCTCGCTGGAAACGACCACCTGGTCGTACTTGAGGATGAACCCTTTGAGGAAGTCCCAGAGGATCTTGTTCGGGTCCGTCAGGTCGATATGACATCGCCAGATCCAGGGCTGCTGCTTGCGGTACTTCTGGATCAAGGCCAGCGGCTGGGGGTCGTGAACGATGACGCAATCATGGTTCAGGTGCGTGAAGCGGGCAAAGCTCTCGTTGATCTGGGTGTACAGCCGCTTCTTGCGCTCGGAAAGATTCAGCTTGGCGCCTTGTAGTGCATTGTGAAAGCTCTTGGTGATCTCGAAAAATTCCTGGCTCCCGTGCAGGATGCGCCAGCCTGCGTCGATGCCCACGTCGTTCATGAGCATCACGAGAGAGTACAGGATCTCGGCGACCCCGCCGCCCTGGTAGGTGGCGTTCAGATGAATGATGTGTTTGCCATAAAGGCCCCTGGCCTTGGCGTAAATCTCCGCAAGGGTCTTGTCAGGTACGGTGTGGCGAAAGCTGTCGAGTCGTAACATCGGATATTCCGGCCAATCTCCTGAGCAACGTGCGTATATCCTGAACCGCATCCACGCTAAATCGGGCCTTGGAGAATCCCTGGCCCACTTTGATGGAGTAGGCATTCTCCGGCAAAGCGGCGAACATTTCTTCATCGGTATAATCGTCACCTGCCGCCAGCAAAAAATCCCATTTTTTGCCCATCGACAGGTGCTCCACGGCGTGTCCCTTGCTGATGCCGTACCTGCGGATCTCCAGAATCTTGCTGCCTTCGAAGATCCCCACATCCAGGTTCTCCGTCAGGCTCGCCAGCGCGCCGCGGAGTTCCTGCACGCGAACGGAAGCCAGGCAGGGGTCGGCCCGCCGATAATGCCAGACCAGGGAGAAATCCTTCTCCTCGACCAGCGACCCCGGCGTGCGGTCCGAGTACAGTTCCAGGATCGGACGAATCATCTGCTTCCATTGCTCGTTCAACGGCTGTGAGTTTCGCCAGTCCCGTCCCTCGTGGCGAATCCACCCGCCGTGCTCGCCCACGATCGAGAGATCCAACTCGCCGAGCCAGCTATCGAGGGTCTCCTTGTCTCTGCCGCTGACGATGGCGACCCGGTTGTTGGAGTCAGCGATCAGAGACTCCAGCAATTCCACGATCTCGGGATCGGGGCCTGCCTTGTCCGGCCGACCCTTGAACCCGACAAGCGTGCCGTCATAGTCGAGCAACAGCAGTCTGGTTTGGGCCGCCGCGTATTCCTTGCAGAGTGTCTCGACAGCTTCTCGATGGAGTCTGTTCGCGGCCATGCGCCCTTGTCTGGTCTTTATGTCGGCCAGCGCGTGCAAGAAATCACTGCTCCAGCGGTTCACGTTGTAGCGTCGCAACCTTTCCTGCATGACGCGATTGCGCTCGATCTGCTCAGGCTGTGGCATTTCCAGGGCCTGCTTGATCGCTTGTCCCACCGCCTCCTTGTCGTTGGAGTTCACTACGAGGGCTTCGCCAAGCTCGCTGGCGGCACCGGTCATTTCGCTGAGGACCAGGACGCCCAGGCCATCGGCCCTTGTTGCTACGAATTCCTTGGCGATCAGGTTCATTCCGTCGCGCAGCGGCGTGACCAGGCACACGTCGGCGGCGCTGTAAAGAGCCGTCAGTCTCTTGAAGGACATCGATTGGTAGAGATACCAGACGGGCACGTAGCCGATGGTCCCATGGTTTCCATTGATCCGGCTCACGAGCTGCTCCAATCGCTGGCGGATCAGTTGGTAGTCTTCGATGCCTGCGCGAGAGGGGACCGCCACGATGATCAGGGTGACGCTCCCCTTGTACTGGGGCCAGGTGGACAGGAACCAGTCGAAAGCCTCGAGCCGTTCGACGATGCCTTTCGTGTAATCCAACCGGTCGATCGACAAGATGACACGTCTGTCTCCGACGGTGCTCCGGATGTTGTTGATCTCCTCGCGGACCTCCTGATCGCGCGCGGCGTTGGCGTATTTGTCATAGTCGATGCCCAGGGGAAAGGCGTCGACTCTTGCGATTCGGTTGTCCACGGTGATTTCACCGACTGCGTGTTCGATGCCGCAAATCCGGGCAATGCTGCTGAGAAAATGACGGGCGTAGTCGTGCGTGTGGAACCCGATCAGGTCGGCCCCGAGCAGGCCGTGGAGGATCTCCTCCCGCCAGGGGAGCAGCCGGAACAACTCATACGACGGCCACGGGATGTGTAAGAAATAGCCGATCGCCAGTTCCGGGATTCTTTCCCGCAACAGTTGGGGCAGCAGCATCAACTGGAAGTCGTGGACCCACACGGAGTCGCCGGGCTGGGTTAGCTTCATCAGTTCGTCGCAGAACAGACGGTTCACCTGTTCATACGACTTCCAGAACTCCTGCTCGAACGCGGTCCGCCCCGGAAAGTAATGGAACAGGGGCCAGATCGTCTTGTTGCAGAATCCCAGGTAGTACTGATCCATCTGTCGCTGTGACAGGAAGACCGGCACGCAGTCCTCGGCAGCCAGTTGTTCGCGGATATGCTCCATGCCTTCGGTCTTGAGGGCCTCACTCGACACGCCGGGCCAACCGAGCCATATCCGCTTGAGCGAATCCGGAAGCGCCGCCAGTCCTGCGGCAAGACCGCCCGGGCTTGGATTGGCGCGAAACTGCCCGTCGCGTTTCGAAATGCTGACCGGGAGGCGATTCGCCGCTATGATCAATCTTCCCATGACACACCCCACTAATCCGGATCCAAATGGGGACAAGACGCATTACCCAATATGCCCCCCAATCCGGCATTCCTCTGCGCCGTCCATAATGGTAACCCAGTATAACCGCCGCCTGAACGGATGGAAAGCGGAAACCGTGAATTGGCCGACCGATCCCGTCAGGCTTTTTTTTCATGGCTCGGCGCCGGAGTTTGCGGTAGTATGATCTGCGATTCTCCGGCCTTGAACGTTCTTATGCGACTCCTCGCGGGGTAGGATGGAACCACAACGGGACATCACGAGTGAACCAACCTGTTCGGCGGCGGCGGCTGTCCGGAAGTCGCTGCGTCCCGCGCTCATCGTTTCGACACGGAATGTCACCGAGCACACGACGTTCCTGCGGCAATTGCTCGTCGGCATGGCGGATGAATCGATCGCTGTGGCCTTGGTATGTCCTCCGGGGCTCGACCTGGAGTCCGTCGCGCCAGCGCCCGCAGCGATGTTCACTCATCCGCTCATTGATTTCTCCCCGATGGAGCATGTGGGCGTCGAGCGGCTGGCCGCTCAGTTGGAGAAGTTCAGGCCCACCGTTCTGCACTGTCTGTGCGAGAGGCGCGCGGGACTGGCGCGCCGGCTGGCCCGTCGGCTGGATATGCCCTACGTGCTGATGATCAATTCATTGGCCAAACGAATCCGGAGGCTGTCGATTTCCTCTCGCCGGTGTGTCCGGATCATCACGCCCGCGGAGACCATCCGCGCCCACGTGGCCAAATCGCTGCCTCGTTTCGCCGACCGGATTGCCCAGATCAACCTGGGCAGTTTCGTGAGCGGCGACGCAATGTGTTTCTCGACCCCGTCGCGATTGCCGAGCATTGTTGTCGCCCATCCGCTGCGCCGCGTGTCTGAGTTCGCGAACTTCCTTCAGGCGGTCAAATCCCTGCGGACGGACAGCCGCGAGTTCATGGTGGTCATTATGGGGAACGGACCTGCCGAGCATAACCTGCGCAAGCTCGTCGTGGCGATGGATCTGTCGGACGTTGTCACGATCGTACCGATTCTGAACCCCTGGCGTTCCGTTGTGGCGGCCGGGGATATCTTCGTCCAGCCCCAGCCGCTCCGGGCGTTCAGCGTGTTTCTGCTGGAAGCGATGGCCGTGGGTACGGCGGTGGCCGCCTGCTGGGGTGGAGTGGACGACCTGCTCATTCCGAATCAGACAGCCCTCACCTTCGAAGCGGGCAATGAGCCGAGCATCCGTCAGACCCTCAGACAATTGCTCGACGACCACGATTGTGCCCGTCGGCTGGCCGCAACCGCCCAGGAGCACATCCGGGCCCGGTATTCGGTCAGCGCGATGATCTCCGCGACATTGAGAACGTATCGAGACGCGCAACAACAGGTCAGGCTGCAACCGTATCCTTGACGCGATTTTTCGGGATTTTTCTTGCATCATCTCGCGCCGGCACACGCCTTATAATAGGTATGATACAGGCTTGGGGTGCACGTGTGATTAGGAGAGACCTTATGCCGGAAACCGAGGCAGTCCTGCTGAGGCGGTTCGTGCATGGCGGTGATGCGGAGGCGTTCGCCGAGATCATTCGCCGGTACGCGGGCTTGGTGTACAGCGCGGCTCTGCGGGTGCTGGCGGATGTGGACCGGGCGTCTGACATTGCCCAGGAGACCTTCCTCCAGCTTGCGAAAGATGGGGCCCACGTGACGGGCTCGTTGCCCGGCTGGCTGCATCGGGTGGCGACACACAAGGCCATCGATCAGGTCCGCCGGGACGCCACACGCAGGCACAGAGAAGCCGAGTACGTGGCCGCACGGCCCCAGGAGGAAGCGGAATGGAAGGACATCTCGCCCTATGTGGACGAGGGGCTCAACCTGCTGGACCCTCACCTTCGGACCATCCTGATTTCGCATTTTCTGGAGGGCCGTTCGACGAGGGAAATCGCGAGAGTGCAGGGCATCTCCCAGGCCACCATCTCTCGGCGGATCGAGTCGGGGGTCGAACTGCTTCGCGCCGGGCTTCGCCGACGCGGGGTTCTCGTCGCGGCCGGGGCGCTGGGCATCCTGCTCGGGGAAAACGCCGTCCAGGCCGCGCCGCCGGCCTTGTTGACCGAGTTGGGCAAGATCGCCCTCATCAGCGGGTCCCTGGCGGCCACAACCACCGGCATCGGGACTGCCTCGGGTGCGAGTGCGACGGCGGCGAGCGTCTTGGCCGTCATCAAGAACAACGCCGTGGCCGTGGCTGCCGTGGTAGCCATCGGGGTAGGCTCGGTTGTTACCTATCACCAGGCGACGAAGCCCCCGAGACCGGCGTCAACCGAATCTGCCGGTTCGGCGGCGCAGAATCCGGCCGATTTTGCCTCAACCGCGGCATTCGACCCCTCGGTAGGGTCCCTATCGGCCGAAGGGCTATCACAGCCGGGATTGGACACTCGGATGATCGCGACTGCCGGTCAGGCCAGCGCCCCTATCAGGAGGATGCCGCTGGGGGCGCCGGGTCCCGAGGCTGAGACGGACCCTCGTACCTATGTGCCGGGCGCTGTGGAAGGCTCTGAACGTACAGCCCTCCGCGTTTCCGCTCCGCTACAGCAGGATACGGCGGACCAACCGCTGTCGGTTGTGGCAACGGATCCGCCTGGGGTGCCGCCGGAGCCCATGCCCGATGGGTGCGCAGAGCAGGAGTCAACGCAGACGAAGGAGTCACCGTATGAGATGGTTATGCGGTTGAGACGCCAGGCCGCTGCCAGGGAATCCCAGCCGGCAGCCGTGTCGGTTGGGCCGGTCGTGGCCAGGGCGGAGTTGAAGCTCGTACCGCCTTTCCAGGACTGTCCGGCCACGGCCCTGGGATTCCAGAGGCAGGACACGACAACCGTCAAGCCGGAGAGAGTGCTGGAAACGCCACCCGATGCGCCCCGTGAGCCGGTGTACTTCTCCGTTCGCGTGGGGGATGGGGAGATCCGGGGGATCACCTATCGGTCCATACGTCCGCCGGGAGAGGTGGTGCTTTGTCTGGACACAGACGGCGACGGTCTGTGGTCCGACGAGAGAGTGTATGTGGGCAGGCGGCTCTGGATCTTCGCGTCGACCGCGACGTATGAATTCGGTCCAGTGTATCTGAAACAGGGCGGTAGCGAGCCCGGGGGAGACGTGTTCTATCCCCACTGCTCCGACGGCAAGTGGTTGACCTTTTATCCGGCATTTTACCGCGACGGGACGGTCCTCCTGGAGGGCACGGCCCGCAGGATCACGCTGGTCGATACCGACTTCGATGGGCGATTCAACGAAATGTTTGAGCCGCCGGCCCTGGGCAAACGGGACCCGGGCTGTGATGTGATCGCGATAGACTGCGGCAGTTTTGCAGAATTGCCGGGTGGTGGTCGGCGATCTCGGCAGGTGACCATGCCTCTGAGCAAGGTGATCAACTTCGACGGGCGGTACTACGGCGTCGAGGTTGCCGAGGACGGCAGCACGATCGAGTTCCGGCGGGCGGAGCCCGCGTTCGGAGTGCTCGATCTCGGCGGGAAAGAGGTCTTGCTGGATCTCTGGTCGGACAGTGGCCTCCAGCAGGTGGGCGGTGCCGGGCCGACATGGCGTCTGCCTGCCGGCAAGTATTATACGAGGTCTCTAGATCTGACCGAGATCGCCGGAGGGGATCGCTGGGCATTCACGATGACGTCGCCCGGCGAGCTCAAGGATTTCGAGATCAAGCCCAAGCAGACGACCACGCTCAAGATCGGCTCGCCGTTCCAGGCGAGGGGGTCCCTGCGCCGGTATCCCTACAATCCGGATGTCACGGTTCGCGTGGACCTCGAGGGCCGGGCGGGCGAACGGTACAGCGCCGTCGTCCTGAAGAACGACAAAGAGGTGCCGGAACCGTCGTTCAAGATTCGCGACGGCGCCGGGCGGGTGGTTCAATCCGGCCAGTTCACCAATGGCTGAGGTGTCGCTACGTACTCGTGGCGAGTACCCAAAACAGTCGGTTACGGCGGGACAGGTTATGGTCAGGGGACGCCTCGGGGGCCGTATCGAATCGAGGTCCAAACGCATCTCGATTCTTTTGAAGTCAGCCAGGACGACGCTTGGCTCACGTTGGACTGACGCACATGGCGAGCGGAGGTGAAAGCGCATGCATGCTTGTTTGACGGTCGTGACGGCGTATTTGTTCTTATCCACCGGAACGGCGAGCCAAGCCCCCACGGCGGCGGAACTGCTGGACAAGTGGACCCAGGCACTCGACTCATGCAGTTCGAAGTCCTTTATTGCCAAGGGCGAGAGCACAACCGAGCACGATTACCGGTTCACCAACAACCCGCGCAGGCCGGGAATGCAGAATATCCAGGACCGCGGCACCTCGTACCGGCGCGTCGAATACCGAACCGACGGCGACCGCATATATCTGCGTGAGTACTCCTGGGGACATATCAGGGCCGGTGACCCGTCGGTATCACAGGAGCGGCCTTTCTTCTGGTGCCTGAACTATGCCGGCGGGAAGGAACTGTACCGCCACTCCCAGAAGGTGGGAGAGCCGGGAGGGGCAGTGATGATCAGCAAGGTCGAATCCTACAAGATGGGCGCGCTCGACTTGAATGTGCAGGGTTACCTTCTTGCAGGTCATGAGCGAACTGACTCGGTTGTGCGAAGAGCCCGTAGCCTATCAGTCCGCCCCAGAATGGAGGGGGGCGGCGACCGGGAGTGCTACGTCCTCGATGCCAAAACAGAAGGCGGCAGCGTCTCACTGTGGCTTGATCCGGCACGTGGTTATCGCCTCGCCAGGGCCGAGCTTGTCGCCAAAGCGGGCGACCTCGAATATGGCCAGCCGCTGTGGGCAGGGGAGGTTCATACGGTACATTTCAATGGTTTCCGCTACGAGGATGTGAACGGCGTGTGGATGCCGACGGAAGGGAATTGGGCCAGCGATTTGAACTACGGCGACGGCAGCTTCACCCGCTCGAGAGTCCACTACCGGAGGACACAAATCCTGCTGAACCCCGACCACGAGGCCCTGGGCTCCTTTCTGAACCCGCTGGAGCATCCCGAGAACGACCCGGAGCTCAAGAATGGCGTGCAGGTCATGAAGTCGGACGAGCGGACCCGATACCTTTGGCAGGACGGAAAATTGATTCCCGACGAGAGCCGCAAGCGGTCGACGCGAACGCCGCCGGTAATGAGATGACATCATGGCTGGAGGATTGTTCATTGTCGGCTGCGTGTCCGACCGGTGTTTTTCTTCCTGGACGATTTGTTGCCGGTCTCCGACTTTCCTGTGATAATGGCAGAAATGAGCAGATCGACAGGATCTAATCGGATCGAGTCGGTCGTCAGCTCAGCAGGCCGTAGTCCGTCAGGGTTTGCTTTAGAGCGGCTTTCTTGGCGGGCTCCAGTGTCGTCATGGGTAGACGCAACTCGTCGGAGCACATCTCGAGCATAGCCATCGCGGCCTTGATCGGGATCGGATTGGTCGCCAGCGTCAGCATGTTCTTGCTCAGGGCGAAGAGCTTGCGGTGCCACTGGCGGGCCTTGACGAGGTCGCCCTCGAGGATCAGGTCGGTCATGGCCTTGACGTCCGCCGGGACGATGTTCGCCACGACGCTGATGACGCCCTTGCCGCCGATGGAGGCTAAGGGCAGCGTGAGGGAGTCGTCGCCGGAGAGGATCGTGATGTCGCACCGCATGGCGATTTCGCTGGCCTGATCGAGGCTGCCTGTGGCTTCCTTGATCCCGACGATGTTGTCATGCTCGTCGAGCCTGGCGACGGTTTCGGGAGTCAGACCCGCCCCGCAGCGGCCCGGGATGTTGTACAGCACGATCGGCAGATCGACCTCGTCGGCAACCGCCTTGAAGTGCTGATAGAAGCCTTCCTGGGTGGGCTTGTTGTAGTAGGGGCACACCTGCAGCGTGGCGTCGGCGCCGACTTTCTTGGCGTACGCGGTCAGTTCAATGGCCTCCGCCGTGCTGTTGGACCCGGCCCCGGCGATCACCGGTATGGCGCCGCTCACCCGCTTGACGACTCGCTCGACGACCTGCTTGTGTTCCTCATAGCTGAGCGTAGGGGATTCCCCCGTCGTTCCGACCGGGACGATGGCGTCGATTCCATTATCCAACTGGAAATCGACCAGCTCATCGAGTGTCTCGAAATCGACCTTGCCGTCCTGGAAGGGTGTGACCAGTGCCACCATGGCCCCTGTGAACATCCGGTATCTCCTGATTTACTATTTGCGATTGACCACTCACTATTTGAGCTTTCGCGCCGGAGCGATCTCGTGCGATGCACGCCGCGTCCCACTGCTTCACACTTCATGCGGCCCGTACTTGTCGATCAGCTCGATCATCTCGCGTGTCGCCCGTCGCATCCCGACGAGGATGGCCCGCGAGACGATGCTGTGCCCGATGTTGAACTCGCACACCCCCTCGATCCGGGCGACCGGGGCGATGTTGCGGTACGTCAGCCCGTGCCCGGCGTGGACGATCAGTCCGTTCTCCAGGGCGAAATCCCGACCCGCCATCAAGTGCAGCACCTGCTTCTTGGCCGTGTTCTCCGTCCTGGCGTTGGCGTACATCCCGGTGTGCAGTTCGACGGCGTCGCAACCGGTCTCGGCTGAAGCGGCAATCTGGTCGCGGTCGGCCGTGATGAACGCACTGACGGCGATGCCCTTTTTGTGCATCCGCTTGACCACTTTGAGCAGCCGGCGCTTGTATCGGACACAGTCGAGTCCGCCTTCGGTCGTTAGCTCGGCCCGGTTCTCCGGCACGAGCGTTACTTGGTCCGGCACGACCTGCTCGGCAATCTTGACGATGGGATCGGCCATCGACATTTCCAGGTTCAGCTTGCAGGCGACGGTCTCCCTGAGCACCCGCACATCGCGGTCGTTGATGTGCCTGCGGTCCTGGCGCAGGTGCACGGTGATCCCATTGGCCCCGGCCAATTCGCACTCGACGGCCGCCCAGGCGGGGTCCGGCTCATCCGCACGCCTGGCTTGGCGGATCGTCGCCACATGATCTATATTGACATTCAGAACAGCCATCGGTCAGCCCTCTTGAAATCGGGTGAATTGTATCAAGGTCCGGATTTACATCAAGAGAATAGCCGCATAAAATCCACGTCGCAGACATCGCCGTTGTACGCTTTGCGCGAGGCCGCGAAACTTGTGAAATGTCCCGAATGAGGGCACGATTTCCGCCCGTTTGCTCTCAAAACATGTACTGGTCGAGATTGCCGTACACCTGGCTGGCCATCAGCAGGATCATGTAGGCCATCATGCCCATGATGATGAAATAGATGAGAATCGGGAATCCGCGTGCGAACCCGCGGAAGTACAGGTCGGAGCGGTCGGCGGCGATCTTGGCGATCTTGTCGACGGTCTTGTCGAGTTCTCCGGTTTCCTCGCCGATCTGCCACAGGTGCCTGTACTCGGTGGGGAGCCGGGCCGAGAGCCCCTCCCACGCCATGCCGCCGCTGCGGATCGTATCGATCGAGCCCCTGAAGAGCCTTGCGATGGCCTCATTGCCCACCGCCCGGTTGGCTCGCTCGACGCTCTCGGCAATGGGAACGCCTGCCTTGTAGAGCATGCCGAACGCTCTGGTGTACCGGCTGACGCAGAGATGGTAAATGGCCGCTCCCAGAACCGGGATTCGCAGCGCCAAGTAGTCCATGGGCAGTCGAATCAGACGCGCCGTCTCCGGCCGAAATACCCGGACCGCGATGATCAGCAGCAGGATGTAGATCCACACGACGATCTTGAGGACGAAGTACAGGTACTGGCCGCCAGTGATCTGGCCGAGGATCAGTTTGGGCAGGGGAAATAGGAAGGCGGCGGCGTTGAGGATCAGAAAGGGGTAGATTAACCCCGTCAGCATGCGAGTGACGATTTTTTGGACGAACTCGTGCCACTCGGACAGCATTTTGAACGATTCCCCGATCGATCCGGAGGTCTCGGCGGCCTCGATGAGCATCCGGTCGAGAGTGGGGAAGACGTGCCGGTGTTTTTCCATCGCTTCGGCCAGGGTCGAGCCCTTGGACACCGTGTCGCGAACCTGCGAGAGCACGCGTTTCAGGTATCCCTTGCGGCCTTCGATCACGATTTCGAGGGACCGCATGATCGGCACTCCCGCGTCCAGCATCACCGACAGATCGTAGTAGGCTCGCGCCAAATCGCTCCGTGAGCTCATGAGTGTCTGCTCCGCCTGTTCTGGTATCCTTGTGTCCAGGATCGGCTTTGGGGGTATTCTTCCCTTGTCAATCCCCACGACGTCCCTTAGTATAACAGGCAGTGCAATGGATGCAACGATGAGCAATCGTTGGAGGTGGCAAATGGATGACGACCTCCGGAAGAAGGGCGTGAAGAGCCTGCTTGGCCGTATCCGGCGAGCGGACCGCTTCCGGTTGAGCTGGCCGACGCGAATCACACTCATGCGCATCTTGCTGATTGCGCCGTTCGTCGGCTGTATGCTCAACACCCACGATCCCCAATTCGGTCAGGCGAGCCAGAGACTCCTGCGGCATATCGCGGTTGGACTGTTCTTTCTCATGGCGATCAGCGACGCGATCGACGGATACCTGGCTCGCCGGAACAAGCAGATCACGAAGCTCGGCACCTTCCTCGACCCGCTGGCCGACAAACTGCTGATAACCTCCGCTTCCCTGCTGTTGGTCTCGGAGCAGGGCCACGTCGAGGGATGGCAACTGCCGACGATGGTGGTGGTTCTGATCATCGGCAAGGATATCCTCATCACGCTGGGCTTTCTCGTCGTGTATCTGATCACCTCGCAAATCCACATTGTACCGGTTCGGGCGGGCAAACTGGCCACGGCGTTTCAACTGAGCATGGTGATCGCCGTGCTGGTGGCTCCGGAGTTGGCAGCGGTCATCCCGGGCTATGCGTGGTTCGTTCGGGTGCTCTGGTGGTCGGCCGCCGCCGCGGCGGTTTTGGCCGCCCTCATTTACATCCGCAACGGGACTCGCTATATTGAGCAGTATGAACGGACCCAGACGGCAGGCTCCGGTCAGTAGTTGCTGTTACGCCGAGAACCGATGCGCAATGTATGTGAAGAAGCCCTGGGCGCCGGACGATCCCCGAATGGCTCCGGGTTTCTGAATGGTTGATCCGTAATGCCTGAACCGACTGTCACACAACAATTCAGCGATATTCCGGAGGTGCTCGAAGACCTCCGGCGAGGGAAGATGATCGTCCTGGTGGACGCCGAAGACCGAGAGAACGAAGGCGATCTTGTGTGCGCCGCGGAAAAGGTTACGCCTGAGATCATCAACTTCATGGCCAAGTTCGGCCGGGGGCTGATCTGCCTGCCCCTACCGGGTGAGAAATGCGACGCGCTGAGCCTGTACCCACAGACGATGGAGAATACGGCTCGGTTCGGAACCGCCTTCACGGTGAGCGTGGACGCGGCCGAAGGGATCACGACCGGCATCAGCGCCGCCGACCGGGCGCATACGATTCAGGTCGCCACTGCCGACGGCGCCACAGCTCGGGATCTGGCCCGGCCGGGCCACGTCTTTCCCCTGCGGGCCCGTGACGGCGGCGTCCTGGTCCGCGCCGGGCAGACGGAAGGGGGCATCGACCTGGTTCGTCTGGCCGGCTTGAAACCCGCGGCGGTCATTTGTGAGATCATGAACGACGACGGCTCGATGGCCCGCGTGCCGGAGCTTCTGGAATTCTGCGGACGCCACGGACTGAAGATCGCCTCCATCGCCAAGCTCGTCGAGTACCGTCTGCAACGGGAAAGCCAGGTCAAACGGTTCGAGTCCGTCTGTCTGCCCACGGATTACGGTGAGTTCAAGCTGATTGCGTATGAGAGCGTCACGTCGCCCGAGCCGCACCTGGCCTTGTGCAAGGGCGGGGTGGGGGACCTCGACGCCAACGGCCTGCCGATCGAGCATGATGATCCCGTCCTGATCCGGGTGCATTCTGAGTGCATGACGGGGGATCTGTTCCATTCCCAGCGGTGCGAGTGCGGCTATCAACTCATCACGGCCATGAAGATGATCGAGAAGGCGGGCAAAGGGGCCTTGATCTACCTTCGCCAGGAGGGTCGGGGGATCGGCCTATCCAACAAGCTTCGCGCCTACAAGCTCCAGGAGCAGGGGCTCGACACCGTGGACGCCAACCTCAAGCTCGGTTTCATGGCCGACCGTCGCGACTACGGCATCGGGGCGCAGATCTGTCGAGACCTGGGCCTGCGGAACGTGCGGATCCTGACCAACAACCCCAAGAAGATCAGCCGGCTCGAGGTGTATGGGATCAAGATCGTCGAGCAGATCCCCTTGCGGGCCAGGCCCAGCGAGCACAACGTCGACTATCTGCGGACCAAGAAGCGCCGCCTGGGACATATCCTGGACGAGGACCTATGAATGCAGAATCCGAAGCACGAATCTCGAAATCCGAGAGAAATCCAAAGGGGCAAAATGCAAATGACGGAAACGCTGCCGCCCGGTCGGCGGAGCCGTTTTGAATTTTGGATTTTGTTCATTCGTGCTTGTTTCGGATTTCGGGTTTCGAATTTCGGGGTTTGGATTTCTTTGTCATTTCTGATCCCGTCCCTGCTTGCACTATATGGCTGCGAGGTAGGGCCACGGCCGGCGGTGTCGGCTGCGTCACAGACTGCCGGGGGGGAGGGGACACAGGTGCCCGAGCTGCTGCCCGCCGCTGCCGTTTCGAACGGCTTTGGACCTGCGAAGGTCGGCATCCTGCCGTTGAGCGAGATCAGCGGGGCGGCCGGTATCGGCCAGGACGCCAGGCTGACCGTCTACGTGGCTTTGTTTGATGCATTCGGGTGCCCGATCAAATCGCCATGCACTCTGCGGTTCGAGATCTATGAATACGTGCGTCGGTCGGCCCAGCCCAAGGGGCAACGGCTGATGATCTGGCCGGACATTGACCTGACGCATCCTGTCGACAATCACAAGTTCTGGCGTGATTTCCTGCGGGCCTATGAGTTCCAGTTCGGCCTGCGTGTGAACCGCGGCCAAACCTACGTCCTCGAAGCCACCTACCTGGGGCCGGATGGAAGACGGCTCTCCGGCGAGTGCGCAATCCGATCCAGTCGATAGCCGGTTATCACCGTTTTTGCGTGCAGCCGGGACTGCCTGACCCACAACCGGCATGTGTCGCAGTGTACGCTTCCTCCGACACGTGGCCGTGCTTCCCTTTTCCTGTTGACGCCTTGTCCCCGAGGTGCTACCGTTTGCGGAATACTTGCGTCGATCGGATCAATATCCACATGAGGGGCTGGGTTGGGCCATGGCGAAGGTAACGCTAAAGCGGATTGCGGCGGAAGTGGGCTTCTCCGAGGCCACCGTGTCGAGAGTCTTGCGAGGTCATGGACGCCGCTACAAGATCCGGCCGGAGACCGAGCAAGCGGTCTTCGATGCCGCTCGATGTCTCGGATACACACATGGCCTGAGCGTCTTCAAACCGAAACCCCTGCGCACCAGGACGTTGGGGTTGCTGATCCCGGACCTGTCGCACCATTTCCTCGGCCAACTGGCCCGCACGATCGTGGCGAAAGCCGGGGAGTCGGGACTGGCGGTGCTGTTGTGTGACACGCTGGAGGATACCGAAACGGAGGTCCAGCGGATCGAGCAGTTGCTCGGGCAGGATGTCGATGGCTTGCTCGTCCTGCCGGTGGGCAGGCAGTGGGATCACATTCAGCGATTGTCCCTTCGTGGTCTGCCGATGGTTGTTGTCGACCGGATCGTTCCGGATGTGGAGTGTCACTCTGTCGGGGTGGACAACTATGGAGGCGCCCGCGAAGCGGTCGAGCACCTGATTCAGGCCGGCCATCGGCGGATCGGCTGTATCCAGCGCCTGCCTCATTCGTGGATCAGCGACGAGCGGGTGCGGGGGTATCGAGACGCCCATGCCGGCCACGGCATACCCGTCGATGAGCGCCTGATCATCGGAGATCTCTATGGGCAGCGCAACGGCTACCTGGAGACCAAGCGGCTCCTGCAGATGGACCCCGTGCCGACCGCGATCTTTGCGCTGAGCCACCTGGTCACGCTGGGCGTGCTGCGAGCCCTGCGCGAGCACAGGCTGGCCATTCCCGACCAGATGGCCCTGGTGGGTTTCGACGACCTGCCCAACGTGGACTACTTCGACTGCCCCGTGACAACAGTCCGGCAACCCATCGAGGAAATGGCGTCGCTGGCGGTCAGCCTGCTCCTGGAGCAGATCGAGTCCGAGGGAGGTGTCCGTCCCGTGATGATCAAGCTGCCCACCGAGCTGGTTCGCCGTCGTTCCGTGTAGCCGCCCACCCGCTGGGCGCTAATGAATGCTCGGCTTGCCCCGGGGCTGTCGAGTCTGAAAGGGAAAATCCATGTGTGTAGGATTCATCGGGGTGCTCATGGCTTTGCGAATCGCGACCGGTCCCGTCACTGCCGATGCGGGCTCTGTGGTAGAGGTTACGGTGGATGGGGCCATCCGTCACCAGACTATCGAAGGGTTTGGAACGTGCCTCATCGCCTGGGCCGGACGATTCCGTGATCTGTACCGGACGGAGGAGTTTCACAAGATCTATGTCGAGGGCATCGGGTGCAACATGCTCCGTGTGAATATGTGGGGTCCCACGTTCGAGAAGCCGACGGAGGACTGGGCGCAAATTCGCTGTGAGGATTTCGACATGAGCGCCGACGGCGGCCGGCCGCAGATCTTCGTCGATTTCGGCCGTGGCATTCGCAGGCTCAACCCCGATGTCAAGATCATCGGGACGGCCTGGAGCCCGCCGGCGTGGATGAAGGTGAACCAATCCATCACGGACACCCAGTCCGGCGCGATTCGCGCAGGCGGCTACGGCAGCAACAACAACCGCGTGGACCCAAAGTACTTCAAGCACTTGTGCAAATGGATGGTGGAATACGTGAAACTGCACGATAGGCAGGGCGTTCCGTTCTACGCTGTCAGCCCCGGCAACGAGGTGCAGTTCTCGCAGTCGTTCGAGAGCTGCGTCTGGGACGGCAAAGACTTCGCGACCATCGTGGTCATGCTCCGCGAGATGCTCGACGCCGAAGGCTACAGTCACGTGAAGATCTTCGGACCGGAGACGATGACCAGCCACCTGTACGAAGGCGGCACCGGCGATCACGACTGGCCCGCCCCCATTCAAAAGGGGATCGGCAACGCTCTGCACAACGCCCTGGTGGCCGGCAATTGCTCTGCCTTTGTTCCCTGGCAGATCACCGAGGGCCGCAAGAGCATCCACGCCCTGATGGTGATGAGTGAGTACACGCCGAAGACCTACACGGCCATGCATTACACCCGGTTCCTCCGACCGGGCGCCCGGCGGATCGACGCCGAGTGGGGATTGTGCTGGTATACAGATGGAGGGACTTGCCGTCCGGAGCCGTCATCAGCAACTCCTCCCGCCAATCGCCCAGGAGATCGCCCACGAGGTTGGGTCCGCGCCCGCCGGGGCGAGACGCGGTGGCAAAGAGCCTGTCCTCTGTGCTCGTTTCCCAGTTCCGCTTCGTGACAATCGAGCCGGCGACCACGGGACCCGAGAAGACCATCGACGGCTCCGGTCTCAATACCTCCGATCAGCATTCGACCACGGGTGAGCAGATGTGGCTCAGCCTCAAGGACGGTCCCGAGCCCTGGATTCAGTACGAATTCGACCGGCCGTACAGGCTGGACAAAATGCTGGTCTGGAACTCGAACCAATCCGCCGAGTTGGGAATCGGCTGGGGCGTCAAAGCGGTGACGATCGAGACCTCTCTCGACGGCGAAACGTGGACGGTCCTGGGCGATTTCGAGTTTGCGCAAGCCACCGGTCTGGCTGATTACGCGGCCAATCCGCCCATCGATTTCGCCGGCGCGGCCGCCAAGTACGTGAAGCTGACGATCAACAGCAACTGGGGCGGGATCGTCCAGCAGTACGGCCTGAGCGAGGTTCGCTTCTTCCAGGTCCCGACCTACGCCCGCAAGCCGAGCCCCACTTCCGGCACGACCGACCTGGCTCCTGCGGTGACCCTGAGCTGGCGGCCGGGACGCGAGGCCGGCTCGCATCAGGTCTTCCTCGGGGCCGACGTGACCGACCTGGCTCTGCTTGATACAATCGATGAGGCCACCTGTGAAACGGAGGTTCTTCTCGGCCGGACCTACTATTGGCAGGTTGTCGAGGTCAATGAGGCGGAAACGCCCAGTGCGTGGGAAGGTCCGGTTTGGGGCTTCTCCACGGCCCGGTCCGCCATTGTGGATGACTTCGAGAGCTACAATGACGACATGGAGACCGGCGGCACGGTCTTCCAGACCTGGAGCGACGGGTGGGAAGATGACACCAACGGCTCGATTGTGGGCAATGATATTGCCCCGTTTGCTGGGACCACGATCTACTTCGGTGGCGCGTGGTCCATGCCGTTCAGGTACGACACCACAACCGAGGTAACGTATGCCGAGGCCGAGCGGACGTTCGATGAGGCCCAGGACTGGACGAAGTATGAGGTGAAGACTTTTTCGCTGTATTTCTTCGGGAATCCGGAGAATACCGGCAATGGTCAGCTCTATGTCAAGGTCAACGGCGCCAAGGTGCTCTACGGCGGTTCTTCGGCCGACCTGAAGATCGCGGCCTGGATGCCCTGGACAATCGATCTGGCTTCCACGGGCGTCAACCTGAAGAAGGTTACCAAGCTGGCAGTCGGTGTCGAAGGCAGCGGGGCCATGGGCGAGCTGTTCATCGATGAGATCCGCCTGTACCCGACGACCGGCGCAACGGTTACGCCGGTCGATCCGGGCACGACGGGTCTGGTCGCCTGGTACAAGTTCGACGGGGACGCCAAGGACTCCGCCGGCGCCCATTATGGTACGCCGAGCGGCTCGCCCGGCTACATCGCCGGCAAGATCGGGCAGGCTCTCAACATGACCGCCGACCTGCAGTACGTCACGGTGCCCTACGCCAGCGACCTGGCGATGAACTCGTTCACCGTTGCGGCGTGGGTCAACGTCGCCGATGTGTCGGCCCTCCGGGCCATCCTTGGGACTCGGTTCAACAGCGACTACACGTTCGACGTGAAGGTCGAAGCCACCCGTGTTCATGGCGACATCGGCAACGGCACCGCCTGGTTGAACACCTCTGTGGACATCGTCGCGTCCCAGGGCGGCGTCGTCGGCACCGGTGTTTGGCGCCACATCACCTACGTGATCGACAACGCCAGCCAACGGGCCTATATGTACCTGGAGGGCGCACTGGCATCGACCGCGACCTTCTCCGGGACGTCTCTGTTCATGAAATCCGGCCAGGAACTCCGCATCGGCAATTGCTCCGGAAGTGAGTACATGCACGGCATGATTGACGATGTCCGCCTGTACAATCGGGCCCTGTCCGAGGCGGAGGTGGCGGGTCTCGTCGGCCGGACGGGACAGGTCTACATTGCACCGTGAAAGGAGTGACCGACTGTGGCGCAGGCGACAGGCTGCACCGGCCCGTCGTCGTGGGCCCCAATAGATGAATAGTTGCATGGATTCGGGGGATGCCATGCGTCATCCGGGATGTTGTGACCGGATGACGCACGCGGCATCCCCTTTTCTCTTGACGAGCGGCGAGGAAGTCCGACCGGATGCCGCTGGAAGGGCGGTTTCTTGCCTGCCTGCTGGAATCGTCGCCATCCCCAGATTACCTCGCGACGGCCGATCCGGGAATACGCTTTGCACTTGACACTGAGATTCAGGTTGTATATTATGGAGCCTTACCGGTGATATCCGATAAAAGGGGTATTGCGGGATTCGTAAACGCGGTTGGGAGCGGTGTCGGCGCCATGGCCGACCAGGGTGATGGTGCAGGTGGGTGTTATGAAGTCCGGCACGCAGATCTTATGGGACGAGGGGATTTCCAGGAGCATTGTTTCTGCGGTCGGGGGTCTATATTGTGGTCGCTGCAGGCCCGGCGTCGATACAACAGACATCTGTTCAACGAAATCCGGCAGTTCAACAACAACCAGTTCAGTGATGTTGGGGCATGGACAGAGGCGAATACGAATGGTGGCGAATTGACAACGTGACGTTCCGTTTTTTCTGCAAGGAGAAATACAATGGCTAAGATCCGAGGTTTCACCGTGTTTGTTTGTATGCTCTCGCTTGCCAACGCCTGGGGAACCCCTTTCAAGGACGATTTCAACAGGCCCAATGGCAACGTAGGGAATGGCTGGACGATTGCCACGACTGGGACCGTTACGTCCCAAATTGTAGACAACGAGGTCCTCGTCGCCGGTACGACGGGGGCCGCGGATTGGGTGCGGTGCGGCATCTCCCGACCCGTTTCCGGGGAAACCCGAGTCTCCTGCGACTTCAAGAATGACGATGTTTTCAACTTCCACATCCAGATCCGCCCCCCGGGAAGCAATGCCTACGTCGAGGTCTACTGCTACACCGGCGGTCCCTTGAACTACGCGAATTCCCTCGACGGCAACTGGCCTTCCGCCGGTTGGGTCGCCTTCAATAATGCGCAGACCAATGCAGGACAGTACAACACCATCGTGTTGGAGCAAGACGGCAGTGTGATCACGGTCACTCTGAACGGCAACGTGGTCGGCACGGTCACCAATGCGAATTTTACCACCAGCATCGGGAACCTGTTCATCTCCAGCGACGCCTCTGCCGGCACCACGGGAAGTATTCACATCGACAATGTGGAGATCGGGGTCGTAATTCCGGGAGCGGCCAAGGAGCCGAGTCCTGCCGTAGGGGCCACCGATGTACCCCGCGAGGTCGTGCTTGGCTGGACTCCCGGCGAGTATGCTGTCCAGCATGACGTCTATTTTGGGGAATCTGTGGAGGACGTCAATGCCGCCAGTGCTGCGAATCCAGGGGGGGTTCTCGTCGGTCCGGGCCGGACGGATGCCGCCTTCGATCCGGAGGGCCTGCTCGAATACGGCAAGACCTACTACTGGAGAATCGACGAGGTCAACGGAGCCCCCGACTACACCGTCATCAGAGGGGATGTCTGGAGCTTCACGGCGGAGCCTTATGCCTATACGATTACGGGCGTGACGGCGACGGCAAGCTCCTCCGCCGAGGACATGGGACCGGAAAGAACGGTCGACGGCTCCGGTCTTACCGGCGGTCAACACTCCAACACGGATACGGACATGTGGCTCAGCGCCTTGGACCAGACGCTGCCGGCCTGGATCCAGTATCGGTTCGGCCGGGCCTACCAGCTCCTCGACATGACGATCTGGAACTCGAACCAGAGGATGGAGCCCGCCATCGGGTTTGGCGCGAAGAGCGTTGTGATCGAGTACTCCCTGGATGGCGAGAGCTGGAGCACCCTGCGCACCGTGGAAGTTCCTCGCGCCGCCGGGCAGAACGGCCAGACGGGCACGACGTTCGATATGACCGGGGCACAGGCAAGGTTCGTGCGTCTCGTGATCGAGAACGCGTGGGGCAATATCTTCTCGCAGGCCGGTCTGAGCGAGGTTCGCTTCACGCACATCCCCGTAGTGGCTCGGGCGCCCCAACCGGCACACGGGGCTGACGGGATTTCTTTGGAGCCGGCGCTGAGTTGGCGACCGGGGCGAGAGGCCGTCTCGCACACGGTGTATTTCAGCGACGACAAGCAGGCCGTGGCCGAGGGGACGGCTCCGGCCGAAACCATGACCACCAACAGCTACCAGGTCGACACTCTCCAATACGGCACGAAGTATTACTGGAGGGTCGATGAAGTCAATGAGGCTGCGACGATCACCTCCAGAGAAGGCGACCTCTGGAGCTTCACCACCACGGATCACTTCGTCGTGGACGACTTCGAGAGCTACGATGACGATGTCGACGGCGGCACCACAATCTGGCACACCTGGATCGACGGCCTGACCGACGGTGCGAGCGGCTCGCAGGTTGGATACGACAAGGCGCCGTTCGCCATGCGGACGATCACGAACAGCGGCAGTCAGTCCATGCCGTTCAAATACGACAACACCCTCTCGCCGTTCTACAGCCAGGCATACCGGGAGTTCTCGCCCGCGTGGGACTGGACGGCCAACGGCGTGACCGATCTGGTTCTGTACGTCCGGGGCTACCCGGCCGTGGGTGAGGTTGCCGTCACCGAGGCCGGCGGCAAGATGACCCTCACCGGTGCCGGCGCGGACATCTGGTACGCGTCCGACGAGTTCACGTTTGCCTTCAAGACGCTCACCGGCGACGGCACGATGGTTGCCCGCGTCGTCAGCAACGGCACGGGGTCCAACACGTGGGCCAAGGGCGGCGTGATGATTCGCGACAGCCTCAACGGCGGCTCGGCACACGCCATGATGGCCATTACCGGCGGCGGCGGCAACGGCGCCGCATTCCAGTACCGGATGAACACGGATGGCGACTCGGCCAGCAGCGACAGCGCCGGGGTCCTTGCGCCTCCCTACTGGGTCAAGATCGAGAGGGTGGCCGATACGTTCACGGGCTACGTGTCGAGCAACGGCAATGCCTGGAACCCGTTGGGCACGAGCACCAGCGCCATGACCTCGCCGGTCTACATCGGCATCGCGGTGACCTCGCACGAGGCGGGCGTGGATCGGACCTTCCAGTTCGAAGGCATCGCGACGACGGGCAGTGTAAGCAGCACCTGGCAAGGAGCGGTTATCAGCTCGCCGATGCACAACAGCCCGCAGAACTTCTACGTGATCGTCGAGGATAGCACCGGCAAGAGCGCCGTCGCGAACGATCCCGATGTGGTGACGGCGGGCACGTGGACAGAGGTGAGGGTCCCGCTGAGCAGCTTCGCCGGCGTGAATCCGGCCAAGGTCAAGAGGTTGTATGTCGGAGTGGGCGACCGGACGAACCCCACGACCGGGGATTCCGGAACGATCTACATCGACGATATTCGCGTCGGCTGCCTCGTCGAAAAGGCATATGAGAACCTGCTGGCGAATGGCGGTTTCGAGGATGGCGTCGTCGCGCCGTGGGCCATCAATACCGGCACTATCGAAGCGGTTCAGACCGATCCGATCGAGGGCCAATTCTGCATGCAGGTGACGGTCGCGGCCGCAGGCGCCAATTTCTGGGACGTCCACATCAAGCATGCGGGCCACACCTTTCAGCAAGGCAAGAAGTACACGCTTTCCGCCTTTCTCAAGTGTGACCAGGGCACACGGCAGATCAACTTCAAGCCGGAACTGGATGCCGATCCATGGACGGGATACGGCGAGCAGATCCTCACCATGACGGACGAATGGGCCGAATACAGCATCACGACGCCTGTGTTCACTCAGGATGTCGCTCCGGGCAGTATTACGTTCCACGTGGGGTTTGCCGCAGGCGTCCTCTGGATGGATTGTGTACGCTTTTACGAAGGGGACTACGTCGCCCCAGAGCTGTGAAAATGACTGTCTGAGTCATGCAGAGGCGGATTTGAGGCGGTTGTTTCCGGGGTCTGCGCCCCTGTGAGGTGGGGGCCCCGGCACTTTGGGCGCTGCGCAAGGGCGGGAATCGGCCGCCGGGTGCGGGAATCGCGGGATTTGGCGTGAACCGACGCGGCCTGGCGGTGTAGAATACATGGGTGCGGGCTGGATTCGGATCGGACCCGCGGCCCATTGGATTTGAATGATTGGATGCACCTGATGCCGTTGCGAAACACGCATCGTACAATTCTGTTATTTCTGCTGTTGCTGGCTGTGTTGAACATCCCGCAGGCGATGGTGTTGTGCGTTGGTGACGACGGCCATGTGGCGATCGAGCCTGCCGGGCATGTCCATTGTGCGGACGGCTCCTTTGCATACGATCAAGGTCCTGCCGGCCTCGATGCCGACAACCACTCGCATGTTGACGGTATACACCGCCGGCCTTGCACCGACATCCCGCTTCTCATTGGAGCAGGAGACTATCGCCCTGTATCACAGAGATCCAAGGGGAGCCCCGCCTCCGTTTCGACTCGCCCGCCTGTCGCATGGGTCTGGGGTGTTTTCGATGCCTCGGGTTCCGTTGCACCGCCATCATCCTGGCTCTACCTTTCCCGCAACACTCCACTTCAGGGCGTCATTCTACTGGTGTGATCTCTCCCAATCGCTGATTCGTGGCCCTGTGCAGATACTCCATCTGCCGGACGAGGAATGGCGTCTGCTTGCCTCAGGCAAGGGCGTTGCTGATTGTGGGAGTGCTCTTGATGTACCCAAAGTGGTGCGTTCTTTTTGTGGCGATCCTGGCCGCATCGGGGGGCTGCCGGATGTCGGACCAGCCTCCGGTTGCTTCGGCTCGTGGCACGCCTCTCGTCGAACGTGAAGCCGGGGCGGTGATTGCGGGATGCGGCGCGCCGGAGACGCCGGGGATTGCTGAGCCGGCCGGCGTCATCACCCTGCGCGATGCTCTGGTGCTGGCGCTGTCGCGCAACCCGGAACTGGGGACTTATCCTTATGAGTTCCGAGCCGCTGATGCCCGCGCGCAGCAGGCGGGGCTGTCGCCAAACCCCGAGCTGGAGATTGAAATCGAGGAGTTCGCCGGCAGCGGAGATCGCAGTGGATTCGATGCTGCCGAAACGACGATTCGCATTGGTCAGCCCATTGAGTTGGGGGGCAAACGCGCAAAGCGAACGCGTGTGGCACAACTCGCCGGGCAGTTGACCCGGTGGGACTATGAATCCGCCCGGCTGGATGTGGCCCGTGAGGCCACGCAGGCCTTCGTGACCGTGTTGGCCGCACAGGAGCGTGTCGCGTTGTTTGAGAAGCTGGTCGATCTCTCGCGGAAGGCGCAGTCGGCCGTCGCGCAGCGAGTCGAGGCCGGCCGGGATTCCCCTGTGGATGGACTTCGCGCGAGCGTCGCACTTTCCACAAGCCGGATCGAGTTGCAAAAGGCTGAGAAGGCCTTTGTCGGCGCACGTCGTGGCCTTGCAGCCGTCTGGGGGGG